>DATNFM010000270.1:0-12961 GCA_035606435.1 Streptosporangiaceae bacterium | reverse complement strand
CCGTTGTTGGCCTGGCAGCCAACGATCAGCGTCGTCCCGTTCGGCACCGACCTGATCACGGTGCCACCCACGGACGGGCTGTAGGTCCACTCGGCCAGCGAGTTGTCGGACGTGCCGGTGACCTGGTAGGCGGTGCCGAAGCAACCGGGCCAGGGAGAACATACGTTGGCTGCGGCCGGCGCGGGCCTGACCAAACCGAACGCGGTCGCCGCGAACAGCGCGGCCACAGCTAGCAGAGCCGCCCGCGGGCGGCCCCGGCGGCGAATGGCAAGATGCACATGTCCTCCACTTCTAGAGGGTCGGTTAGTGCATTGAATCGCCTCTTTGCCTGCTTTGGAACACGGCGAACGAAACGCAAATCAATTGCCAATCAATCGGCCCACCTGGTTTCCTGTCTGCGGCAGTAGCCGGCTAGCCAGGGAGATCGACCATGCGAGCAGCGTTCATGTCCACTTCGCTCAGACTTAGCTACAGCAAGGACATGACGCTTCATGGTTACGCTCAACTTGGGGATCCTGGCGCATGTAGACGCCGGTAAGACCAGCCTGACCGAGCGACTGCTGTTCGCCGCCGGGGTGATCGACGCCCTCGGCAGCGTCGACGCCGGTAGTACTCAGACCGATTCGCTGGCGCTGGAGCGGCAGCGCGGCATCACGATCAAGTCGGCCGTGACGTCGTTCGTCATCGGTGACCTCGCCGTCAACCTGATCGACACGCCCGGCCATCCGGACTTCATCGCGGAGGTCGAGCGTGTGCTCAGCGTGCTCGACGGCGCGGTCCTGGTGATCTCGGCGGTCGAGGGCATCCAGCCGCAGACCAGGATCCTGATGCGCACGCTTAGGCGGCTCGGCGTGCCGGTGCTGATCTTCGTGAACAAGATCGACCGGGGCGGTGCCCGGTACGCCGAGGTGCTCGCCGGAATCGCCGAACGACTGACCCCGGCGGTCGTCGCGATGGGAGCGGTGACCGGCCTCGGGACTCGCGATGCCGGGTTCAGGCCGTACTCCCGCGCCGACCAGGAGTTCGCGGCGGTCCTGGCCGACCGGCTGACCAGCCACGACGATCAGTTGCTGGCCGCCTACGTCAGCGACGAGTCCGCCGTACCCTACCGGCGGCTTCGGCGGGCGCTCGCTCGCCAGACCCAGCGCGGGCTGGTCTATCCGGTCTTCTTCGGCTCCGCGATCACCGGGGCCGGGGTCGACTCGCTCACGGCGGGGATCCGTGAGTTGCTACCGGCTGGTCGAGGCGACGAGCTAGGGCCAATCTCTGGCAATGTGTTCAAAATAGAAAGGGGTCAAAGCGGCGAGAAGATCGCCTACCTGAGGCTGTTCTCCGGAACGCTGGCGGTCAGGGACCGGCTCGCCGACTATGACGGCGCCAAGGTCACCGGCCTGAGCGTCTTTGACGGCGGCGCGGCCGCACCGCGCGAGTCGATGGCTGCCGGGCAGATCGGCAAGCTGTGGGGGCTCGGCGGCGCGCAGGTGGGCGATGCCATCGGGGTGCGGCGGCCGGGCCAGGCGGGCGGGTTCTTCGGGCCGCCGACGGTGCAGACCGTGATCGTTCCGGCCGGCCGGGCCGACAAGCGGCGGCTGCACGCCGCGCTGACTCAGCTGGCCGAGCAGGACCCGCTGATCAACCTGCGGCAGGACGACGCCCGGGGCGAGCTGCTGTTGTCGCTGTACGGCGAGGTGCAGAAGGAAGTCATCGCGTCCACGCTGGCGGAGGAATTCGGGCTCGCGGTCAGCTTCCGGGACACGGTGACGATCTGCATCGAGCGGCCGGCCGGAACCGGTGTCGCCCTTGAGGTGATCAAGGGCGGGGACAACCCGTTCCTGGCAACCGTAGGCCTTCGGGTGGAACCTGGGGCAATCGGGTCTGGCCTGGTGTTCGGCCTGGAGATCGAGCTGGGCGCGCTGCCTTACTCATTCCTGCGGGCGATCGAGGAGACCGTGCCGCTGACGTTGCGCCAGGGCCTGTACGGCTGGGAGGTACCCGACTGCCGGGTGACGCTCACGCACTCGGGCTACTGGCCTCGGCAGTCTCACATGCACGGCACGTTCGACAAGTCCATGTCGAGTACCGCCGGTGACTTCAGGAACCTGACGCCGCTGGTGCTGATGACGGCGCTGAAGCAGGCCGGCACCGTGGTGTGCGAGCCGCTGCACAGGTTCGAGCTGGAGATTCCCGCCGACTGTCTCGGGCCGGTGCTGCCGGTGCTCGGGCGGCTCGGCGCGGTGCCGGGGACGCCGGTGCTGCGCGGGTCGGCCTACGTCATGGACGGCGAGATTCCAGCGGCCCAGGTGCACGGACTGCGTCAGCAGCTGCCCGGGCTCAGCCGGGGCGAGGGGGTGCTGGACAGCTCGTTCGACCGGTACGAGCCGATGCTGGGCGCGTTTCCGGTCCGGGCGCGCAGCGACAACAATCCGCTGGACCGCAAGGAGTATTTGCGTCGGGTTCAGCGCGGGGTCTCTGGATTGCCGACGGCAACGATCAGCTGACCGCTCAGCTCCCGCTGCGTCAGCCGGACAAGGCCAGGGAGGCGGCGGCCTGCCAGTCAAGCGCCGGCCCGAGCAAGGCGGCCGGACCGAGCATCGCAACCGCCTCATCGAGCGCTGCCTGTTCGTACCTGAACCTGAACCGGTAGCCGATCTCGTCCCGGCACGCTCGGGCGGCGGCGATCAAGCTGACAGCCAGCGTCGAGTCGGCGCCGCGCCGGGCCGCGAGGCAGCCGAGCGCCTCTAGCGCGTCGCAGACCAGCAGCAGGTAGCCGCCCCGGGCCGCGTCGCCCAGGACCGATCGCCACAAGGAAGCCGCCCGATCACCATCACCGTCGACCGCCGCGCAGGCAGCGTGGATCGAGGCGATCGAGGCCGCCATCAGCGACCCCTGCTCCGGCGCCACGACCGACCGGGCCAAGGTAACCGGATCCAGCCGCTGCCCGCCTTCGATCGCCAGCCGGCAGTAGGTCCGCAGCAGGCCAGGCGTGTGCGCGATCCGCATCAGCCAGCCGCTCGGCTCCCGGGGCGGCGAACCCGAGCCCGTCCCCAAGCCCGTACCCGAGCCCGTCCCCGAGCCCGACATCTCCGAGCGCAGCAGCGACATCCGCAACCCCTGCAGGCCGACCCGCCACACGCCCCGGTCCGGCCAGCCCCGAGCGATCTCATCGACCGTGGTCGAGACCTCGCTGCCAACCCGATCGTCGTTCCGCTGGAACGCCGCATGCACGACCCGCCCGACCCCAAGCAACCGCACCGCGGGCATCACCGTCCGGTCCAGCGTCACCGGCAGCACCAGGTCGACCGCCTCCGTCAGCCGGCCGCATTCGATCAGATGCTCGGCCGTGGCCACGGCGGCGACCGCTCTGAGCGAGGTGTTGTCCAGCCGCCCGGCCAGCTCGATCGCGTGCTCGGACCAGCGCGCCGCGTCGGTGTCGGTGCCGGCCGATGCCGCCGACGCGGCCGCGACCACGGCCACGCTCGGAGCCAGGTCGACACCGCGCTCGTAGGCGGAAATCAGCGGCCCCGGGTCGAACGGCGGACGGCTCCCCTGAACCAGCTCGCACCAGGCCATCGTCCAGTGGTCGTCAGCTGCCCGCGCCAGCCGTTCGGCCGATGGCACGGCCGAGCCGACGAAGGCCAGGTCGCCGGCGAGCAACCGGGCCATGGCGAGGGCACCGACGGTCTTGGCCCACGCGCCCGGGTCGGCCTCGGCGACGATTCCGAGCGCGCTGTCACCGAGAACGACCGCATCGTGGAACATGCTCAGCTGATGCCAGGCCGTTCCGATCGCGGTGACCAGGGAAGCGGCGCGAGCCGAGCGCTGGTCGATCGACCACTGCAGGGCGTTCCTGAGGTTGGGATATTCCGAGCCGATCAGCTCGAGCATCGCTTCTGAGGCGTCAGAAACCTCTCCGGCGCCGAGCCCGGCCACCCAGTCCGCGTAGTAGTCCGCGTGAGCATCGCGGATCGCCGCCAGCTCGCCAGCCTGTCCGGCCTGCTGGGTCGCGTACTCCCTGATGCTTTCCAGCAGTCGATACCGGGCCGTCCCCTCGGCCAGCACCACCAGCGACTTGTCGACCAGCCGGCCGAGCGCCTCGCCCCCGTTCAGCTCCTCATCGTCCGAGCCGCCGGACATCCGGCCGGCCACGGCCTCGAACGCTGCCTCGGTGAACGACCCGGCGAAGCAGGCCAGGCACCGGAACGCCTGCTGCTCGCCCGGCGTCAGCAGCTGGTAGCTCCAGCCGATCGAGGCCCGCAGCGTGGACTGCCGGTCGGGCACGCCCCGCGCCGTCGCCCCCGCCAGCGGGATCCGCTGGTCCAGGTCATCAGCCAGGTCGCGGATCCCGCGCGCCCTGACCCTGGCCGCGACCAGCTCGATCGCCAGCGGCATCCCGTCGAGCCGCCGGCAGATCCTGGCCACCGCCGCGACGTTCCCCTCATCCAGCCGGAACCCGGGGCTCACCCGAGTCGCCCGGTCGACGAACAACTGCACGGCCTCAACGCTCGATGCGGTCTCGATGTCAATGGCGGGGGTTCGAGGGGGTCGTCCCCCTTCGGCCGGCACCGTCGAGTCAGGCACCCGCAGCGGCGGCACCTGCCAGTTGACCTCGCCGGGGATGGCGAGCGGCTCCCGGCTGGTCGTGAGCACCGTGACGATCGACGATCTGAGCAGCTCGCCGATCAGCCGGGCGGCCGCGTCTAGCACATGCTCGCAGTTGTCGATGACCAGCAGCACCGGATCATCAGGCAAGGCGGCGATGATCTCCGCGCTGGTCTGCGCCCCCGGCTGCTCGCTGCCGCCAACGGCCCGCAGCACGGCCGAGGCGACCCCGTCGGGATCGGTGACCGGCCCGAGTTCGATCCACCAGATCCCTCCGGTGAACTTGTCCGCACTCCCCGATGCGACGCGCAAGGCCAGTCGTGTCTTCCCGACTCCCCCGGGCCCGACCAGCGTGACCAGCCGCTCCGACTTCAGCTCATCGGCCACCGCTCCCGCCTCGGCCAGCCGCCCGACCAGCGGCGTGATCGGCGCGGGCAACACGGTCCCGGCCGCCTCCGACGCTGGACGGCCAACTTCAGGAGACCGCCGCTCAGCCGCCGGCCCCGCCGCCCCGGCCGCCCCGGCCGCCGTGGCCAGCAGCGCCCGGTCGGCCGCCGACAACGCCAGTGCGTCGGCCAGGTCGGAAACGGTGGAAAGCCTCGGCGCCTTACGACGTCCGGTCTCCAGCGCGGCGATCGTGGCCGGGCTGTACCCGCACCGCTCGGCCAGTGCTTCCTGGGTCAGGCTCGCGGCCACGCGGAAGCGCCGCAGCAACTCCGCGAATGATGCCGCCATTGACCCGATCCGCCCCTTCAGGCGCCGCCCCTACGTCCCCAATTCGGGGGCTATAGCACGATCTCACAAACCGCGATCAGCCGTCGGAGAGCCGGAACGAGCCGCCGAACATGAACCCGCGCAGCCGGATCATCGGCACCCGGGGATCGTCGTTGTCCCGGCTGGCAATGGCCTGCCGCGACCCGACGACCAGCACCTGCTCCTCGATCCGCCACGCCTTCGGCACGATGATCGTCACCGGTCCGAGCAAGCTCCGCACGTTGACCGTGACCTGGTCCTGACTCAGCACGACGGTGCGCAGGTCAAGGTCGATCCGCCCGAAGATCGCCGACAGGGTGCAGAACCGCCCGATCCGGAATCGCCCGGCCCGCTGCACGGTCCCGCCGATGGCAATGATCTTGTACGGGTCGACCGCGCGGTACAGGGCGCTCCGCCTGACCGGCAGCGAAGGCAGGTCCGCGACGACCGCGGCCACCTGATCGGCTGTCTGCGCCCGGTACATCGCGTCGAGCCGCGCACTGTGCTCGTCCAGCGACAGCCGGCCGGCACCGACGGCCTCGGCCAAGGCTTCCGCCGCCGCGTCCCGGTCGGAGTCCGATGCTCGCACGGTCATGAAAACCAAACCCCTAACCCCTCTTAGGAAGAAAAATTTGCGGCCGTCCAAGCGAAGCTGCCAGAGCCAACTGCCGCCCGGGCCAGTCCCCGCCCGCTGCTCACCCCGCGAGCAGCGCCGCCATCTGACCGGCCCAGCCGTCGCCGTGCTCGACCGCCCCGAGCAGCAACTCGCTCAGCAGGGCCGGCTCGCCGACCCGCCGGGGCGGCGCCGTCAATCCGCCTGAGGCCGGCGTCGGCGCGGTGAACCCAGAGTCGACCAGCGCCCGGTTGATCACGCCGACCGACTCATCGCCCCCAGACCGGAACACCAGCGTCGCCGGCTCCGCCGCGTTAAGCACCTCGAACACCACCCGACCGGGCGCGCTCACCAGGATGAAGCTGAGCACGGTCGGATCCTCGCCGGTCGCCGTCAGCGCCGACAGGTCCTCGCTGACCGGAATCAGCGTGTTGTGCGTCAGATCAGGCCGCGGCGTCATCGGCCGGTTCTGGCCGGAGTTGTTCATCCCGGCGCCGAGCGCCCGGTAGGCCCAGTAGTTGCCGTATCCGCCGTACTCCTCGCGGTAGCCGTAAGGCCCGCCGCCGTAACCGCCGCCACCCAGCCCGAACCCGCCGAGCCCGAATCCGCCGGCCCCGAACCCGCCAGGCCCGAATCCGCCGAACGGCCCGCCAAAGCCACCGCCCCCGTATCCGCCTGGACCGAAGGCCCCTGGCCCGCCAGCCATCGCTCCAGCCGCCATCGCCCCGGCAAACCCCGGCCGGAACGAACCGCCAGGACTCTCATGCCCGGTGATGTTCGGCGTGTGCGCGGAGTCCTGCCAGGCAGTAACCCCGACCGCTTCCTTGCCGATCGTCGTCACCTGCCGGAACCCGATCGACACCGCGCCCCGGCTGGTCAGCTCGCCAACCGCGTCCCGCCGGTCGGCGAGCGTCGTGATCTGCAGCAACGTCCCCGGCAGTTCCTGGTGGATCCCGGCCAGCGAGCTAGCCGCGACCGCGACCCCATCTCGCAGCAGGCCGGCCGCCTGCCGCAGCGCCATCGGGTCAAGGCCGGGCAGCAGCGCCGACAAGAACGCCGAGGTCCGGCCCCGGGCCGCCGAGATGCGCTCGGTCAGCGCGCGCTCGAACTCCCCGGTGCGGTTGCCGAGCCTGGTCAGCGTCGTCGCGTCGCTGCCGGTCGCCTCGACGGTCACGACGTAGTCGGCGACCTGCACCGACTTGACGAACGAGAAGCTGATCCGCTGGGTGCTCGCCGGGCCGATGATCAGGAGCGCGTCATCGTAGATGCGGATCTCGACCTGTTCGCCGCCGGCGACGCCGCTGAATTTGTCAGCCGTGCCCACCGCCGACGCCGTCGTAGCAGCCGCGTCGGCGTGAGCGTCGCGCAGTTCGGCGAGCACCTGGGTCCGCATCGCGCCCATTCGCGACAACTCGATCACGGTGCCCTGGGCCAGGCCGATCCGCAACGTGAACTGCTCGCCCTCGGCTACCGACGCGACCTGACTGAATGGCACCCGCAGCGCATCGCCCATCGAGGGAGTAAGCGTGAACATGCCGCCGGCCACCTTGACCTCGGCCTTGCCGTCCTCGCTGGCCTCCCCGGCCGCGGTGAGCAGCCGGTAGTACGCGGTGGTCACCGCATCAGGCCGGCGTGCCGCACTCGCCGCAGAACCTGGTGCCGTTCAGGTTGCTGCCGCAGTTGCCGCAGAACTTCTTGCCCGCGTCGGCCGCGGCCTGAGGAGTCCCGCAGTTATTGCAGAACTTGCCCCCGCCGGTCTCCTGGCCGCAGTTCGAGCACAGCCCGGTGTGCTCGTCCCGGTAGTTGATGTTCCCGGTCCAGTCCTGGGCCTGGATCTTCGTATGCAACTGGTCGATCTGGGCCGCCGCCTGCATGCCCGCGATCTCCTGGTCGAGCTTCGGCGCGCAGGTCGTGCACAGGCCGCGCTGGTCGTTCCAGCAGATCTGGCCGCAGACCCACTGGCCGCACCGGTGGCACTGCTTGAAGTACGGCTTCATCTCATCGACGGCCTTGGCCAGCGCCTTGTCCCGCGCCGTGCTGCGCGTGCCGTCGGTCAGCCACTGGGCGTCCCAGCCGATCTCCTGCGCCTTGCTGCCAATGGACCCGCCGAGCAGGTCGCCACCGATCCTGAGCATCTGACCACCGAAGCCGGTAAGCGACTTCTGGAACGAAGACGCGTAACCGTTCCCGCACCGCTGGCAATAGAACTCGAACTGCCAGCCCTCGCGGGTGCTGTGATCTTGATAGTTGTCGGTGAAGAAGACCATTCCAGCCATGTGGTTCCCCTAGTTCCAGGCTCCGCGCCGGGCAGTCCGGTGCAGGCACGTTATCAGGACGGATCGCGGCGCACCATACTACTGAGATCGAACCGAACGCAGGTGGCCAATGAGCAGCAAGGACATCGATATCACCGAGCCCGGCGAGCCCGAGCTGGCAGAGGTTTCGCCGGGGATTTATGCCTATATTCAGCCCGACGGCACCTGGTGGATAAACAACACCGGCTTCCTGTCCTGGCGGCAGGGAGTGATAAGCATCGACACTTGCTCAACTGAGCGGAGAACGCAGGCTTACTTGCGGGCCATCGCGGGTGTTTCGCGGGCCCCGATCCGCGCGGTCGTGAACACCCATCATCACGGCGATCACACGTTCGGGAATTGCCTGCTCCCGGCCGCCGCGATCATCGGGCACGAACGGACTCGCACCGAAGCGATGGCGTTCGGTCCGCCCGGATTGGTAAACACTGCCAAGATGCCGGTCTGGGATGGCCCGGACTGGGGAGATCTGTATCTCGACCCGCCGTTCGTGACCTTCGCTTCCGGGCTCACCCTGCACGCCGGCGAGATCCGGGCCGAGGTCTCCTATGTCGGGATGCCCGCGCATACAACCAACGACTCGATCATCTGGATTCCTGACCGCTCGGTCCTGTTCTGCGGGGACCTGATCTTCAACGGCGGTACGCCATTCCTGCTGATGGGCTCGATCTCCGGGGCTATCGAAGTGCTGGAGTCGGTCATCGCGCCGCTCGGAGCCGAGATCATCGTTCCCGGCCATGGCCCTGTTTTTAGGGGCACGGAGCCGATCGAGGCCACCTTGGACTACCTGAGATTCGTGCTTGAGCTAGCTGCCCGTAGCCGCGGCGACGGCCTGCCCCCGCTGGAGGCCGCCCGTCGGGCCGATCTTGGCCGATTTGCCGGCTGGCCGGATTCCGAACGCCTGGTCGGCAATCTGCACCGGGCCTACGCCGAGCTGGCCGGCGCTTCTCCTGGCGCCACCATCGACATCGTCGGTGCGCTGACCGACATGGTCGCCTATAACGGCGGCGCCCCCCTCACGTGCCTGGCCTAGCCCCTCTGGCCTAGCCGCCGGAGCGGCTAGGGCCAGGTTAGGCAGCTGGGGTGAGGGCTAGAGCAGAGGCCAAGAGGATCGGAGAGTCGTCCTCCTCCTGCAACTGCTCCGTCGGAGTCGTGACCGGCCTGTCCGCCCTGATGCGCGCATCGGTCGCCGGGTGCCAGGTGATGTCGGAGCGGTAGTCCAGAACCCGCCTGGCGGCGAACTGGATGACGCCCTTAGCTGGCCCGCCCAGGGTGCCGGCCGCGTCTTCGCGCTTGCTGGCCACGCTGACCAGCACGATCGCGACGATCGGCATGCTGGTGATTATTGCTAGGACGAATATCGCCAGAAACATTTTCCCACCTCGCTGTGGTTTCTTTTTCTCTGTAAATTAAAGTTAGGCAGGCATCCAGGCAGTCACCATGAAGGAAGACCACATAATGACCCACAGCTTCGGCACAGGAGCCGTGGGTAGCGACCGTGCTAGCTGACCACGGGCGGGGCTAGCCGCGCTGGAGCACCCGGGCGGCGGCGGCCGCGATCGTGGTCACGAATACCCAGCCCGACGCGGTCAGCACGTAGGACAGGTACTGGTCAAAGCCAGCCGGGTTGAACGCGTGCTTCATGCCTAGGTCGACCAGCGGCAGCAGCAGATCCAGGGTGTAGATCACGGGATTGAAGGGCGGATGAGAGGCCTGGAACGCCTGCGGGGGCGACAGCGTATAGGCGATGCTGCCGGCGATCAGCATGACGGCCAGCCAGGCCAGCGCCCGCCAGGGCCGGTAGCCGTACCCGAGGGTGACGTCCTGCACTAGTCCCCAGACTCGGAGCAGCAGGCCAACTTCCTTGCGCTGCTCGCGCTCCCTGGCGTACCAGACCGCGGTGGCCTCTTCCGGCTGCCCGATCCGCACGTAGTGAGCGGCCAGGTATTCATAGGGCTGGGACCGCGGGCCGCCGAGGCTCGCGCTGAGCCAGCGCAGCCGGTCCCTGGCCGGCAGCCGGGGTTCGAGCGCCTGGTAGGTCAGGCCGTCGAGGTTCAGCTGGGCGGGCCAGCAGGCCGGGTCGTCGCGGAACACGTCGATCCGCGCGTGACTAAGGTCGACGACGCCGGTGACCGGCTCCGCCGGCTCCAGCAGGAACTGGCCTGCCTGCAGGCCACGGGCGCTCAGCGCCGACCCGCCTTCGTTGGAAAGCCGCACCTGCTCCAGGTGGATCCGGCCGCCGACCCGGGCGCCGGTCATCCTGACCGCGCCGGCCGCCGACAGGTGCTGGCAGTACAGGTCGCCGGCGATCTCGGCCCCGGACAGCCGGCAGGCGATGCTGCCCGGGTTCGACAGCTCGGTGGACATCATCAGCACGCCCCGGCCGATCCTGACCGACCGCAGGTTGAGCTCGCCGTACGAGCGCAGCTTGCGCAGCACCAGCTGGCCGCCGATCACCGCGCCGTCACCGGCCAGCGCCAGGTCACCACCGCCGGAGTCGATCAGCGCCCCGGACAGGTCGACCGTGCTGGCGAACCGCGCGCCCGCGAAGCTGAACAATCCCGTGCACGTCATGCTGGTGCCGTGGCAGACGCCGACCGAAGCCCGGTCGAGGTTGATGGCGATGCCGTCCGGGTTGCTGAGCTTGGCTCCCGACAGGGCGAGCTGGGCTTCCAGCTGAGCGCCGATCAGCCTGATCTCGCCTTCGGAAGTGAACCCGGATGACAGCAGCAGCCCGCCACCCACCGACAGTCCCTCGGCGCTGAGCGCCTGCCCGTGCGGATTCGACAGGCTCGCGGCGTCAAAGGTGACGCCGCCTCCGACCCTGGTGTTGTAGAGCGTGACCTCGCCGTCGGCGACCATCGAATGGCAGTCGAGCCAGCCTCCGATGTGAACCGTGTCGGCACCGAGCGCCTGCTCGCGCGGGTTGGAGATGCGCGCCCGGCTCAGGTCGGCCGACCCGGTGATCCTGGCCGTCTGGATGCTGACCTCGCCGTGCGCGATCAGGCCGGAGAAGTCCAGGCTGCCGTCGACGTCCAGGCCGGCCGCCGACACCGCCTGGTTGAACGGGTGCCCGGCACCGATGTCCGCCCCGGCCAGGCAGACCTTGCCGTCGATCTTGGCCTGGTCCAGCCGGACCAGGCCCGGCACGACGCTGCGCCACAGGTTGAGGATCCCGTCCAGCCGGATCCGGGTGCCGTTCAGTCCCGGCAGGCGGCTGTGCGTGATCCTGATCGTCTTCGTTTCGCTCTCGACCAGCCGGACCTCGTTGTCGAACTGGCAGTACTCGCACACAAGCGGCCAGTCGATGGTGGCGCCCATCAGGTCGAGCCGGCCGCTGATCCGGGCGCCGCGCAACCTGATCCCCGGCGCCGCGCCCGGCTTGCGCTCGCTTGCTCCGAGCAGGAGCGCGCGGATCACCCTGGCCCGGACGATCCGATCCGGCCCCCAGTTGTCCTGCCGGACGGGATCGTCCCGGTACCGGTCACCCGTCCGCAAGTCGACCCAGTCGCCGGTCGCGAACGCGTCCCACACCAACCGCTCTGGATCGGTCAGGTCCTCTGGCCCCACAGACACCATTTTGTCGGGGCTGAGCCAAGATAGAGAGATGAATGCTGAGGCCATCGCTTCGCTCACGACCGCTGGCGGCACCCTCGTGCTGGCCGTAGCCACCTTCAGCGCGACGAAATCGGCCAACCGGGCGTCCCGGGTTGCCGAGCGGTCCTTGATGGCCGCTCTGCGGCCGGTGCTGATGAACGCCCAGCTCGGCGACCCCAGGCAGAAGGTCGGCTTCTCCGACCAGCACTGGACCCATTTCGAGGGACCAGGCGCGGTGTTCGAGCAGGGCGACGACACCATCTACCTGGCCTTCGGCCTGCGCAACTTCGGCTCAGGCATCGGCATTCTGCAAGCCTGGCACCCGATCCCCGAGCGGATACTCAGCGGCGCGCCGCACGGTCCGATCGAGCACTTCCGCCCCCAGAGCAGATCGCTCTATATCCCGTCCGGTGGTCTGGGGTTCTGGCAGGGAGCGCTGCGCGACCCGTCCGAGCCGGTGTACGCCCTGTTCGCCGACGCGATCAAGAACCGCACCGCCGTCACCATCGAACTGCTCTACTCCGACATGAACGGCGGGCAGCTAACCGTGACGCGCCTCGCGATCCTTCCCGGCCAGCAGGACTACTGGATCGCTACGGTCGCCCAGCACTGGCCGGTCGACGACCACTTCTCACCCAACTCGGCCCGCCTCCGCCCCCGCCAGCACCACCCGGCCGCCCCGGCCGCGCCCGGGCAGCACAACCACGATGGCAGCGATCCAGGCGCGACCCTCGACATCTCGGCCGAGGAGAACATCGCCAGCTAGCTACCGGGCCCGTCCGGTCACTCGATCTACCTCAATCCGGACGACGACCCGGACCGCGCCCGGCTTGTCCTCGCCCGGGTCCTGGCCGTCGTACTTCCAGGACAGCTCCGTGTCGACCCGGCGGCCGATGTCCGGAGTCATGGTGACCGACCCGCGCAACTCGACATAGTTCTCCGGGTCGGCCGAGTCGATCACGGTAACGCTGACCCGGGGGTCACGCATCATGTTGCGGTGCTTAACCCGGCCTTGCACCGTCGACATCAGCAGGTCATCCCCGTCCCGCCCCACCCACATCACCGAGGTCTGCGGGCTGCCGTCCGC
>DATNFM010000269.1:0-22738 GCA_035606435.1 Streptosporangiaceae bacterium | reverse complement strand
CAGCGCGGGTACGCGTCTGGTGCCCGGAATGAGCGGTTTAGCCGGTTCGCTGGTGCCGTCAAGCCGCGGGCCGCACGCGACTTAGCCCTGGTTGCGACGACTTAGCCCTGATTAGCGACAAATTTTGCCGGATTGATCCCGGTTCTGGAGTCGCTAACCAGGGCTATGTCAGCGCAACCAGGGCTAAGTCAGCGCAACCAGGGCTAAGTGGCGTCATCCGGGAACGGGCGCGTTCGCAATTGCGCCGCCCGATGGGAGGGCTCGAAGGCAACCATCAAAGACCGGCTTCGTACTGGGTCGAACGGCTTTGACATAGATGGCAGTGAAGAGGTTCTGATACCGCCAGGCCTGGTTCCTTAGGTGGAAAAGCAAGTCTTGACCCGAGGTAGATAGTATCGCCCAGGTTTCTCGAAGGTGAACACCAGTGGCCCGCCTATATCCACGACTGGCGGGTCACATCGCGCAGGCCCATTCGAAACCCTCTGGTAACCGTCAGACCCACGTGCTTGCCGTCTCGCCCTGGTGACGATGAGCATCCGGACACGAGCAGCGACGGGACAATATGACGGCGAAAAATTACAGCGATATCCGTCTCACTGCAATTGAGCTACGGCCATTGCTATCCATCCTTTTGCCGGTGATTCCGTCGGTATTTCTCGTCCCTTCGTAACCGGCTGCACCTACTCAGCCGCCAATCTTGGTCCGAACGTTCACGGTGAGTCAACGCCACTCCGAACCGCCCTCATGCCAAACTCGCGCCGTCAGGTCGTGTGGACACCTGGGCGAGATCTTGGCTATAGTGCGGGCATGCCGCACCGTTAGGGCCTTACGCCGGACCGCTTGTATCTGGTGACCCGGGCCGATCTGACTCCTGGGACGCAAGCGTGTCAGGCCGCGCATGCAGCGCTCGATTTCGCCGTGACCTATCCCGACCTCGTCGGTGATTGGCAGGCGTCCTCCAACACTCTCGTCATCCTCGCTGCCCGCGAGGAGCTTGAGTTGGCCTGGCTCTGCCAGGACGCCGAGTCTGCGGGCTTGCGCACCGTGCGTTTTCACGAGCCGGACCTGGCCGGCGCGCTGACCGCCGCCGCGTTCGAACCGGCCGCCGCGCGCCTCCTCCGCACCCTCCGCGCCCTCCCTTTGGCCTTGTCGCCGCCCGGACCCAACCGGCCCCGACGGCACTTGACAACGGACAACGGAGGGAGGTGAAAACCATGTCTAACCTGACTGAGACTGCGGACCTGCGTGCCGAGCTGGTCGAGGTGACTGCCGAGCGGGACGCGTTGCGCGCCCAGCTCAAGGGTGACCTGCCAGCCGCGACCAGGTGGCTGCAGCGGAAGGTCTGGCGGCAGGCAGAAGCGCTCGATGCGCTGAACCGCCGCGTGACCAGCCAGCGGTTCGTGCTGCGAACCCTGGACGAGCTGGGCCGGTCGCTTACCGCGACCGAGTACCGGGCGGCCAGGGACCGGACCGCTAATCCGCAGTTGCTGGAGCGGATCAGCAGCCCGGACGCGGCCTGACCGCCTGACCGCGGGGCCGAAACGCGCGAAGGGCGACCACGGCCGGGCCGCCACGCAAGCCGCGCGGGCCACGTGGGCCACGCGGACCACGCAAGCCGCGCGGGCCACGCGGGCCACGCAAGCCGCGCGGGCCACAAGCCACGCAAGCGACGCGAGGAGAACCAGCGGAACGCCCCGGACGAGTCGCGTCCAGCGACCCGACCGGGCACGATGAGGTGGGCGGCAGGCGCCGCCGCTCACCCCGAAAGGTGCGCCCCAGGAGCCCGACGGCAGGGCAGCCGCCTCTAAAGCGGCCACTAGCGGGTTCGACTCCCGCCTGGGGCACGAGCCGGACTAATCTGGCCTGGTGGAAAGGCCGCGATCATGAACATGCCCCCGATGGACGCACCGCCGCCAGGCTGGGACGCAGCGCCGCCGGACGCACCTCCTCCAGGCTGGGACACGGCGCAGCAAGACGGAGCGCACCAGGACGCGGGCGGTCCAGCTTGCTGGATGCGTGTCGAGGACGTCTTCCACATCCGCAACCGCGGCACCGTGATCACCGGCCGGCTTGAGGGGGTCCGTCAGCTGAAGCGCGGCGACAAAGTGCACTGCGACGGCGTGAGCTGGCACGTCAGCAGCATCGAAATGTTCGCCAAGACGACCGACTTTGCCGAGCCCGGCACCAACATCGGAGTCCTGCTCGGCGGGGGCCCGCCCGGGGACATGCTGCGCGGCTGCGTCGTCGCGTTCGGCCCGCTGGACGGCGGCTCACAGTTCGACACCCAGCTGGGCCCGAGCCTGGGCATTGTCGAGCCCAAAAAGAAGCGCTGGCGCCGCTAATCCGCAAGACCGAGGCACAACGGGGAAAGTTCGTGGTGGCGCAGACCACCACGAACTTTCCCCGTTGTTATCCCACGACCGTCACTGCGCCGAGCTTGACTGAGAACTCGAATTCCAGCCGAACCCAAACGGCCCGCCCTTGCCCTTCAGCAACGACAGGTCGGCGATGTTGGTCGCGGTCGCCTTGGACCCGGACCCGGACCCGGACCCGGACCCGGACCCGGCCACAGTCGCGGTCACATACACCTGGTTGCCGGACTTGACCGAGCCGATCCCGTCCCGCTGCGCATCCACGATCGTGGAACTGGAAACCGCGTAGGTCGCACTGAACCCGTCAGCGCTCTTCACGGTGATCGAACTCGAGGTGACTGCCGTCACCTTGCCGTTCTGCACGTCCACGGTCTGGTAGCCGCCGCCGGGCTTAGCGACCACGAATTGGCCGTGCACCGCGCCGCCGCCCACCCCCACCGGAAACCCGATCCCGCCCGGACCGCCAAACGGAAGGCCGAAGTGCCGGAACGGGAACCGTCCGAACGGCGGGCAGTTCTTCATCGACTTCGTCGAACCCTTCACCGAGATCTGGCAGTGGATCGACGGTGGCGAAGGTGGGTTGGCCGACGAACTAGGCGAGGGGCTCGCACCCACGGCACCGGCCGCACTCTGCGTCCCCCCCGATCCGCTGGCGGCATAGGCGACCCCAGCGCCGCCGAGCAACGCGACGGCCGCCACCGCGGCCCCGATCGCTACCCGCCGTGGACCGCCCGACCTCCCCGGTCCGCCGAGCTCGTCAACATCATCCGGCCGGCCAGGTCCCTGGCCATAGTTAGGTGGCCCGTAAGTCATCGCTACGCACTCCCTCACAGTGGTGGCGGAATGAACCACAAAGCAGGCTGCCGCACGGGGCTGAGCGCGCACTCAGCCGAAACGCAGAATTTCCTAGGAATCAAAAATCATTAGGCGAAACGCATAGCCCATGGTTTGGCCCGCCGAGCCAGAGCCCGGTCACCCGCAGGGGGCTCAACTACGTCCCCGCTTCTGCTTGAATCAACAGCAACAATCCGCTTCGCGCGGTCCAGAACGCATGACCCGGAGGCCGTGATCACTGGGACTGTGGTGGACGAGGCCGTCTGGCGGCAGTGGGCGCAGGAACAGGCGCTGCTAGGCCTGGCCAGAGACACCCCGCACGCGATGTTCGCAGCTGGCGGCCTTGGCGCCCTGGCCGTTCCGCCCACCGTAAGGATCGTCGTCCTGCCGGGCGAACCCTCCTCGATAGCTCTCCCCGCCCAGGACCCAACCGGGGTGATCCCACCGTTCATATCGATTCCCGGCGGCGCCCAGCTTCCGAAGTCCGGCACAGTGCGCGGGGTCTCAAGCGGCTACGTAGCGCACCCGGCCGGGGACAAGGGCGAGCGCTGGCCGAGATTCGCCGCCGTGCACTGGCACGGCGGGATCGACTTCTTTCTGGGCGAGTCCGGCGGGCACGACCGGGACGAGGCGCACGGACTGCCGCGGCTGATCTGGTTGCGCCGGACGATCGGCTGGGCCTGGGGCGCCTTCGCCTTCCAGCAGAAGGTGATTCGCCGCTACGGCATCGACGGCCCATTCCGCGCCATCATCGGGGTAGCCGACACCGCCCAGGCCGGACTGGCCGACCTCGGCACCGGCTGGGCCGAGCCCGGCGGCCCCGGCTCCGCGACCGCTCCGGCCGCCGTCGACGCCCAGGTACTCCTGCACGAGGATCTGGCCCAGTGGCCAGACGCCAACGGCATCCAAGAACTAGCGCTGCGCTTCGGCGCGAGACTGGACCTGGCCTTCGGCGGCCCAGGCGACCGCCACCTAGACCGCACCGGCCCCGACGCCACCCACTTCCGCCCCCCGCAGTTCTAACCCCCAGTCCCAGCCCCGGGTTCCACCTTTCCCGATGATGAGCGGCTGAGGGTCGCTCTCGTCAGGTGGGCTCACGGGTCAAGCGTCGCAGGCGTGACCTGGGTTTCGAGTCGGGCCTGGGTTTCGAGTCGGGCCTGGGGTTCGCGTCGGGCTTGGCGGAGGAGGCGGCCGACTGCGGGGCGGGAACGGCGCCCGGCCTGATCAGCCTGGTCGTGACCGTGAGCCACAGCCCGCAGAGCAGCAGGGAGCCGAGCACGTCGGTCGGGTGATGCTCGCCCCGGTACATCCGGGAGACCGCGACCAGCAGCGGCAGTCCGATCGCCGGGATCAGGAACAGCCACCGCCACCAGCCTTTGGCCAGGCCAATGGCCAAGATCGCGATCGCGACATAGAGGCAGGAGGTCGCGGCGGTGTGACCCGACGGATACGACGATGTCGGCGGCGCGTGGCCGTCCAGGTGCGGGACGAACGGCCGCGGCCGCATGATCACGTACGCGGAGATCAGGAACACGCCGATCTCACCGACCATCACCGCGACCAGAAAGGCGAGCGGACGCCAGCGCCTAACGATCGCGAGCACGACGATGGCCGTCATGACGGCCACCATCACGATGTATTCGGTGGAGCCGAGCCTGGTGAAGATCGTGCTGACGTTCGTCTCCTGCGTCGTGCGGTGCGAGGCGAACCAGGCCGGGATCGTGGTGTCGTCGAGGAAGTTCCGGCCGCCGAATCTGACCACTAGCTCGCCGGCTCCGATAATCACGCCGAGGATGAGCACCCAGGCGACGACGAGCCCGGCGATGACGCGGCCGGTGCTGGCCAGGCCCGTGCTGGCCACGCCGGACCTGCTGGCCACGCCGGACCTGCTGGCCGGCGGTTCGGATACGGCCGGCGTCAGTTCTGATTGTTCTTCCGGCTCCAAGCCTTGCTCCAACGGGGCGGTGAGCGGCCGTCCAGCTGCCTGCCTGGTCAGCTCGAAAGCCGTGGTGGTGATGCCGAGCCAGGCGACGCCAATCGCCCAGCCGCCGAGGACATCTGAGACGAAATGTACTCCGAGCAGGATTCGGGAGATGCCGATCAACAAGACGAGCGAAAAGATTATTAGCTTGAAGGCTTTGCGCCAGTTGCCTCGGGCAGCCGGAAGAAAGACGAGCAGAAGGGCGCCGTAACAGATCGTCGAGTTCAGCGCGTGTCCGCTCGGAAAGCTGTGCCCGAGGCCATGGGCGATCGGATGGGCGACCACCGGGCGCAGCCTGCCGACGAGGTCTTTCAGTACCGGGTCCAGGATGAACCCGCCGGCGGCGCTCGCGATGAGGAACAGCACGAGGCGCCCTTCGCGCCGGATCGCCAGGTACAGCGCGGCCAGGACGAGCACGCCGACGAGTACCGGGGTGGTCCCGAGCGTCGTCACGGCCCTGATTGCGGTAATGGCGATCGGGTGGCCGGAGACCAGGGAGTTCAGGCGGGCCGCTGCCCAGTGGTCGGCTGACTCGAGCGGGGGCCAGTGAACTGCCACGAGTACGAGGACGATTGCGAAGACGGCCGCGCTGGCAGTGACGGCGACCAGCGAAGCGAGGCTCCGGCTCTGGCTCCGGCACTGGATCCGGCTCCGGCTTCGGCTCCGGGCCCGGCTCTGGCCCTGGCTTCGGGCCCGGCTTCGGGTCGCCGGGCGATGGCTGCGGGTCGGCGGCGTGACCCGACGCGGCGGCTTGGTCGCGCCTTGTTGCGGCTTCGTCGCGCCTTGTTGCGGCCTGGTCGTGTCTTGGTGCGGCTTGGTCATGTCGGCCTCAGAACGCCCCGGCCCGACGCAGCGCAGCGGGCCGTCCGTCCGGATCGTAGATGAGGCGGTAGGGGATGCTCGCCCAGGCCCTGGTCCTGGCGGATAGGTCGAGATCCGGGTAGCCGCGCAGCCGGCCTGGCGGCCTGCGGCCGGTCCGGCCTTGGTCGTGCCACGCATCGAGCCGGGCCGCGAACTGCCGGAACAGCCCGAACATCTCGGCTTGCGATACCGCCTCGGTACCCGGCTCTCCGCCGAGGTGCTCGTGGGCCAGGGCTTGGCGCAAGCGAGTCGCGAACCCCGCGCCGGGGCCGGTCCCGGCGCCCTCGCCGGTCACCGCTTCGTCGGCCTGACCCACGTCACCCGCCGCCTCGTCCAGGATCGCGCAGGTCAACTCGGAGTCATGGGTCCACGACCGGCGGTTAAGGTTGTCCGATCCGATCGTCGCCCACGTGTCGTCGACGACGCAGGCCTTGGCGTGCACGTAGATCGGCGTGCCTTGCTCGTTCTCCAGGGCGTAGATCGCGACGCGGTCACCGCCGGCCTCGCGCAGCAACCGTATCGCGTCGGCCCGGCCGATCAGGTTCGGCGGCTTGGAGAACCGCCCGTCCTGATCGGGGAACCTGGGGATAACCGCGATCAGGTGCAACCCGGAGTTGGCGCGCAGCGCCCTGGCCAGCACTTCGGCCACGTCGGTCGACCAGAGGTACTGGTCTTCGAGGTAGATCAGCGACCGGGCCTGCGCGATCGCCTTGGAGTAGCCGCGCGCGATGCTGCGCTCCCCGTCGGGCGCGAAGTCGTAGCCCGGTCTCTTGAACGGATAGGTCCGCAGCAACTGGACCGCCATGGTGCCGCACGGCGGAGGGTCGGCGGCCTGCGGCGGCAGTGGGTCGGCCTTGCAGTCCTCGTGACCGAGCAGGTCCATGATCCGGTGAACCGGGTTGCGGGTCAGCGGCGCGGGATCCTCCCAGCGCTCCCTGAACACGGTCTCCACGTCGGCTACGGCCGGTCCGGCGATCATGGCCTGCACGTCATGCCACGGCGGACGGCTGCCGTAGACGTCGGCCATCGGCTGCTTCTGCGGGTCGCCGAAGTGCCGGTGATCGTCCCGTCGGCTGTGACACAAATCGATGCCACCGACGAAGGCACGGTCGCGTTCTGGGTGGTCACGGTGTCGCAGGACGGCGAGCTTCATGTGGTGCGAGCCGCCGGGCCTGACCCGCATGTCGAGCAGGCACTCACCGCCGACCGTCTCGATGTCGTCGCCGAGATGCCGGTTCTCCTCCGCGCTGAACGCCAGTTTGTCCAAGTGCGACCGCCAGATCAATCCCGCGACCCGCACTCCCCGCTTCGCCGCCTCACACAGAACCTGGGCGACCTGCGGGCCGTGCTCGCGCAGCCGTTGATCAGGATCGCCGCGCCAGTCGGTGAAGAGCAGCAGATCACCGGCCCCGAGTTCGCCGACCCTGGCCGCCAGTTCGTCGAAGTACGTGGCGCCGTGGATGAGCGGACGCACGTCATTGCCAGTCGACCAGGCTAGGCCGTCGCCGCGCCTGCGGTCCAGGCGCGTAGCCGGGTTGCCGCGCTCGGCGGAGGTCAGGAACCACTCGTTCACAAACATTGTCTCGAACTTCCCATGTCAAACGGCTTAAACCTGCACAACACGCCAGGGAGCCAATTGACGCACGCTCGCGGCATAGAAGTGTTAGATAAGACCTCAGCTTGTTAGATAAGGCGTCAGCGGTAGCGCGGAGCTAAGGAGCAGGCACACCAATGAGCAAGAGCACGCAGGCCGCGCGCCCGCGACCTTCCGACCCGATCGGGAACCAGCAAGACCTGACCGAGCAGATCCGCCAGGCGAATGCCGAGCTTGGCGCTGCCGTTCGTGAAATGGACGGCCGGCGGCGCGGCGGACGTGCCGGACGTGGCGGTCAGCTCGCCCTGATCGCGGGTGTGACCTGCGCGGTCGCGGTCGGCGTGTTCGTCTTGCGGTGGCGGTCTAAGCGGTAAGCCGCGGCGGCGCGCCGACCGTCATTGACTGAAGCCGCCGCCGTGGCCAGGGGTCACGTTGAAATGCGTGCCCAGATAGGCCCAGTAGGCGATCGACAGGAACAGGGTCACCACGCCGAGGATGACGGCGGCTATCGCCATGCCACGACCGCGCTCGCCGGTTTCCGAAACCCGGCGGTGAGCCTTGACCCCGAGCGCTATCCCGGCTATCGATCCGATCCCGCCGATCGACACGATCGACAATACGAGCGACCAGATCGCCATTGTGTTGGTGCGACCCGAAGCCGATACCTGGTAGGCGCTGTCCTTCGTCTTCGCCGACGACCTTGCCATTGGCCGGCTCCCTTGTTCGCTGATCGTGGCCGGATTTCTTCCTGGCTACCCGGGCTCGCTCAATATGCCCACAGCTGGCCATTCAAACCAACTGCCCGGGGGCGGCACCGACCTCGTCCGGGCGGGCCACCACCCCCGGCGGCTCACGGTCAGTCCGCCATCGCCTTACGCGGCCTTCGCAGCCGGGCGAGAGCGGCGGCGACTTTATTTCGTACCTGGTTGTTGAGCTGGGCCAATGCCAGGCGGCGGTACAAGTCGGCGAAGGCCGAGGTCCGGTCGCGGCGGGCCGGCGCCGCCGCCGAATCGCCGGACGGCAGGAACGTCTCGCTCAGGGCGGCGGCTAGTTCATCGCTTTCAGGCAGATCGTCGGCCAGCAGCAGCAACTCGGCGACGACCGGTTCCTGCGATCGGGTGATTGGTCCTTGGTCGCGGTCGCCGCAGCCGCAGATTGCCTCAGCCAGCGCGCGCTCGGTCCCGGTCGCGCTGGACGGCAGGCTGGGTGCGAGGGTGCTGCTGGTCGGTCCGGTGATCCGCTCGGCCAGCACCGACGAACAGGGGTGTTCTGCGTCACCGCTCTCGCCATCGCCGTCTTCGGCGTCGCGGGCGATGATCGCGGCTACGACCGCCAGGCGAGGGGTACTTTGCTGGGTGGTCATGGTCCTCCGTTCGGTTCATCTTTTGCGTCGGTTTGCGGCGGCAGACGTCTGGCCTTCCCCGGTTCCGGGCGATAAACGTGGATCAGGGCGGTCATCCGAACAAAGATCCGAGCGGCCTGGTTGTTGTCGGCAAGGCGGCGATCTGGAATATTGACGCCATGTTTGGCATCGTGCGTCCGTGTCGGCACCGGCTCCATTGCGGCCTGTTCGGCGAGTGGGCCGCTCACCTGTGCGGGCTCTGCCTGACCCTTCGCGATCTTCACGGCCACTCGGCGCGGCTGGTCACGAACTACGACGGCTTGCTCGTCTCGGTGCTGACCGAGGCCCAGAACCCCGGTGCGACTCCGCACCGCTCGGCCGGCCCGTGCGCGCTGCGCCGGTTCCGCCGAGCCGACGTGCTCGATGCCTCGGCTACCGGCGCCCAACTGGCCGCCTCGATCTCACTGGTGCTGGCCGCTGGCAAGGTCAGGGACCATGTCGTCGACCGGGACGGTGCCTACGCCCGTCGGCTAGTCGCTGCCGGGGCCGGACTCGCCGCCGGGCGCTGGCTGGCGGCGGGGCAGCGAACCGGGGCGGCGATCGGGTTCGACACGGCCCTGCTGACCGATGCGATCTCGCGGCAAGCCGACCTTGAGCGGACGACCGGGCTCACGCTGACCGAGGTGACCGAGCCCACTGAGACCGCGGTGAGCGCTGCGTTCGCCCATACGGCGGTGCTCGCCGACCGGCTGGGCAACGCCGGGCCACTGGCCGAGGCCGGGCGGCATTTCGGCCGGATCGCGCACCTGCTCGACGCGGTCGAGGATCTCGCCGACGACGAGGCGGCCGGCTCGTATAACCCGCTGATCGCGACCGGAACGGATCTCGCGCAGGCCCGCCAACACTGCCTCGATGCGCTAGGTGGCCTCCGGAGCGCGGTCGCCGTGCTGGAACTGGAACGTCCGGCGCTCACCGAGTCGCTGCTCGCCAACGAGGTCGGGGTGGCAGTAGACCGGGTGTTCAAGCAGATCCTGCGCGAAAACAGCCTGGTCACCGCCAACTGGCCCGCCGACCCGGGCGGCCCGGTCGGTCCCAACCCAGGCAGCCCCGGCGGCCCTGGTGTTCCTTACTCAGGTGGCCCCGGCAGTCCCGGACAGTACGCCGGCGGTCCCGGACAGTACCCCGGCGGACCGGGGGGCCCAGGACCTTATCCAGGTGGCCCAGGACCACAGCCGGGCGGTCCCGGTCAGTTTCCAGGCGGACCTGGGCCATATCCGGGCGGCGACCGGCCACCGGGTACCGAAGACGCCAACCCGCAACAACCTGGCCAGTACGACCAGATGCCGGGCGACGTGTTCAAGCCAGCGCCGTGGCAGCAGGGCAACAACCCAGGCCAGTTCCCCCAGCAGTTCTCCCCGCCGAGCGGCCGCGGGTGCTTCGGCGGCTGCTGCGACAGCATCGAGTGCTGCGAATGCTGTGAGTGCTGTGAATGCTGCGGCGCCTGCGACTGCGGCTGATCCGCCGAACTGGACTCAAGCGCCCGCCCCACCGGCGCCATACCCAATTACCGCTTCCACGACAGCGAAGCGGCTGCCCAGACCGATATCCGCTGCTGCCTAGCCGCCAACTGGCGTCGTCGGCTGGCCAACCGCGCTCGGAACCGGAATCCGCAGGCCGGGAACTGCAGCGAAGTCCCCCCGCTGTAGTTCCGTCCCCGGAAGCTACTACAGCAACGATCCTCTGCTGTAATCCACAGCTACAGCTAAGCGCTCCTGCTGTAGCTCCGTCCCCGGAAGCTACTACAGCAGCGCGACCCCGGTGCAGCTGGCTGGAGAGCCCCGCTCGTTCTTCGCCGGTGAGGCGTGTGCCTGGTGCATCGGCGGGCAGGGGGTACTCGTACCTGATCTCAGGCAACGGGGAGTACGGCAAATGACGCAGAATCACCGCATAGCAACGACAACCGATGCAGGTGCCCCGGTCGAGAGCGACGAATATTCGCTGACCGTAGGGCCCGATGGTCCGATCCTGCTGCAGGACCACTACCTCATCGAGCAGATGGCGAACTTCAACCGCGAGCGGATCCCGGAGCGGCAGCCGCACGCCAAGGGCGGCGGGGCCTTCGGCACGTTCGAGGTCACGAACGACGTGAGCGCCTACACCAGCGCCGCCGTGTTCCAGCCCGGCACCAGGACCGAGATGGTCGCCCGGTTCTCCACGGTCGCCGGGGAGCGAGGCAGCCCAGACACCTGGCGCGACCCGCGCGGCTTCGCGCTGAAGTTCTACACCACGCGGGGCAACTACGACATGGTCGGGAACAACACCCCGGTCTTCTTCATGCGCGACCCGCTCAAGTTCCAGCATTTCATCCGTTCGCAGAAGCGGCGCGCGGACAACAACCTGCGCGATCACGACATGCAGTGGGACTTCTGGACCTTGTCACCGGAGTCCGCACACCAGGTGACCTGGCTGATGGGCGACCGGGGCATCCCGCGGACCTGGCGAAACATGAACGGCTACAGCTCCCATGCCTACATGTGGGTCAACCCGGCCGGCGAGCGGTTCTGGGTGAAGTACCACTTCAAGACCGACCAGGGCATCGA
This sequence comes from Streptosporangiaceae bacterium, assembly GCA_035606435.1. GTDB lineage: Bacteria > Actinomycetota > Actinomycetes > Streptosporangiales > Streptosporangiaceae > Chersky-822. The sequence continues at coordinate 11,154 of DATNFM010000269.1, read as the reverse complement.
TTTCTTCACCCAGGACGAGGCCGACCAGATGGCGGCCGCCGACGGGGACTACCACACCCGTGACCTGTACCAGGCGATCGAGCGCGGCGACTACCCGAGCTGGACGCTGAAGATGCAGATCATGCCGTTCGAGGATGCGGCGACCTACCGGTTCAACCCGTTCGACCTGACCAAGGTCTGGCCGCACGCCGACTACCCGCTGATCGAGGTCGGCCGGATGCGGCTGAACCGCAATCCGACCGACTATCACGCCCAGATCGAGCAGGCCGCCTTCGAGCCGAACAACCTGGTACCGGGCATCGGCCTGAGCCCGGACAAGATGCTGCTGGCCCGGGGGTTCTCCTACTCCGACGCGCACCGGGCCCGGATGGGCGTGAACTACAAGCAGATCCCGGTCAACGCGCCGAAGGTGCCGGTCCACAGTTACAGCAAGGACGGCGTGATGCGGATAACGGAGGCCCGCGACCCGGTCTACGCGCCGAACTCCAAGGGCGGTCCGCAGGCCGATCCGGCCAGCGTCGGCAGCCCGCCAACCTGGCACACCGACGGATCGCTCATGCGGTCCGCCTACACCTTGCACGCCGAGGATGATGACTGGGGCCAGGCCGGCACGATGGTCCGCGAGGTGCTCGACGACGCGGCCCGTGAGCGCCTGGCCAGCAATATCGTCGGTCACCTGCTCGAAGGCGTCAGCGAGCCGGTCCTGGAACGCGCCTTCGAGTACTGGCGCAACGTCGACAAGAACCTGGGCGACAAGGTCGAAGCCGACGTCCAGGTCAAGCGCCGGTAGGCAGGGGCGGGGCGGGGGCTAAGCCAAGCGCGAGATCGGAGCGGCGCGGTGCCGTCTGGACTGACGGGCGAAGCGAAGCGAGCGAGGAGGGAAGACGGCGCCTAGGGCGCCGCTCCCTTCGGGGGGTACGGGGGGTCGTCCCCCCGGGCGACATCGCGTAATTTGGGCGGCGTGCGTAAGTCCACGATCACGCTCGCTGACGGGCGGGCGCTGATCTACTTCGGCGACCGCCCGAGCCGCCCGGATGAGTACCCAGACCGCCGCCCGCTCGTTCCAGGGCACGTCGAGTCGCAGGCCCGTCGCGACGATCTGCTGAACGAGTGGGTCGTCATCGCCAGTCACCGGCAGGATCGAACGTTCCAGCCCGCGCTGGCCGAATGCCCGCTGTGCCCGTCGACGGCCACGAGCCTGACCGAGATCCCGGCACCCGAATACGACGTGGTGGTTTTCGAGAACCGGTTCCCCACTCTTGGCGCGCCGGCGGACGCCCCGCTAGCGGACCCGCCAGCGGCCGGGCTGCTCGAACACCACCCGGCCGGCGGGCGGTGTGAGGTCATCGTCTTCAGCGACAATCACGACGCCTCGTTCGCCAACCTCACGAAAGACCAGGCCGCGATCGTGATGGCGGCCTGGGTGGACCGCTCGGTCGAGCTCTCCGGGTTGCCCGGCGTCGAGCAGGTCTACTGTTTCGAGAACCGGGGCCCGGAGATCGGCGCCACGCTGACCCACCCGCACGGCCAGATCTACGCCTACCCGTACGTCACTCCCCGAACGGCTCGGATGCTTCGCTCGGTGGCCGACTACCGGGCGGCGACCGGCGGCAACCTGTTCGATGACGTGGTCGCGGCCGAGCGCAAGCAGTCGAGCCGGATCGTCGCCGACGGATCGCACTGGGTGGCGTTCGTGCCGTATGCCGCCCACTGGCCGTACGAGGTCCACCTGTATCCGCACCAGCGGGTGCCAGATCTCCCCGCGCTCAGCGACGCGGCAAGGGCCGAGTTCGTCGAGATTTACCTGGACCTGCTCCGTCGCTTCGACCGGCTCTTCGACACCCCGGCCCCCTACATCTCGGCCTGGCACCAGGCCCCGGTCCGCGGCGGCCGCGACGACTTCGCCGTGCATCTCGAGCTGTTCACGATCAGGCGCGCCTCGGGCAAGCTCAAGTACCTGGCCGGCTCGGAGTCCGGCATGGGCGCCTTCGCCAACGACGTCTCCCCCGAGACAGCCGCCCAGCGCCTGCGCGACCTGGCGTAATGACCGCGAACGGGGACGACTCCGGCGAAGACCTGGCCACCGCCTACCTGGAGGCCGGACGGCTGGACGAAGCCATCCCGCTACTCGAACGCACCCTCACCGATCGCACGCGGACCCTCGGCGACGCCCACCCCGACACCGTGACCGTACGTAACACCCTGGCCACCGCCTACCTCGTCGCCGGGCGGCTAGACGAGGCCATCCCGCTCTACGAACGCAACCTCACCGACCGAGAGCAGGCCGTCGGCGACACCCACCCGAGCGTCCTGACCTTCCGCAACAACCTGGCCAGGGTCTACAGGAAGGCCGGACGACTAGACGATGCCATCGCGCTGTACGAACTCACCCTCACCGACCGCGAGCGGACGCTGGGCGTCGCCCATCCCCACTCCGTCCTCACTCGCACTAGCCTCGCCGATGCATACACCGAAGCCGGACGACCAGACGAAGCCGAGCGTCTTCGTTAGCGGAGGCGGGTGGCGCTGGCCGAAGGGACAGCCGTGGTGAAGGTGGGGGCGGACCAGCCGTTAATGGCGAAGCGGCGGTCGACCGCGTCCGTCACGGCGTCGGTCTTTCCGGTCGGGAGCAGGGCTATTACCGAGCCGCCGAAGCCGCCGCCTACCATTCGGGCGCCCAGGGCCCCGGCCTCGATCGCGGAGTCGACCGCCACGTCCGCTTCCGGCCAGGAGACCTCGAAGTCGTCGCGCAACGAGATGTGTGAGGCGGTGAGCAGCGGGCCGATGCCGGTGAGGTCGTTCGCTCTGAGCAGCGCGACAGTCTGCAGCACCCGTGCGTCGTCGGTGACGATGTGCCTGGCCCGGCGGAGCAGGAGCGGGTCGGTGAGCTGGTCGAGTTGCGAGACGCTGATGATGTCGCGGAGGGCGGGGACGCCGAGGGTGCGGGCCGCTTCCTCGCAGGCGTGGCGGCGGGAGGCGTAGCCGCCATCGGTCAGTTCGTGGCGGGCGCGGGTGTTGATGATCATCAGGACGAGGCCGGCGGGGGACGGGTCAAACGGGACCAGAGTCGTTGTGGCGCTGCGGCAGTCGAGCAGCAGGGCGTGGCCCTCCCGGCTGAGCAGCACCGCGATCTGGTCCATGATGCCGGTCGGGGCGCCGACGAAGTCGTTCTCGGCTCGGCGGGCTAGCTTTGCCAGTTCCGTCCTGGACAGTTCGAAGCCGTGCAGGTCGAGCATGGCCAGGGCGACCGCGCATTCGAGAGCGGCCGAGGAGGACAGGCCGGCGCCGAGAGCCAGGTCGGCGTCGATCGCTACGTTGAGTCCGCCGATCGGGTAGCCCGCGCCGCGCAGCGACCAGGCGACGCCGGCTGGATACGCCGCCCAGCCGGTCACGGCGCCAGGCGCCAGGCCGGCCAGCAGGACCTCGACGACCTCCGTCCCTTCCTGGCACGAGGTCAGCACCAGCCGGTCGTCGGCTCTGGGCGCGACCGCGACGCTGACCCTGGTGCTGATCGCGAACGGGAGCGCGAAGCCGTCGTTGTAGTCGGTGTGCTCGCCGATCAGGTTCACCCGGCCGGGCGCCTGCCAGATGCCGGCGGGCTCCGCGCCGAACAACTCCTTGAACCGCCGGGTCGCGCCGACCTCGGACTCCGCTGTTCTTGTCTGCACGGAGCATTCTTACCCCGCCAGGACCAAATCCGCCCATCCCGCCCGCCAGAAGGCGGGTGAGAGGTGACGCGGGGCGGCGCGGGCGGATGACGCGGCGCGGGCCGAGGCGGGTGCGGGTCAGGCGGGGCGGCGCGGACCGAGGCGGGTGCGGGTCAGGCGGAGCGGCGCAGACCAAGGCGAGTGCGGGTCAGGCGGAGCGGCGCGGACCAAGGCGGGTGCGGGTCAGGCGGAGCGGCGCGGGGCGGCGGGGTGACGCGGCGCTGGCCGGACCGGGCGGGGGCGGCGCGGCGGGGTTAATTGGGGTTGGTCGGGCCGGCCAGGCCGGTTTCGTAGGCCAGGACGACGGCCTGGACGCGGTCCCTGAGCTGGAGTTTGGCGAGGATCCTGGCCACGTGGGTCTTGACCGTTGCCTCGCTCAGGGTGAGTTGGGCCGCCAACTCCGCGTTGCTCAGGCCCCTGGCCAGCAGCTTCAGGACCTCGAGCTCGCGCGGGGTCAGTTCGGAAAGGTCAGCGTGGACCGGGCGCTGCTGGCCGGCCTGCTGCGGCGCGAAGCGCTCGACTAGGCGGCGGGTGATCGACGGCGCCAGCAGCGCGTCGCCGGTACGGACGAGGCGGACGGCCCCGACCAGTTGCTCGGGAGAGACATCTTTCAGCAGGAAGCCGCTGGCGCCGGCGTTGAGCGCGGCGTAGACGTACTGGTCGAGGTCGAAGGTCGTGAGGATGATGATCCGGCAGCCGGCCGCGGCGGGCGCGGCCAGGATCCGACGGGTCGCCTCCAGTCCGTCCATCTCCGGCATCCTGATGTCCATCAGGACGACCTGCGGCCGGTATTTGAGCACGGCCGCTACGGCCTGCTTGCCATCGGCGGCCTCCGCCAGGACCGGGATGCCCGCCGCGCCGAGGATCATCTTGAAGCCGCCGCGCACCAGTGCCTGGTCGTCGGCGACCACTACGGTCGGGCCGGCTGGGTGACCGGCCTCAGGAGGCGCGGTCGCGTCGGCAGACTCTGAGGTCATAGCACCGCCGCCGCGGCGACGGCCAGCGTCGAATCGCTCGGTGCCGCCATCGGGTCGGCCGGGATCCGGGCCCGGACCAGCCAGCCGCCGCTGGGTTGGGGCCCGGCGTGCAGCTCGCCGCCGTAGATCGCGACCCTCTCCCGCAGTCCGAGCAGTCCCCGACCGGCCCCGGGCGCGACTGGCCCGGCCGCCGGGATCAGCCGACCACCGTCGCGGACCTCTACGATCAGGTCACCGTGCAGATAGTCGAGCTTGACCGAGGTATTCGGCTTGCCCGCGTGCTTGATCACGTTGGTGAGCGCCTCTTGCACCACGCGGAACGCCGCCAGGTCCACTCCCGGCGGCAAGCCGTCAGGCAGCGCCCCGGTCTCAAGCGCGACCGGCAGGCCGGTGTCCGTGACCCGGCCGACCAGCGCCTCGATCTGGGCCAGTCCCGGCTGGGGCGTGAGGTCGTCACCGGGACCGGCCGCCGCGCGGTCACTGGGAGCCGGGCTGAGCAGGCCGAGCAGATGCCGGAGCTCGGTCATGGCGGCGCGACCGCTGGACTCGACCGCGAGCATCGCGTCCTTGGCCTGGCCAGGATCGCTGGCCAGGACCTGGCGGGCGGCACCGGCCTGCACGATCATCATGCTGACGTTGTGGGTGACCACGTCGTGCAACTCGCTGGCGATGCGGGATCGCTCAAGCTCGACCGCCCGCCTGGTCGCGGCCTGGTGCTCTGTCTGCATCGCCCGGATCCGGTCGGCGGCGTACACGGCCATTCCGACGAACGCGATCGAGGCCAGCGATACGAAGACCAGCAGGCCGGTGAGCCGCCAGGGATAGGTCGGCTCAAAGGTCAGGCCGTCCAGGCGGCCAGGGAAGATATGGATCGGCGCGAAAGGAACCACGGTCAGCCGGTGCGCGGGCTCGTGCACCGCCGGGCCCGGTGAGATCGAGATGGGTCCGAACCGCGGCAGGCCCGAACCGGCCCTCCAGTAATCCGCGGTGACAAGGAAGCCGGCTGGCGCCATGGCGGTCAGGGCCACGCCCCGGAATCGGCTGTGCACGACCGCCGAATAGGCCGACAGTATTATCGCGATGAACGTGACGTAGGTCGCGAAATTCCGGCCCGCGAGAACGACGACGAGCACCACGAAAAAAACTGAAAGCGGGAAGACCCGGCGGAAGGCCAGCGGGCCGCAGGTGATGACGATCACCGCGAGTACCCAGTACTTGTCAGAACCCGCCGCGACCAGCGCCGCCACCAGCAATGCCATCGCGATGATCCCGTCGCTGACCAACGCGCGGCGTGAGACCGGCCGTCGCGGCTCGGCCGACTTGACGAAAGCGAGCACCGCGCGGAAATGACCCCGCGCCGAACCGGTGGTTACCTCGGACATGACTCCATTGTCGCTCGCAGCCGCCCGGTGGAGCGTCGCTCGAAGGAGCGAGCCGCATACATCGCAAGGATGACCGCCGCGCGGAAACGTCACAATGGGCTAGCCCGATTCCGTATCACGGCCGATCCGGGCGAGCCGTTGCGATGGCTACGTTCCCGGCCATGGATACTCTCGTGGCAATTGACAACCTGACCAAGCGCTATTCGAACACCGGCCAGCCGGCCCTGGACGGCGTCAGCCTTACCGTCGAGACGGGCGAGGCGGTTGCGATCATGGGTCCGTCGGGCAGCGGCAAGTCGACCCTGCTCAACCTGATAGCAGGGCTCGACCGGCCGACCAGCGGCACGGTGACCGTGGGCGGCCGGCGCATTGACTCGCTCAGCGAAACCGGGTCGGCCAAATTCCGGCGCGAGCAGGTCGGCATGATCTTCCAGTTCTTCAACCTGCTCGATGACCTGACGGTGATCGACAACGTGCTGCTGCCCGCCCAACTCGCTGGTCTGGGCCGGGCGGCGGCCAAGACCAGGGCCGAAGAGCTGCTCATCGCGCTGCGGATCGAGCAGCACAAGAACGCTTACCCGGGACGGCTGTCCGGCGGCGAGCGGCAGCGGGTGGCGATCGCGCGGGCGCTGGTGAACCGGCCCAGGCTGCTGCTGGCCGACGAGCCGACCGGGGCGCTGGACACCGCGACCGGCGAGGAGATCGGCCAGTTGCTGCTGGACCTGAATTCCTCCGGGCTGACGCTGCTGCTGGTCACGCACAACCCGGAACTGGCGGCCAGGTACGCCACCCGCATCATCGAACTGTCCGACGGGCAGATCCACCGCGACTCGATCGCGCAGGTGCGGCGATGAGTGCCCCAATCAAAGGCAGCACAGCGGTCGGCCGCGCGATCCGGGGCGGCCTGACCCGCAAGCGCGTGCAGACGATCGTGATCGGCCTGGTGCTGCTGGTGTCGACCGGGGCGTCCGTGCTGGCGGTCGCGCTGCTGGTGGACTCGCATTCGCCGTTCGACCACGCGTTCACCGCTCAGCGGGGAGCTGATCTGACGGTCACTGTCGACCCGGCCAGGACCAGCGACGCCGAGCTGGCCGCGAGCAAGAGGCTGACCGGAGTCACGGCGGCGTCCGGACCATTCCACACCGCGACCGTGGTGACGAAGACCAGCTACGGGCTTAACGGCCCGATGACGCTGCCGCCCCTGACGCTGGCCGGACGGGCCTCGCCCGGCGGGCCAGTCGACGATGTCGTGCTGCAGTCCGGGCACTGGCCGAAGGCGGCGGGCCAGTTCGTGCTGGACATCGGCGGAGGCGGGGGCGAACTGCCGCCGTTCCCGCTGGGCAGCAAGTTCACCGTCCAGGGCGTGAGCGGCCACCCGGTGCTGACCCTGGTCGGGACCGCGGTGTCGGTGACCAGTACGGCCGCCGGGTGGGTGACCCCAGGCGAGATCGCGGCGCTGGCTTCCGGAAGCCAGACTCAAGGCACCCAGATGCTGTACCGGTTCGCTCACGCGAGCAATACGACGGCGATCAAGGCCGACACGAAGACGATCGCGGCGGCACTGCCGGGCGGAGCGATCACCGGCACCCAGTCCTGGCTGGCCGCCGACCTGGCCGAGACCGGCAACATCTCGGCGTTCGTGCCGTTCCTGATCGCGTTCGGGGTGATCGGGCTGGTGATGTCGGCGCTGATCGTCACGAACGTGGTCAGCGGAGCCGTGGTAGCGGGCTACCGCCGGATCGGGATACTCAAGAGCATCGGCTTCAGCCCGCGCCAGATCGTGGCGGCGTACACCAGCCAGGCCGCGATCCCCGCCGTGGTCGGCTGCCTGGGCGGCATCGTGCTCGGCAACGTGCTGGCCATCCCGGTGCTGCACAACGCGGAGCAGGTTTACGGCGTCGGCTCGCTACAGGTCCCGGCCTGGGTCGACGTGGCCGTGCCGGCGGCATTGTGCGCGATCGTCGGGCTCGCGGCCGTGCTGCCCGCGCTGCGAGCCGGTCGGTTGAGTGCCGTGCAGGCGATCGCGATCGGGCGGGCCCCGAGGACCGGACGCGGCTACGCGGCCCACCGGCTGTTCGGCCGGCTAGGGCTGCCCAGGCCGGTGACGATCGGGCTCGCGGCTCCGTTCGCGCGACCGGCTCGCACCACGATGACGCTGGCAGCGATCCTGCTCGGAGCGATGGCGGTGACGTTCGCGGTAGGGCTGAGTTCGTCGCTGAACCGGGTCGTGGAAGGACTGCGTCGCTCCGAGGCCGTGCCGGTCTCGGTCGCGCTGCCGTCAGCCGGGACGGGCCTGCGAGTCGGGCGGCCCGTAATCAAGCCAGGTCCGGGCGGAAATGGCGGCCCGGGCAGCCAGAAGACTCCTGGTCAGGTCGGGGCACTCAAGCCACCGTCGGCCGCGACCGCACAACGGAAGATCACCGCTGCCCTGCGCGCCCAGCCAGGCACGAAGCGCTTCGTAGCCGAAGCCGTCGGGCCGGTGACCGTCGCCGGCCTAGCCCAGCAGGTGGACCTGACCGCCTTCCAGGGCAACGCCAGCTGGACCGGTTACGCGATGATCTCTGGCCACTGGTACACCGGTCCCGGCCAGGCCGTCGTGCCGACTCACTTCCTCACCGAGACCGGCAAGCTGGTCGGCGACGACGTGACCTTGCTGGTCGGCGGCAGGCAGGTCGTGGTGCGGATCGTGGGCGAGGTGTTCCTCACCCGCAACACCGGGCTTGACGTGCTCACCGACTACCAGACGCTGGTCAATGCGAACGCGACGCACGGGATCTCAATCGACCACTACGACGTAGCGCTCAAGCCCGGCGTCTCGGCCGGCGACTACAGCAACTCGCTGCAGGCCAGGCTCGGGAACGCCTTCTATTTCGTCTCGCTCAACAACCAGTCTTCTGACGTCATCGACCTGATGATCACGCTGATCGGGACGCTGACGCTGCTGCTCGCGATCACCGCCGGACTCGGCGTGCTGAACACGATCGTGCTGCAGACCAGGGAGCGGGTACACGACCTGGGCGTGTTCAAGGCCGTGGGCATGACGCCCAGGCAGACGATCACGATGGCGATCTGCTGGGTCGCCGGGATCGGCGTCGTGGCCAGCGCACTAGCCGTGCCGCTCGGCATGCTGGTGCACGGCTACGTGCTCCCAGCGATGGCGCACGCGGTCGACCTCGGACTTCCGGCCAGCTTCCTCAACGTCTACCAGCCGGGCGAGCTGGCCGTGCTGGGTCTCGCCGGGATCGTGATCGCGGTAGCCGGCGCGCTGCTTCCGGCAAGCTGGGCGGCCGCGACGAAAACCGGAGCTGCCCTGCACGCCGAGTAGCGAACTCACCCGGTTAGCCGGAAGAGAAAGCGTCAGATAGCACCCACAAGTCTTCAGCTAACGCCTGAGTCTGTGATCTCCCGGGAGAGCGAGCTAGCTCAGGCTGGGCGAAGAGCTGCGATCGGCCCGGCGCTCCCCAGCCGGGCCGATCGCAGCGTCGACCTCCGCAAAAGTTTCTCTCTAAATCTTCTTTGCCCTGCTGGGAGCGACCCGAGGCGGCTCGTCTGGCATCTTCGGATAGACGGGCGGCCAGGGCGCGTCAAGCAGGCCGCTGGCCCGGTCGCGGGCGTTCATCTCCAGGAGCGGATCCAGCGACTGCGGGCTGTCGTTCATGGCGAGCCAAGGGTCACCGACCGTTTCGAGCCTGGCCGGGAGCGAGGCGATCGTGAAGTGGTCGGGGTGGATGTCGTCGAGCTCGTCCCAGCTGACCGGCGTGGAGACGTTCGCGTCGGGCCGGGCCCGGACCGACCAGGCGCCGAAGACGGTCTTGTGGGGCGCGTTCTGGTTGTAGTCGACGAACACCCGCCTCCCCCGCTCCTCCTTCCACCAGGCCGCGGTGATCAGGTCGGGCCGCCGTCGCTCCAGCTCGCGGGCGATCGCCACGGCGGCGCTCCTGACCTGATAGGAGTCCCACTCGCGGCGCAGGCGGATGTAGACGTGCAGGCCGCGGTTGCCGGTGGTCTTCGGGTAGCCGGTGATGCCGACCTCGGCCAGCAGCGTCTGGAGTTCCCGCGCCGCCTGCTGGATCTCGCCGAACTCGATGCCGGGCGTCGGGTCCAGGTCGATCCGCAGCTCGATGGTGAAGTCGGGATCGTCGGCCTGGTAGGGCCAGACGTGAAAGCCCAGGCAGCCGAGGTTCACCGCCCACAGCACGTGATCGAGGTCGGCCGCGACCAGCGCCTGGGCGGTGGTGCCGTTGGGCGTGGACACGGTCGTGGTCCGCAGCCAGTCTGGCGCGTTCTTGGGCACCCGCTTCTGGAAGAACGAAGGCCCGCCCGCCCCCTCGGGGAACCGCTGCAGCAGCACCGGCCGGCCGCCCATCGTGCGCATGAGCGGCTCGGCGACCCTCAGGTAGTGATCGGCCAGATCGCCCTTGGTCTCGCCGGACCCGCTGAACAGCACCTTGCCGGGGTTACCGATCAAGTCCCTTGCCATCGCATCTCGCCCCTTCGCCCGGGCCTGCCGACTCGCGGTAGTTAGTGAATGATGATTTACTAACTACCTGACCGTGCTTTCAAGCTCCTGTTGTACCCGCAAGGATCGCAGACAAGGAGGACACCATGTCGGAACAGACACCAGCAACGAAGCCGCTGTCAGGCAAAGTCGCCCTCGTCGCCGGCGCCACCAGAGGCGCAGGCCGGGCCATTGCCGTCGAACTAGCCAGAGCCGGCGCCTACGTCTACGCCACCGGCCGGAGCAGCCGCGCGACCGGTCCGTCGGAGATCGAGCGACGCGAGACCATCGAGGAGACCGGCGAACTCATGGCCCAGGCGGGAGGCCCGGGCGGCGCGGGAGGCCCGGGCGGCGCGGGCGTAGCGCTGCGGGTCGACCACCTCGAGGCGGATCAGGTCCAGGACCTAGTCGACCGGATCGCCTCCGAGCACGGCCGGCTCGACATCTGCGTCAACGACATCTTCGGCGGCGACCGCTACTCCGAGTGGAACAAGAAACTATGGGAGCACGACCTCGCTGGCGGCCTGCGCATGCTCAGGATGGGCATCGACACCCACCTGATCACGGCCAGCAAGGCGATGCCGCTCATG
>DATNFM010000268.1:0-15426 GCA_035606435.1 Streptosporangiaceae bacterium | reverse complement strand
CGCTAACCATGAGTTCGCGCCCGGCCAGTTCGAGATCAACCTGACTCATTCCGAGCTGGTGGACGCCGCCGATCGATCGTTCCGGCTCAAGTCCGCCGTGCAGGAAATCGCGCGCCAGCAGGATCTGCTCGCGACGTTCATGGCCAAGCCGTTCAACGACGAGGGCGGCTCGGGTTTCCACGTGCACGCCTCGATCAACGACGAGTCAGGGCGGAACATCTTCGGCGATCCGGACGGCGAGGACGGCCTCTCAAAAACCGGGCGGCACGCGATCGCGGGCGTCCTGAAGCACGCCCCCGCGTTGTCCGCGCTGCTTAACCCGACGATCAACTCGTTCAAGCGGTTCGGCCCGGACACGCTCGCGCCCTGGCTCATCGACTGGGGGCTGGACAACCGCAGCGCGATGGTGCGGATACCTCCGGAGCGGGGCGGCGCCGCCCGGATGGAAGTGAGGCTCGGGGACGCGACCGCCAATCCGTACCTGGCCATGGCCGCCGTCGGCGCGGCCACCTACCTCGGAATCAAAGACCAGGCTGAGCCGCCGGCCAAGCTGGAAGGCTACGGTTACGACCCCGACAAGGCCGATCTCTTGCCTCAGCGACTTCCTGACGCCCTCGACGCGCTGGCCGCCGATCACGAGCTCACCTCGGTGCTGGGCGAGTACTTCGTCTCCTCGTTCCTCGCCTACAAGCGCAACGAGGTCGAGCGGTTCGAGCGGTACGTCACGGACTGGGAGTTCCGCGAGTACGCCTACCACCTCTAGCCTGCGCCGCCCTGGCAGCGAACCCGCGCAAATTTTTCTCCCCCCTGTAAATCCCCCTGAGCACCCCACGGTTCCCCCGGAACCCTTCGGCCACCCTGTGCTGGTCCGAATGGAATCGCCAGGAGAGAACTAACAATGCGAATCAGTGAGCGCCTTTCCGCCGTCGTGCTCCGCGCGCCAAGCAGCACTGTCATGCTGCGCGCGAGCGCAGCAGCAGTGGCCGCAGGGGCCTTGTCCGTGGGTGCGCTCGCCTTGCTGCCGTCGGCGGCGGCGAAGGTGCACCACGAGGCGGGCAAGCCAGGACCTTACGTCTTCGCGACGTATAACGACAAGGCTGACCGGACGTTCAACCAGTTGCTCGGCATCAACGACAGCGACGAAATAGTTGGCTACGACGGTTCTGGCGCTAAGAGCCACCCGAACAAGGGCTACACGGTGGTGCCGCCGTACAGCCAGGCCAGCTACACCGCCGAGAACGTCCCAGGTTCGGTGCAGACTCAGGTGACCGGGCTGAACAACTCCGGCGTCACGGTCGGCTTCTTCTCGCATCAGAACACCGCCAGCATGTCCAACGACAACCACGGGTTCTGGCGCGGCACCAACGGCTTGTTCCACAAGGCCGACTTCCCGACCAACGACCCGGCTAGCCCGCCCGTTGACCAGCTTCTGGGAATCAACGGTCACGGCGTCGCGGTCGGGTTCTACACCAACAAGCAGGGCTTTAACCGCAGCTACAGCTTCAACACCGTGACCCGCAAGTTCGCCCGCATCATCGAGCCCGGTCACGCGGGCGCGAACATCACCGCGACCGGCATCAACCTGGCCGGGTTCGTCACCGGCTTCTTCGCGGCTCCTCACGGCGTGACCGACAGCTTCCTGCTGGCCGGCCACAAGTTCACGACGATCGCGTTCCCGCACGCCTCGGCGACGACCGCGTTCGGCCTGAACAACCGCAGCGAGGTCGTCGGCGCCTACACGATCGGCTCGGGCGACAAGGCCAAGTCGCACGGCTTCACCTGGACCAAGAGCGGCGGCTTCAAGACCGTCGATGACCCGCACGGCAAGGGCACGACCCTGGTCAACGGCGTCAACAGCGCGGGCGACCTGGTCGGCTTCTACACCGACGGCAAGGGGAACACCGACGGGTTCCTGGCGATACCGACGGCGCGCGAGGTCAAGACGCTGACCCTGCAGTCCATGCCGTCCGGCAAGATCACTATCAGCACCGCCAGCAACGGCAACACGGTCATCAGCGCGAACGTGATCGGGCTGACGCCGGGTTCCGAGCACACCGCCGAGTTGACCTCGCCGATTGGCGGCCCGACCATCCTCAACCCACTGACCGCCAACGGCGCTGGCCAGGCGAGCGGCACGCTGCTGGACAAGACCATCAAGCTCAACGCCGCGAGCCGGATCGTCGTACTGAACGGCACCGACGGCGCCCCGGTCGCCAATGAGCCGATCGCGCAGAGCGGGAAGCTCGGCGGCGCTCACCCCAGTGTCAAGCTGACCGCGCTTGAGGTCACCCCGGGCGGCATGAGCCTTGGCACCCCGAGCGGCCACGCGGTCGTGGCCTACAACCCGGTCGAGAAGAAGCTGACGGTCACGATCAGCGCCAGCGGCCTTACCCCGGGCCTGCACGCCGCGCACATCCACGTGGGCAGCTGCGCCAGCCAGGGCGGCGTGATCTACATGCTGATGGACGCCAAGGCCGACTCCCACGGCAACATCAACGCCCAGACCCGGACCATCCTCGGCGTGAACGCGCCGCTTCCCGCCACCGGCTGGTACCTGAACCTGCACCAGGGCAACAGCAACACGATCCTGAACAACGGCATGCCGACGATCGCCTTCCGCCCGCTGCTCTGCTCGAACTTCTAATCCGTTAGTCCGGGCTTAGCCGGCCGTCCTGGGATCGCTCCGCCGGGACGGCCGGCGGCCTCCTTTACAAGCCTTTTTAGGAGAAATAATTGCGGTGGTTTTCCACCGCCCGTAGAACGACGAACTCCCGGCGGTGCCAGATGATCGAGGTCAAGCCGCGGCCGGACACGGTCGCAATGCCAGTCCCGGCCCGGGCCGATGGCCGGCTGGCATGGCCGACTAGCCCGAGTTCGCCGCGATTGCGACGACCTGCCGGTGAGAGGATGGGCGCACGAGGGCCCGACGAGCAGGAGGGCGGCGCGCGGCATGACATCGCTGACGACCGGCCGCCTGCCTGTGCAGATGATCCCGATGATCGGGCGTCGCAGCGAACTCCGCGATGTGATGGCGGCCCTCTCCGGGAGCCGCCTGCTCACCCTCACCGGACCCGGCGGCACCGGAAAGACCCGGTTGGCGCTTGCTGCCGCGGATGCGGCCAGGGCTTCCTTCTCCCAGGGGGTCTGCTGGATCGAGCTGGCTCCGGTCGATGATCCGACGATCGTCGCGCTCACCGTGGCCGGCGGGCTCGGCGCTCATGAGCGGCCAGGCCAGGACATCATCGAGACGGTCGCCGAGCACCTCGGCGACCGGCAGGTGCTGATCGTGCTCGACAACTGCGAGCACATCACCGCCGCCGCGGCCGACCTCGCCGCCCGGCTGCTCCGCGCCTGCCCGGAATTGTCGGTGCTGGCCACCAGCCGGGAGGTGCTCGGCGTCGACGGCGAACGTCAGCTCGCCGTGCCCACCCTGCCCGAGGCCGATGCCGTCAGCTTCTTCGAGCAGCGGGCTCAGCTCGTCCGGCCGTCGTTCCGCCTCGACGACGAGAACGTGGCCGCCGTCCGCCAGGTCTGCCGGAGGCTCGACGGCCTGCCGCTGGCGATCGAGCTGGCCGCCGCCCGGCTGCGCATCCTGTCGGTGGGCCAGCTCGCCGAGCGGCTCGACGACGTGTTCAGCGTGCTCGTCGGCGGATCGCGGACCTCGCCGCGACGGCACCAGACGTTGCGCGCGACCCTGGACTGGAGTCATGACCTGCTCGATGATGACGAGCGGGCCGCGTTCAGGCGGCTGGCGGTCTTCGCTGGCGGGTTCACGCTGGCCGCCGCCGAGCAGGTCGTGGGTGGCACCGATCTGGGCGCCGACCCGGTGCTCGACCTGCTGACCAGGCTGGCCGATAAGTCGCTGCTGCGGGTCGACTACGCAGGTGACTCGACTGGCTCCGACGACTCCAGTGCCTCCGGCGGCTCGAGCGACGAGGTGCGGTATCACCTGCTCGCGACCGTGCGGGACTACGCCAAGGAGCGACTCGCGCAGGCGTCCGAGGAGGACCTGGCTCGGGGCGCGCACCTGCGGTATTACGCCGACTTCGTCGAGCAGATCGAGCCCAGGATCGGCGGCGGGATGCAGGTGCCGGACACCTCCGACCTCGAAAGCGAGCTGAACCGGATCGAGGCCGAGACGCCGAATCTGCGCACGGCGCTGGAGTTCGCGCGCACGGCCCGCGACGTGCGCGGTGCGCTGCGGATCGTCGGGCCGCTTGAGCGCTACGCCTACCTGCGCGGACAGTACAGCGAGGTCAGGCACTGGATGGACGCGGCGGTCACGATCGGGTCCAACGCGCCCGCCCGGCTGCTCGCTAAGGGGCTGCTGGGCGGCGGCCGGCTCGCGCTGCTCCAGTGCGACTACGCCCCAGCGGTCGGTCGGCTGGAGGCCGCGCTCCGGCTGTACCGCGAGCTCGAAGACCCGCGCGGCATCGCCAGGACGCTGCAGGTGCTCGGCAGCGTGGCCAGGGAGCAAGGCCGTTACGCCCGGTCGACCGAGCTGCATACGGAGAGCCTGGCGATCGCGTCGGCCGCCGGCGACCGGTCGGCGGTCGCGAGCGCGCACGGCTACCTGGGCTTCACCGCCTGGCTGCAGGGCGAATTCGAGCTGGCCGCCTCCGAGTGCGAGACCGCCCTGGCGTTGTCGCGGGCGCTCGGTGACGTCGAGGGGATCGCCTGGTCGCTGCTCAGCCTCGGGATCGTCGCTCGCTACACCGGAGAACTCGACCGGGCTTTTGAGCTTCTCAGCGAGAGCCAGTCGGTGTCGGAGAAGGTCGGGTTCCGCGAGGGAGTCGCCTGGTCCCTGGAGCAGCTGGGCCTGCTGTCGGTTTCCCGTGGCGACCGAGCGAGCGCCGTCGGCCTGCTGCACGCCAGCCTGGACCTGCACCGGGACCTGCGCGACCGGTGGCGGATCTGCAGCGTGCTCGAAGACCTGGCCGCGCTGGAGGCAGCCGCCAGTCCGGTTCAGGCCGCCAAGCTGCTCGCCGCCGCGCAGGCGCTGCGCGAGGAGATCGGCACGGCGATCGCGCCCTGCGAGGCCGGACAGCACCAGCAGACGGTCGCCGCCGCCCGAGCCGCTCTCGGTGACGCCGGATTCGAAACCGCCTGGCGGGCCGGTCTAGCAACCGCAATCGCCGACCTGCAGGCCCCGCAACCCGAACCTGAACCCGGGCCGGTCCCAGCCCAGCCCGGCCAGCCCGGCCAGCCAGCCCAGCCAGAACCGGCCCCGGCGCCCTCCGCTGGCACCCCGTCCCTCCGCATCACCGCGCTCGGCTCCGCCGTCGTTTACCGAGGTGACGCCGCGATCACCGCCGCCGAGTGGGGTTACGCCAAGCCGCGCGAACTCTTCTTCCTGCTCGCGACCTCCTCGCCGCTCACCAGGGACCAGATCGGCCTGGCCCTCTGGCCGGAATCCAGTCGCGACCGGCTCGGCAACGCGTTGCACACCGCGCTCCGCGAACTGCGCAAAGCCCTCGGCGACGCCGGCTGGATCCGCTACTCCGGCGGCCGCTACTCGTTCAATGCCGAGCGCGAGCACGAGTCCGACATCGAGACCTTCGAGCGCTCACTGGCCGCCGCCCGCCGGGCCCGCCCCGCCAGCGAGGCCCTCCCCGACCTGCAACGGGCGATCGCCGCCTACGGCGGCGACTTCCTGGACGGCGTGGCGGCCGGAGAGTGGGCGCAGGCCCGCCGGGACGAGCTGCGCCGCGCCTTCGAGTCCGCGCTGCTCGCGGCCGGCCGCCTGTACGCCGCCGCCGGCCGGCACCAGGCGGCGGTAACATCGTTCCGCCGCGCGATCGGTCAGGAGCCGCTGAACGAGAGCGCCCACCGCGAGCTCATGGCCAGCCTCGCCGCGCAAGGCGAAAAGGCCCGCGCGATCAAGCACTACGAAGAGTTCGCCGAGCGCCTGAAAGCCCAGGTAGACGTGGCCCCAGCCGCCGAAACCACGGCCCTGTACCACCACCTGCGCAACTCCTAAGCACTCGCGGGTCGTAGCCCGCGCCTTGGCGTCTGGTGTCAGGTCCGATGGCCGTGGCGTCGGGCGCGGGCGCGGATGTCGGTCCGGTGGCTACGACAGCGCTGACCCGGGGTCGTCGTACCTCCCCCTCGGGCAACGACAGCGCTGACTCCGAACTGCTGTGATAGCAACGTCTCCGGGTCATAGCTGTTGTAGATCTCGGAGGAACCGCGACAGCGTTGACCCGGCGCCGCTGTCGGAGGGTGACGGAGGCGGGCAGCCGGGCCGGGAGCAGCACCGGTGCCGCTCTGGTATTGCCGGGGACCGCGCCCGTTGCCCCCCCGGAACTCCCGGAAAATGGACGCGGCATTTCTGTGGCATGGGCCCGGCGGATCAGCCTCTGGTCAAGAACGAAAAAACAACCGCAAAATTTTATGCATAAAAATTGGCGTTGGTTTTTAGCGCCTTTTAAATCGCTTTGAGCCTGAGCGCGGACCAGACATCGTCGAGTGCGATCTGCCGCACCGGGTCGAGCCCGGCGGTCGGCACCAGATCCCTGATCACGTCTCGGGTCAGGTCGGTGCCGAGTTGCTTCGCCTTGGGATAGGCGACCCACGGAATGCCGCCCCGCCCGGCCACCTCGGCCAGCACTATGAGCTGGGCTTTCAGCTCACCTGAGTCCTTGGCGAAGGCGACCACGGTGCTGGCGGACTCCGGTCCGGCGGTCGACGCCCCGATTTCGAGTTCGGGGCCGGTCCCGACCAGCGCGATGGTCTGGCCCGGTTTGAGCTGAAGTTTGGCGTCTAGCGAAGTCACGGCCTCACGCTACAGCAGGACCCTGGTGTGCCAAGCTGATCATGACCATGCTCCCGCGGTTTACCCGAAAGGTGATGATCGTGCTGCTGCTCCCCGCCGCCGATGGGGTCGCCGACCGCTGCGCCGAACGCCTGCCCCGGGCGACCGTGCTTCGTTACGAGGACGCCGACCGGGCCGGGCTCGACGAGGTTACCTTCTACTGCCTGCCCTACATGGGCAACGCCGACAGCATCGCGCTGATCAAGCACCTGCCCGCGGTCAAGGTGATCCAGAGCATGAGCAGCGGGGTCGATGAGGTGCTCGACGCCTTGCCGCCGGACGCGACCCTCTGCAACGGCCGGGATCTCGGCCACGAGGAAGGCACCGCGGACCTGGCCGCCACCTTGGTGCTGGCGAGCCTGCGGCGGATTCCCGAATTCGTCCGGCACCAGTCGCAGCGATCCTGGCAGCACGTGCGGACCCACTCGCTGCGCGGCAAGCGAGTGCTGCTGGTCGGCTACGGCGCTATCGGGGCGGCGATCGAGCAGCGGCTCAGCCCATTCGGCGTCCAGGTCGCCAGGACGTCGAGGACCGCGAAGGACGGGGTCAGTCCCCTGTCCGAACTGCCGGCCCTGGCGGCCGCCGCCGACGTCCTGGTGATCTGCATCGCGTTGTCGCCGGGTACGCGCGGCTTGGTGGACGCGTCCGTGCTCGCGGCGCTGCCCGATGAGGCCCTGGTGGTCAACGTCGCGCGCGGGCCGGTTATCGACCCGGCCGCGCTGCGAGCCGAGTTGCAGTCCGGTCGGCTGCGGGCGGCGCTCGATGTGGCCGACGTGGAGCCATTGCCGGCCGGCCGGCCGGAATGGAGCCTTCCGAACGTGCTGATCACCCCGCATATCGGCGGCGACACCTATGATTTCGCGTCTCGCGCGCCGTCGTTCGTCGCCGACCAGGCCGCTAGGCACCTGGCCGGCGAGCCGCTGCTCAACGTCGTGCGTGGCCCGATTGGGCCGCTTTCTGGCGATTGATGAGCATGTCGAGAAAAGTTACGCTGAGTTAACGGCGGCCTTTCCCTGAGGCCGCACAATCGAGAGGTAGTCCTTCTCATGCAACGTCGCTCGAGGTTATTACTTTTCTCCCTGGCCGCTAGCGCTCCGGTGATCGGCATGATGGTGGCCATGGGTCCGGCCGCTAACGCGTCGTCGGCCCCCTCCGCCTCAGCCCGGGCTCACGCCCTCGCGGTTGCCCGCAACTACCTGCGCCACCTGTCGATCGGACAGCACGCGACCGACCACGCGGTCCGCGTCAACCGCCCAGGCGTCAGTGGCCTGACCCACGTGTCGAGCACCAACTGGGCCGGCTACGCCGATGACAACACCGGCGGTACCAGCTACACCAGGGTCACGGGCCACTGGACCGAGCCGAGCGCGACCTGCACGTCGACAACCTCGCTAGCGGCGTTCTGGGTCGGGATCGACGGCTTCACCAGCGGCTCGGTGGAACAGGACGGCACGCTGATCGAATGCTCGGGCGGGACTGCCTTCTACTTCACGTGGTGGGAGATGTTCCCGACGAACGCGATTCAAGTCGTCGGCTCGACGCTGCGACCAGGGGACTCCATCAGCGCATCGGTGGTCAGGAGCGGCTCGACCTACACGCTCAAGGTCACCGACTCGACCCGGTCCGGCGATAGCTTCACCAAGACCGAGACGTGCTCGAGTTGCGCGAACTCCAGCGCCGAGTGGATCGCCGAGGCCCCGAGCGGCTCTGGCGGCGTCGAGCCGCTGTCCAATTTCCACACCTGGACGTTGAGCAGCGCGACCGTCAACTCCGGCGTCATCTCCTCGTTCCCCGACGACGTGCTGACGATGATCAACGGCTCCGGTGCGACCAAGGCCTCGACCGGTGCGCTGAACGGCTCCGGGAACGGCTTCACGTGCACGTTCGTCCGAAGCACCTGATCGAATCGCCATAGTGAAGGCCCCGGCCGCTTCCGCGGCCGGGGCCTTCATTGCTCGGGAGCTAGACCGCTAGACCCAGATCGCCTGCAGCGCCCGGTAGATGTTCCCGCCGAGCACCGCCTTGATCTCGTCGTCGCTGTAGTCGTGAGCGACCAGCCAGTCGCAGATGTTCGGGAAGTTCTCGGTCGGGTTCTCCAGGCCGTCGACGTAGCTGACCGGCTCGAACTCGGGCCCGCGGGCCGCGGAGATGCTGAGCAGGTGGGCGAAGATCCGGTGCAGGGCCACGTGGTCGCCGTAAAGCGTGTCCGGCCCGAACGCGACGTGCTCGATCCCGACCAGGTCGGCGATGTAAGTGAAGTGGTCCATCACCGACTCGATCGTGTGCTGGGGGTGATTGTGCGACAGCGTCGTATGCGGCGCGGCCGACATGCCGATTACGCCGCCGGAGTCGGCGACCGCGCGCAGCACGTCATCCGGCTTCATCCGGGCGATCTCCCAGACCGCTCGCGCCCCGGCGTGGGTCAGGAAGACCGGCCGGTCGCTGTGACGGCACACGTCGAGCGAGGTGCGATCGCCCGAGTGCGACAGGTCGATCGCCAGGCCCAGCTTGTTCATCCGGGTCACGGCCCGGTGCCCGAGAGCGGTGAGGCCGCCGTCGGTCGTCTCGGACAGGCCGCTCCCGAGCGCGTTGGCGTCTGAGTAGGCGATGCCGATCTGGCGCAGGCCGAGGCCGTAGAGCACGTCGAGGCGGTCGATCTCGTTTTCGATCGGAGTGGCCGCTTCCAGCCCGAACACCAGCCCGACCCGGCCTTCTCGATGGGCCGCGTCGATGTCGGCGATCGCCCGGATGACCATGACCTCACGCTGGTGGGCGAGGTCGGCCTGGCGCATGCCAAGGTCGGTGATGATGTCTTCCCACCGCCAGGGCGCGTTGCCGGTGACGCAGGCGGTGCCGTCCATCATGTTGTCGAACACGATCGTCATGCCGGAGGCCGCGAGCCCGGCGTAGGCCGCGTGCTGGCGCCCGGTGCGGTTGTACTCGGGAGTCTCCTGCATCCGCAGCGGGAACCGGACCGGATGGTCATGCAGGCTGATCACCAGGCTCTCGGCGAGCAGCCGGCGCGACCTTTCCCGCTGGGCGCCAGTCAGCGCGGCTTCGTAGGGCGGTACCCGGCCGAACTCCGGTGTCAGCTCGAACTGCCGGATCTCCGATGGGTCAAGGTAGGAGTAAGCGACGTAACTCTCAGCCATGACCCAATCCTGACAGGTGGGTCAGAATCCCCCGAACCGGGCTTGCTCAGTTCATCTCGTTCCACTCTTCGATAACATCGAGGTCGCGGAACTGCGGCGGAGCGTCCGAGAGCTGGGCGTATGCCTTGGCGGCGGCCTGGGTCTCGGGCAACTCGGAGTTCTTCATCGCGGATTCGTATGAGTCGAAGAAGATCAGTGCGTAGTACTTGTCGGGATCGTTGTGGTCACGGGCCAGCATCCGGCTAGTTGCCGTCCGCTTGCCCTCGGTGGCCTTCTCCCAGCTGTCTGCGGTCGCCCGCATAGGCCCGACGTCGTGGGTCTTGAACTCGACGATCTGAACAAAGGACATGGCGTTCCCCCCGTCAGCCAGTCGCTTTCATGATCTCTCCCACCATAGATCACTGGGTAGCACAGGCCGCCGGGGCAGGTCAGGACACGGTGATCTCGAACGTGACGGTGTTGTTCGTGCAGTCGGGGTTGCTGCCCAGGTCGTCCTGGCAGTTGAAGTCGTGGAATTGCCACGTCATCGTGGTGGTGCCGGGTGCCTTCGCCTGCAGGGTGTGGAAGTACGGGACCCGGCAGCCGACCGCCTTCTGGTCGCAGTGCCCGTCGTCGAAGTTGCCCGCCACCCTCACCAGTTGCCGGTCAGGGAGCTGACCGATCTGACCCCACGCGTAGGGACCGTCCGAGGTGTCGACCTTGACCGCGAACCGCTGTCCGACGGTGACCGCCACCTTGACGACCGGGGTCGCGGGCGAGGCCAGCGGAATCGGCAGTTCGGCGACCACGAGTCCATGATCGTGGCTAGCGCCGTGCGATGACCCGCTGCAGGCGGTCACTCCCAGCACGCAGATCCCCGCCATTGCCGCCACTACTACCCGGCTGGCTAGCCGGCGCCTGAGAAGCCCCATCGCGATCAACCCCGCCCCATTACCCAAGTGCAGTTCTCTGGCCAATCTGACGCCGCCGAAGCCGCTTCGGTTCCGCCTCATTCCGGGTCTTGACCTCAAGTTAACTTCAAGTATTAGCGTCCCAGGCATAGGCGGCGAAACCCTCGGAGGCGGACGTGAGCAGCTGGGTTCGGGCAATGGCAGTCGACGACATCAAAGACGGCGGGGCCAAGTCGTTCGCGCACGCCGAGAAGCGGATCGCGCTGTTCCGCACGGCGCGCGGGGTCTTCGCCTGCGACAACCGCTGCCCGCATCAGGGCTACACGCTCGTGCGCGGCGACGTCCGGGACGGCGTTCTGACCTGCGCCTGGCACAACTGGAAGTTCGAGCTCGGCTCGGGCGTCTGCAGCTTCGGCGGTGAAAACATCAGGACGTACCCAGTCCAGATCACCGACGGCCAGGTCTTCATCGACGTTGCCGACCCGCCCGCCGAGATCATCAGGCCGGACCTGTTCATCAGCCTCAACGCGGCGATGGACGACCTGGATGTGGGCCGGATGGCCAGGGACACCCTGCGGCTGCAGCGCATCGGCACTCCCCTCGCCGACGTAATCCGCGAGGGCGTCAGATACGCCGCCCCCAGGGCCGAATACGGCTGGGACCACTCGCTCGCCACGCTCGCCGACTGCCTGCGGATGAGTGAGTACTTCTCCGAGTCGCTGCGCGCGCTTCCGGTCATCCAGGGCCTGTCCGTGGCGGCGGAGGGCCAGGTCAGGCGGCCGGTACGGCCTAGGCCAGAGCCGATCGACCCGGTCGCTGCCTACGGCTCGATCGACGAGGCGATACGCGCCTACCCGGTGCTCGTCGACACCGAATGCGTCGATGAGGCCGAGGCGCTGTTCCGAGGCCTGATCGCGGCCGGAGTTCATCCGAAGGTGCTGCGGCACACGCTGCTCACCGCGGTCACCGATCATTTCCTGGCCTACGGGCACTCGATGATCTTCGTCCAGAAGGCGTTCGAGTTGCTCAGCCAGATCGGCTGGCAGGAGGCCGATGCGGTGCTCTCGCCGCTCGTGCCGGAGATGGTCTACGGGACCAGGTACGACAAGCTGCCCTACATGCGCAAGTTCCTGCGCGCCTGGGAGCAGGCAGGCCCGGACCTGGAGGTGCTGGCAGCGGGTGGTGGGCGGGGGGCGAAGCGGGCGGTGATCACCGGCGCCTTCGATCAGATCGGCTACCGGAAAGCCCTCACCGATGGCTCGCCCCAGGACGCGCTCAGCGCCCTGGTCACCGCGCTCGACGGCGGTGCCGACGTCAAGACGGTGATCGACGCGACCGGCCAGGCCGCCGCCGAAAGGCTGACCAGGTTCGACATCGAGCTGGATCTTGACGACACCAACGAGTGGGGCTGGCTGGACGTCACCCACACGCTGACCTACCTGAACGCCCTGCGCTGGGCCTGGTCGGCCGACCCGACGCCGCAGGTGCTGCGCGGCCTGTTCCACGCCGCCTGGTTCGTGCAGTGGACGGGCCAGTTCGACGTGCGCGGTGTCGCGCCGGAAGCCGGTCGCCCCAAGCCGCACCCGACCACCGATGCCAGCGAGGTCAGCCGCGCGATCGTGCGCCGCGATCCCGAGGCGGCCCTCGCGCTGGTAGACGGCTATGCCGGGCCGCGCGAGGAATTGGAGCGATCACTGATCCAGGCGGCGGCCGAAGACCATTCCACGACTCCGATCATGGTGGCGCACGTCGTCAAGACCGCCCAGGCGGCGGTCGCCGAATCGCGGGCCCTTGGCGAGAGCCCGGACTCGGCCCGCCCGATCGCGGCCGCGGCAAGGTTCATCGCGAGCCCGAAGCGCGAACGGTTCGTTCGCCAGTCCACCCTGGAGGCCATCACGACGCTGCGCGGCATCCCCAAGCCGGAATCGGACCAAGTGCGGCCCTAGCGCCGAAAGTAGTAAAACGGCACCACTCGCCACCCAGTCAATCTCTATACTCCCGTGTCAGATGGCGTGTCCCGATAGCAGGGTGTATGCCCTGATGTCGGAGTTGGCGAGGGGGGTCCGGCAGGGTGCGCAGACGAAGGCTCGCCCGACCGGTCATGGCCGGACTGTCCCCGATTCTTGTCGCGGCCGCGATGACGGCCGTCGTGCCGGTCACGGCAGCCAGCGTCGCCAGTGCAGCCAGCGTCGCCAGTGCAGCCAGCGTCGCCAGCAACACCAGCCCGCCGCGCGGCGTCGCGACCCCGGCCTGGAATTACGGCGTCGCCGCCGCCGAGCAGGTCAACATGCTGCCGGTGCTCGAGCCGACCGCGATGGCCGGCGGCCAGTCAAGCTTCGACCGCGACACCTTCGACCAGACGCACGGCAACTACGACTTCGGTCATTTCCTGTCGACCAGCAAGTCCGGCAACGTCATGCTCGACCAGAAGGGTCCCGGCTGCGTTTACCGGATCTGGATGACCAGCCTGCAGTCCTTCTTCCCGAACCAGTGGATCAAGATCTACTTCGACGGCTCGTCCAAGCCCGCGATCAGCATGACGATCGGCCAGATCTTCGCCGGCACCCACGCGCCGTTTCTTGCCCCGCTTGTCGAAGGTCCGGCTGGTTCGAGCGGCGGATACACCAGCTACGTACCGCTGTGCTATCACCGTTCGATCCAGATCGTCACCAACATGGACCGGTATTACGACATTGGCTATGTCACCTACGCGCCGAACGCCAACGTCAAGACCTGGTCGCCGAGCGAGGACACCTCCGCGCTCCGGCAACTGTGGACCAACGCCTCCCAGAACCCGAACCCCGTGGCCGCCGGCAACCAGACGGCTACCGGCACCCTGAGCCTGCCGGCCCACAAGGCGGCGCCGATCCTCAACGTCAGCGGCCCGGACTCGATCCAGTCGATCAAGCTGACGATCCCCGGGATAACCGCGACCGAGTCGCCCGCCGCCGCGACCGTCCTGAACCAGACCTGGATCCAGGTCTTCTGGGACGGACAGAAGACCCCGAGCGTGAGCGCGCCGCTCGGGTCGTTCTTCGGGATGGGCCAGTTCGGCTCCTATCCCACCCACAGCCTGGTGGTGGGCATGGACGCGGCCAACGAGATGTACATGTACCTGCCCATGCCGTTCCAGCATTCGGCGCTGATCCAGCTTTGGAACCGGGGCACCACGGCGGTCAACGGCGTCGGCTACAACGTCCAGTACCAGCCCTACACCGGCAGCTTCTCTCAGGTCGGCTACTTCAAGACCAGCTTCACGACGACCAGCAAGGCCAAGCCAGGCAATGACATCCCGATCCTCAACACCAAGGGCAGCGGCAAGTTCATCGGCGTTACCGCCTCCTACACCGGCGACCCCGCCCGGCTCTACCTCGAAGGCGACGAGCGTATCTACGTCGACGGAAGCGGCTCGCCGGCGATCTACGGGACCGGCACCGAGGATTTTTTCAACGGAGCCTTCTATTTCATTGACGGCCCGTACAGCAACTCGATGAGCGGCAATACGGCCCACCTGACTCCGGGCAGCATCGACGAGACCGCCGCCTACCGGTTCCTCCTGCCGGACGCGGTCCCGTTCCGGCACAGCATCGTGGTGGGAATCCAGCACGGCCCGTACGACAACACCACGCGTACCAGCGCGTCGATGCTGGCCTACTACTACGAAAGGCCGGCCAGCCAGGAAGTGCTCACCGACACGCTCGATGTCGGCAAGGTCGCCAGTGACCGCTCGCACCATTACGTGATAAGCGGCCAGCAATTCTCCGGCCGCAACGTCTACACCTACGAGGGAACAGCCCAGGGCAAGAAATTCGCCGACGACGGGCGCGGGGATCGTGGTTACAGCCGGTTCTCGATGAAGATCACCTCGAACAACCAGGGCGTCGATCTGCGCAGAAGGCTCGACCAGGGCATCGCGAGCCAGCAGGCGAAGGTCTTCGCCAACGGCAAGCTGGTCGGCACCTGGCTGATGGCCGGGTCCAACCCTTACCACCGGTGGGCGGACTCCGACTTCATCATCCCGGCCAAGTACACCAGGGGTAGAAACTCCATCACCCTGAAGATCCGGTACCTGTCAGGCCGGCCGTACTGGACCGAGTACCGCTACTGGGCCTACTCCCTAGTCCCCTAGCGCTCTCGTCCGTCGGCCCGGCACCAGGCCGGTCAGTCGCGATTCCCATCAACCTCACAGACCACTCTGGTCCCACTAGGCCACTTTCTACCCCGGGCCGTTCAGCCCATCGCAGCGGTCTTTTCCCGGGTTAGGGACGTCTTTTACCGAGTCCGGACGTCTTTTACCGGGTTAGGTACCGTCAGATCATCCTAAAGCAGACAATTTTTTGTCCTAACCCGGTAAAAGAGCGCGTAATCCGGTAAAAGACGTCCCTAACCCGGGAAGAGTGGGACGCATTCGGGACCGCCAGGTGGCAGATAGCGGCAGCGGCCCTGCGGTCGGTGCGCGGCGGATGCAGGTGCTGGCTGCGCGACTGGGTGCGGGGCCGGGGGTGGCAGGTGCTGGGTGCGGGGTCGGGGGGTTGGCGGGTGCTGGCTGCGCGGCTGGGTGCGGGGTCGG
>DATNFM010000267.1:0-10749 GCA_035606435.1 Streptosporangiaceae bacterium | reverse complement strand
GACCAGCGTGTTGGTGGCCGGGTCCTGCTCGCCCGTGGTCGGGTAGGCGATCAGCATCGCAGCCTTGCCGTCCGGGCTCACGATCACGGGGGTGAGGCTGGCGATCCCCGAGGTGTGTGCGATAGCCGAGGCCAGCCCGGCCGTCGAAGCCGAGGGCGAAGGCAGGGAGGCGGCCACGATCAGCGGAGCATCGAACCCCGGCCCGAATCCGCGTGCCATCGTCGCGTACGACGCGTAACCCATGGTGCCGCGAGCCTGGGTCGACTCATCCGGCATCGAGAGCTTCATCCCGAGCGCGGGCGCCGCGAGCAGCAGGATCACGACAGCGGAGCCGATCGCGGCCAGCACCGGACGACGCTGCACGACCGCGGCCCAGCGCTCGGCGGCGTGCGGCCGCTCGGACGAGGACGGGCCCGCGACAACACCGGACTGGCCCGTAGCTACACCGGCCTGACCGGCAGCGCTGGCCCGCAGCGAACGCCGCTCGCGCCGCTTCAGCGCACCAGGGATCCGCAGTGCTGCCCCGAGGGGACGACCCCCCGATTCCCCCCGCAGGCGCGACGGCTTGGCCAGCCGCGTTCCGGTGAAGCCGAGCAGCGCGGGCAGCAAGGTGATCGAGCCGAGCACGGTCGCGGCCACGGTGACGGCGGCGGCGATGGCCACCCCGTTCATCAGCTGCTGGCGCAGGACCAGCAGGCCGAGCATTCCGATCGCGACCGTGCAGCCGGCGGTCAGGACCGAGCGTCCGGCGGTCTTCATCGTCAGCACTATGGCGTCCTCAGGCGCGGCGCCAGCTCGAAGAGCTTCGCGATACCGGGTGACCATGAACAGCGCGTAGTCGACCCCGACGCCGAGCCCGATCATGGAGGCCACGATCGGGGAGAACGACGGCGCCGGGAAGATGTGCCCGAGCAGCGCGATCAGCGACAGGCCGGCTCCGATCCCGAATACGGCCGTGACGACCGGCAGCCCCATCGCCAGCAGCGAGCCGAACGCGATCAGCAGCACGATCGCGGCCGCCATGATGCCGATGCCCTCGGTTGGTCCGCCGTAGGGAGTCTCGGCCAGGTCGACCACGTCGCCACCGAGGCTGAACTTCAGCCCGTGCCCGGACGCGGCCGTCGCGTCGTGCATCAGCGCCGTCGCCTCGGAGTTCGAGATCTTCGACCCCTGGACCGCGAACTGGACGGTCGCGAACGCCACGTGCTCGCCGTGAGAAATCTGTCCCGGCACCTTGTACGGGCTGGTCACCGAGGTAACCCCGGCGGCATGCTCAAACGGCACCAGGGCGCTGGTGATCCGCGCCTTGACCGCAGGCGAATCGATCGGCGCCCGGGACGAAATGGCCAGCGTCAGCGTGTCACCAGACTGACGGTGGAAGTGCGCGTTCAGCACGGACTGGCCGGGGTCGTTGCCGCCGAAGCTGTCATCGGAGGCGGCGCCAAACTTCTGCCAGAGCGTGATCAGGCTGACGACCAAGAAGATCCAGGCCAAGACCGTGACGATCCGGCGGCGATAGCAAATCTGGCCGATCCGGCCAAGCACGCCGACCCCGTGCGAGGCCGGTCGCTCTAGAGTCTGCGAGTGCGACATGTGAGTTCATCTCCTGGAAGCGGGGGAGGTTTAAGTCGCTTCCGATCCTCACCAGATCGCGCTGGGAAAGCGTCGTACGGCCGGAGTCACCTTGCGCGGCTCGCTACTCGCCCCGTGGTACTCCCGTCGGAGTAGCCGGTCAGGCCCCGGTGACCTGGTCTGCTCGTACGCGACGTCGGTTTCGTTGGCGCGGGCGATGCGCAGCATCTCCTCCGCCACGGCGCGAAGAGCCTCGGCAATTCTTTCTTCCTCTGCGATTTTTTAGCTTTTCTGCCGTTTCTGCGGTCAGAGCCCGGCGGCTGGAATGACGACAGACCACGCCAGGTAGCCTGCTGTCGCGCCAAGGCCGCAATTTCGCCACGGGGTCAAGGTGCTGGCCAAGCAGGAGGATGGGAATGGCTGAGGGTGTCGGCGTGACCGACTTGATGCGCAGCATCGCCGCGGTGGACGGCCGGCACCTGCCGGTGCAGGGAACGCTGAACTTTCGTGACGCGGGCGGGTACCCGACCGGCGATGGCGGCGTCGTCGCCTGGCGGAGGCTGCTGCGCTCCGATGCCCTGCACCGGGTCGACGCCGCCGGATTTGACCAGCTGACCGACCTCGGCTTGCAGACCGTCCTGGATCTGCGGGTGCCGCAGGAGATTCAGCTCGCGCCCAGTCCGGTGGATCGGCTGGCCGAGACCGGGACGCGGGTGTTCCACCTGTCGCTGGTCGGAGCGGATTTCAGCGAGATTCCGCCTGACCTCGAAGGCGTTTACGGGTTCATGGTCGACCGGCGTGGCCAGGCAATTGCCTCGGCAATAAAGGCGCTGGCCGCTCCCGGAGCGCTGCCGGCCTTGGTGCATTGCACGGCAGGTAAGGACAGAACGGGCATTGTGGTAGCGTTCACGCTGTCGGCAATTGGTGTCTCGGATGAGATCATCGCCGCCGACTACGCGCTCAGCAGCTTGTATCTCGACCCGCAGCTTACGCCTGCGATAGGCCGGATCAGCGCCGATACTGGTCTGGACGAGCAGGTGACGCAGGCATTGATGGCCAGTCCGCCCGGGCTGATCTTGCAGGTGCTCGACCGGGCCAGGGAGCAAGCGGGGAGCGTCGAGGGCTATCTCGGGCGCCATGGGGTAACGCCAGCCGAATTGGCAGCGCTGAAGAAAGTACTCGTGACGGCCGACCACTGACGGTGAGGCGAATGAAAGCCATTCCGGGCGACGTGAATGACTCGCATGTCGCATGACGAGCTCGACCGCCGGATCCTGCACGCTCTGGTGCAGGACGCGCGGGCCAGCTATGCGGAAATCGGCTCGCTGGTCGGGCTGTCCGCGCCCGCCGTCAAGCGGCGAGTCGACCGGCTCAGGGCGGCGGGTGCGATCACCGGGTTCTCCGCGAGGCTGAGTCCATCGGAACTCGGCTGGACGACCGAGGCGTACGTGGAACTGTTCTGCCGGGGCAAGACCTCGCCGAACGAGATCGGCCGCGCGGCCGCGAAGCATCCCGAAGTGGTCAGCGCCTGCACGGTGACCGGCGAGGCCGATGCGTTGCTTCTGATCAGGGCGTCGGACATGAGGCACTTCGAGCAGGTCGTGGAGCGGATCGGGGCCGAGCCGTTCGTCGTGCGGACCAGGAGTTCGATCGTCCTGTCCCGGCTGGTGGAGCGGCCGGACGCGCTGCCGGAGCTGAGCAACTTACGATTACGCTGGACCGACCTGCGCTGATCAGCCGATTCTGGGCGGTGCGGTCGGCTACAGTCTTAATCATGTCCGAGCGTGACGCCCGATATGTCGGTAATGAGCCTTCCGGCTCAGGGTACCCGAGCAGCACCGGCGAGTTCCGCGCTGCCCCCGACATCTCCGCCAGCACCGCCGAATTTAAGCGATTTGCCACTGGGCAGGTCAACGGAACTAGCCCGGCCACGGATTCTGGATCATGGCCTGAGCAGCCCTGGGACGGGGGTGGTGCTTCGAGTGGCGGCGGCGGTTCCAATCGCATGGTCCTGATCGCTGTCGGAGCGCTCGTCCTGGTGATAGTGGTTCTCGCCATTATCCTGTTCGCCTGAGTCTGCGCTTTCCGTGTGTACCCCTGTGGGTAGAGGCCCTGTGGGCAGAGGTCCTGTGGTGAGCAGTTCCGTGGTTAAAAACCGCTGCCTACCTCGCTCCAGGTCGACCAGCCATTTCCGGTATTGCTCGACACAGCGAGCTTGCCGTTGTTATCTACTGCAGCGACGCTGGGAGCGCCCGCCGAATTGAGCCAGCCGGCCGGGCTGCCCTTCATCTTTCCGCCCGGCACGCCGCTGACCGTGCTCCAGCCGCTCCAGTTCGATGAGCCTGCCGTTCCCTGCTGCCTGAGGTAGCCGGGCTGGCCGTTCGAACTCCGCGCGTAGACGACCACCCAGCCGGTCGGCCAGACGGCGGCGGCCGGTGAGCCGGTGATCTTCGTTCCTAGCTTCGGGCTAGTCCAGGTCCACGTGCTGCCCGGGCCTTTTTGCCAGGCCTGCGCCAGGCCGCCCTTGGCCGTGGCGGCGAAGAGCTCGGTCTGGCCCTGGCCGTTGATGACCGCGGAGGGGACGCCGGTGAGGTTGGCCGGGCTGTGGGGCAGGGTGTCCCACTCGGCCCAGGACTTGCCGTTCCAGCTGGTCATAGCGGCTTTCCCGGACGTAGCGACGCAGAACACCTCGACGCCTCGGCTGGCGTCGATGAACGGCACCGGCGAGCTGGCGCAGCTGCCGCCGAGGTCGTGCCAGCTGGTCCAGTGACCGTTCGTGTTCGGGTGGCGCTGGCGGATCACCATCACGTGGCCGTCGGCGCCGGTGGCCATGACCTCATCGGGGCCGATGGGCAGCAGGACGACGGCGGGGTCGGTCCCGGCCCGCATCGATTCGGGCAGCGCCGGCAACGGCCTGCCCCACTCCCAGTCGTTCGGGAACCCGGCCTGCTGCCAGGCGTGCACGATCTGGCCCGAGCCGTCCTTGGCGACGATGGTCAGCGCGCCGTCCGCTTCTGGCGCTACCGAGGGGTTGCTGGCGATCGTGCTGGGGGAGCGGCCGAGCACGTGCATGGCCGACCAGGTCAGGCTCCCGACCGGGGCCTGCCAGGAGTGGATGAGCTGCTTCCCCGCTGACTTGGCGAACCATTCTGCGGTGCCGTTCGCGTTGATGGCGATCGAGATGCGCGGGCCGTTGCTGGTCGTTGGCGGGTTAGGCGGTTTCGGCGTGGTGGGCGCGCCGCCCAGGTTCACGTCGAGTCTGTCGGTGTCGATGTCGATCGAGACGCCGCCGTAGGTGGCCAGGTGGTTGCCCAGGTACTGGTGAATCCGCTGGTGGTTGGTCCACATGTTGCTCGGCATGTAGGAGCTGTTGGTCGTCGGGGCGCCGTCCCAGTCCGCGTAGTAGATGACGTCCGGCTCGGTGATCGACCCGGACGCCGAGATCAGGGCGCCAATGTTGGTGAACGACTCATAGACGCCGGAGGAGAAGCCCAGTGCGTTGAGCTCGGCGTCCCAGGCCGACAGGAACGTAGTGACCTGGGAGTTGCAGTTCGGGCCGTACGCCTCCATGTCGTAGATCAGGGGCGTGCCCTTGGGGATGCCGAGGGTGGTCGCCTGGGTGGCGGCGTCGTCGGCCGCTGACTTGCCTTCCTGGCTGGCCTGGCCGGTGTTGATCGGGGCGTCGCCCGGCGCCAGCACGCAGCTGGACTGAAGGCCCGGGTAGATCGGGAAGTACCGCCAGCCTTGCCTCACGATGCCGGTCAGCCAGGACGGAGTCAGGCTGGCCTGGGCGCAGGCCCGGTTGGCGCCGCCGATGTAGATGCCGACCGAGCGGAACGGCGAGGCCAGCCACTTGGTCATCGCGCTGGCACTGGGAGCGGCGCAGGAGTCGAAGCCGCTGCCGACGAACAGGCCCTGCGGGGACTTGGCGGTGGCCATGGGAGCGGCCGGCTGGTTGTTGGCGGCTGGCTGGTTGTTGGCGGCCGGGCTCTTCCTGGCTGCGCGGCGGGGGCTTGAGACGTGCTCGACGGCCGGGGTGGTGCTCGTGACCTGGATTGACGCCTGGATGGTCTGAGCCAGAGGCCGGTCAATGCCGTAGGAAATCGCAACCTGGACGCGCGCCCGGGGGACCACGGTCGTCAGGGTCCTGGCGACCGAGCTGCGGGTGTGGATCATGACCCGGGCTGGCTTCTGGCGGGCTCTGGCATGCCTGCGATCCCTGGCCGGCTTGCGGGCTTTCGCGCCGATGTGAGTACTCGATTTGGCCCTGGCGTTACTCAGCGGGCCGATCATCACGGCCTCGGTCTTGCCGACGAGGCCGGCTGGGCAGAGCGGGTTCGGCCCGGGCTGGCCCAGGTAGACGGCATGCATGTCCAGCCTCGGGCAGGCCCTGGGATGCCGGGCGAAGCTGATCACCGGCCAGGACGCGGGAACCTTCAGGCTAACGCCGCTGTAGGTAACGCTCCGCCACTTCGAGCCCGAGGTCGCCGAGAAGGCAGAGGCGCTCGAGATCAGTGGCGCGGTCAAAATACTTCCAAGTCCGACCAGTACAGCGGCATTGTTTCGAAAGCTCATGGAGCCGATGATCGCGCGCGCGAGGCCCGGAATGCCTGGCGTTTCCCGTCACTGTACGTAATCAACGACAAGTTTTGGCAACCAGCACAGTTTCACTTAGTGGTTGAAGGCGATCGCCCGGTGGCGCCTTTGCGGCCGTTTGGCTCAGGCTCCGCGACTGTCAGTGGGTCGCCGAAATGGCCGCGCGCAGGCCGTCGGCGCAGCAGCGGAGAACACCGTTCCCTGACATGCCCCATGCGGGTCGGGCACGTTTCCTAACGAACTCCATGCAAAGAGGTCGCATAGACCTAGGCGCAGGCTGGCCAATGACCGATCGGGTGCCGCGCGCCCGGGAATAAGCCCTCGGTCGGCGGGATACGAGGGGGACAGGCATGGGTGAGTACGGCTCATTCGCCGCCTTGGGTGACAGCTTCACCGAGGGTGTGGGCGATCCGTATAGCGACGGAGTGAGCTGCCGAGGATGGGCCGACCGGTTCGCCGAGCATCTGGCGGCAACCAGCCCAGGACTGCACTACGCGAACCTCGCCATCCGCGGCAAGTGCGTGGGAGAGGTGCTCGAGGAGCAGGTCCCGGCCGCCGTCGCGATGGCCCCCGACCTGGTGTCACTGGCCGCGGGCGGCAACGACATGCTGAAGCCGCGCTGTAACCCAGACACCCTGGCCGACACCTTCGAGACCGCGGTGGCCCGGCTGACCGCGGCGGGCAGCAAGGTCATGGTGTTCACCGGGTTCGACCCGACCGCGTTCCCGGTGCTGCGGCTGATCCGAGGCAAGGCGGCGGTGTTCAGCATGCACCTGCGGGGGATCGCGGCCAAGTACGACTGCCTGCTCGCCGACCTGTGGCCGATGCGAATCCTGACCGATCGCAGGCTTTGGTCCCCTGACCGGCTGCACCTGAACCCCGACGGGCATCGCCGGGTCGCGTTGCTGGTGAGCGAGGTCGCGGGGATCATGGCCAGTGAGGACTGGAGCGCGCCGCTGGCTGAGCAGCAGTTGCTGCCGGGATTCAAGGGAGCCGCGCGCACCTGGCTGACGGCCAGGTGGAGCGATGTCGAGTGGATAACCGAGCACGCCGCGCCGTACCTGAGCCGCCGCCTGCACGGTGTCGCTTCCGGTGACGGCCTAGTGGCCAAGCGCCCCGAGTTGGCGGCTCTGCGCTTGGATTCGCTGGCTGCGGATTCGGTGAAACCCTCACCCTCGATCGCAACTGTCCCGGCGATGACAGTCGGCCTGGCCGCGAGCGGCTCTACGGTGTGATCACCCTAGAGGGCTGCTTTGACTTTTGGGCGTAGCGCGCGGGTGCACCGACGCGGACTGTCTCGAAGCCGCGCAGAACGAGCAGCGACCGCCGGACTGGCGGCCCGGCCAGTTCGAGCCTTGGGTACCGGCGAGTGAGTTCCTCGACCGCGATGCGACCCTCAAGGCGGGCAAGCGCGGCGCCGAGGCAGTGATGAATCCCGAGCGAGAACGACAGGTGCCGCGAGGCGTTCGGCCGGTCGATCATCAGACGATCGGGCTGGTCGAAAACGCCCGGATCGCGGTTGGCGCCGCCGATGGCGACGATGATTGGCGTGCCCTTTGGCATCTCCGTACCGTTGAGGTCCAGGTCCTCGGTCGCGGTCCGCGCGGTCACCTGGACCGGGCTGTCGTAGCGGAGCAGTTCCTCGACGGCGGTGGGGACGAGGGACGCATCTTCCCGCAGCCGCTCCCAGCTCTCCTGATCGCTGAGCAGGGCAACGGTGCCGTTCCCGATCAAGTTGACGGTCGTCTCGAAGCCGGCGACGAGCAGGAGCAGCGCCGTGCTGACGAGCTCGGCGGAACTGAGCCGGTCGCCGTCCTGCTCGATCTTCACGAGAGCGGAAAGCAAGCTCTCGTCGGGATCGGTACGGCGCTTGGCCACTAGGTCCCGCAGGTAAGAGGTCAGGGCCAACTCCGCTGCGCGCGACCGATTCGCCGCGGCCAGGGAAGTCTGGGGCTCGAGGGTGGCGGCGATGGCGTGGCCCCAGTTCCGGAAACTGGCCTGGTCTTCCGCCGGAACGCCGAGCAGGCGGCAGATCACCGCGATGGGAAGCGGGAAGGCCAGCGCGTCGATGAGGTCGAAGCCCGTCGCGGCGTCGGCAGAGGTGAGGAGTTGGTCGGTGACCTCGCGGATCCACGACTCCAGGTCGGCTATCGCCTTCGGGGTGAAGGCGCCGGACACGAGGCGCCGGATGCGGGTGTGGTCGGGCGGGTCCATCGTGAGCAGGTCGGCGGCGGGGAGTTCCGCGCGGGGATCGCCGGCCGCGTAAGCGGGCGGCTGGTAACCGCGCTGGTGCACCGGTGAGGAACTAAACCGCCGGTCCCGCAGGATGCTCTCCGCCATTGCGTGATCCGCCGTCATCCAGGACCCGAGCGCGCTGCGGACAACGCCCCGTCGGCGGATTTCGGCGTACAGAGGGTAGGGGTCAGCCTTCACCTGCGGTCGCAACCACCGGGCGAGGGGATCGCCGCGCCATTGGTAGTACCGGACCACCGCGGGCTCGACCCGGCGCGTCAATTTCTCAACGAAACTCACGTATGTCCTCCCCGACTCGGATGACTGGCCGTCGCTCATATACCGATGGTATCTAGATACCATCGGAACATCAATGGATGGCAGCATGTGGCAGCATTGACCCGTGGCCAGGATGACAAGGCAGACCTCGAAGGCGATGACGCGAGAGCGCCTGCTCGGCGAGGCGCAGCGGCTCTTCCGCGAGCGCGGCTATGCCGCGACCTCGCTCGAGCAGATCGCCGAAGCGGCCAGCGTGACCAAGGGCGCTATTTACGGTCACTTCTCCAGCAAGGAGGACCTGCTGATCAGCTCGATCGAGGCGGCGCCGATACCGGCCTGGGCGGCCGACATGAACGATCAGTCCGTGCCCGTGCGCGAGCGACTGGCAGAGTTCAGCCGCGCCATGGCCGTGGACGAGACATTCAGGGACAAGGCCGTGCTGGCGATGGAGCTTGAGTTCCTCGCGGCGCTGCTTCGGAGTCCGGATGCCCTGCGGCGCTACAGCGCCGTCCTCGAGCGGCGACTGAAGGAGCTGGTCGAGGCGGACCACGACCAGCCGGTCCCCGGGATAGCCCCGATCGAAGCCTGGGCTATCGGCCACGCACTGCTCATCGGGCTGCAGATCTACCAGAACATCGCGCCAGATATCCTCACGCCCGCATTGTTCGAACGTGCCTACGAGTTGTTCGCCGGCCTCTATCCCACCGAGCCAGAAACTCGGGCCGGGCCGCCGGGGCTATGCTCCGAGAATGGATCTTGACCTTTTTTCCGACGTCGGTGAGCTGACCGCGCGGCTGGTCGACGCCGAGTCGGTGAGCGGCAACGAGGGTCCGCTGACGGATGCCATCGAGGCGGCGCTCGGCCAGCTGCCGCACCTGAAGCTGCACCGGGATGGCAACGCGATCGTGGCGCGGACCGAGCTCGGGCGATCGCAGCGGGTCGTGCTGGCCGGGCATGTAGACACGGTCCCGACCGCGGGTAACGTGCCGTCGTCGGTGCGCGATGGCCTGCTCTACGGCTGCGGCAGCACCGACATGAAGTCCGGAGTCGCGGTCCAGCTCAAGCTCGCGGCACTGGTGACCGAGCCGGTCGTGGACATCAGCTACGTCTTCTACGACTGCGAGGAGGTCGAGTCGCACCGCAACGGTCTGCTGCGGCTCAGCCGAAACAGCCCCGATCAGCTAGCGGGCGATTTTGCGATCTTGCTCGAGCCGACCGGCGGGGTCGTCGAGGGCGGCTGCCAGGGCACCCTGCGGGCGGAGATCTCGACGAAAGGCGAACGCGCGCACAGCGCGCGGGCGTGGATGGGGCATAACGCCATCCACGACGCCGGCGCCGTGCTCGACGTGCTGCGCGGTTACGAGCCCCGCCAGCCCGAGGTGGACGGCCTCGTGTTCCACGAGGGGCTGAACGCCGTGGGCATCAGTGGAGGCGTGGCCGCCAACGTGATCCCGGACCGCTGCGTGATCACCGTGAACTACCGGTTTGCTCCTGACCGGTCCGCCGACGAGGCCAGCGAGTACATCCTTGACCTGTTCAGGGAGTGGGAGGTCGAGGTCACCGATGTCGCCGGCGGCGCCCGGCCGGGTCTGCGGCATCCGGCCGCCCAGTCGTTCGTGGCCGCGGTGGGTGGTACTCCTCGGGCCAAGCTCGGCTGGACCGACGTAGCCAGGTTCGACTCGCTCGGCATCCCGGCGGTCAACTTCGGCCCGGGCGACCCGTTGCTGGCGCACACCAAGGACGAGCACGCCTCACTCTCCCTGATTGCCGAGTGCGAGTCGAAGATGCTCGCCTGGCTCCGCTAGCGTCGGCCGGGACCCAGATCCCGAACGTCTTAGCCCGGTTCCCGTACGTCTAAGGCCCTAACCCGGGCTAAGTCGCTTGCGTTTCTGGTCTTCGGGGCCGCGGGTGGGGCTGATGAGGCCACTGTGACGTCCGCTCAGGGCCGCGGGACAGCGCGCGACGGCAGGCGGGCCGCGTGGGACTGACTGCAGGCGGGCAGCGGCGCAGGACTCAGGCGGGCGGCGGCAGCGCGGCGAAAGGCGGGCAGCGGCAGCGCCGCGAAAGGCG
>DATNFM010000266.1:0-65470 GCA_035606435.1 Streptosporangiaceae bacterium | reverse complement strand
GACGCGGCCGCGATCCACGATGGCGACCGCGTCGCACGTCCGCTCGACCTCATCAAGCAGGTGGGACGACAGCATGACCGTGCGTCCTTCGGTCACCAGCGACCGGATCAGCTCGCGCATCTCGGCGATTCCGGCCGGGTCGAGTCCGTTCATCGGCTCGTCCAGGATGAGCAGGAGCGGATCCGCGAGCAGGCAGGCCGCGATGCCGAGGCGCTGACGCATGCCCAGCGAATACGTCTGGACCCGGTCACCGGCCCGGCGCGCCAGGCCCGCTCGCTCGAGCACCGGCCCGATCCGGTCCCGGGCGGCCGGACCGCGGGCCGCTGCGAGCAGCCGCAGGTTCTCCCGGCCGGTCAGGTGACCGTGGAACCGCGGCTCGTCGACGATGGCCCCGGTACGAGCCAGCGCCGCGTCACGCCGCCTCGGCACCGGGTAGCCGAGCAGGGCCATCGTGCCGGCGTCGGCCCTGGTCAGCCCGAGCAGCACTCGGATGAGCGTGGTCTTCCCGGCTCCGTTCGGGCCGAGGTAACCGAACGCGGATCCCCTGGGGACGCGCAGCTCCACATCGTCCACGGCGGTATTGGCCCCGAAGCGCTTGGTCAGCCCGCGCGCCTCGACGGCCCACGGTCCAGAAGCGTCCGGCATGGGTGCAAGTGTGCGGCAGGTAATCCCAGCCCGTCATCGGCCTGGGACCGCAAACTCCCGGTCCCTCCGGCTATAACCCCGGGTAGAGGCAGTCTCCACCCTCCGTTAGACCAGTGGCCCTGACCTAGTGCTCTGCCGGTCTACGCGCCGTAGTGTTCGTCCCGTGAGCACTGACTTCGCAACCAGCCCGGCGCTGACCGCGCTGCGCCGCGCGCGGGCCCGGCCGGAGGCAGTCGTCCGGTGGACCCGGCGCCTCGCCCCGCCCTTGTTTGTCGCGGTGGTAGCGCTGACGTTCACCAGCGGCCGCAACCCGGGGCTGGCGGTCCGCGACCTGGTGAATGTCCTCGTGGTCGCCGGATTGGCGCTTGGCGCCCTGGGCGCGCTGACCGCCCGTTACCGGCGCACGGTGATCCGCGTGGTCGTCGCCCTGGCCTTGGTCATCAGTTCGGTAGCGCTCATGATCCTGCAGCCCGCCGCCGGGCTCGCCGGGCTCCTGGCCGGACTCGTGCTCATCCCGCCGCGGGTGCCCGATCGCATCCCGGCCACGGTCTCGATCGTCGCCGTCACCAGCCTGGCCGTGGTCGCCGTAGTCGTCAGCCACGGCTCACCGCTCGGGGTGCTGCTCACCGCGATAGCGATCGTCGGCTTCCCTGGGATGACGCTGCTGGCCAGGCGCCTTGGGCAAGCAGGCGACCAAGCCGAGCAACTGCTGGTCGAGCTGGAAGGAACCCGGGCCGCTCAGGCGGAGGCGGCTCGGCTGGCCGAGCGCCAGCGGCTGGCGCGGGAGATGCACGACGTACTCGCCCATTCCCTGTCGGGGCTGATCCTCCAGCTCGAAGGGGCCCGGATGCTCGCCGCCGAAGACTCCGCCGATCCTCGCCTACCCGTGATCATTGATCGCGCCCATCACCTGGGCAAGGCCGGGCTGGAAGAAGCCCGCCGCGCGATCGGTCTGCTGCGCGGCGACGAGCTGCCCGGCCCCGACCGCCTGCCCGACCTCGCCGCCCAGTTCCAGCTGGTCAACGGCGTCCCCTGCCTGTTCGCGGTCTCTGGCGAGGCTCATGAGCTCGCCTGCGAGGCCGGGCTCGCGGTATACCGGGTCGCCCAGGAGGCACTCACGAACATCACGAAGCACGCAAGCCCGCACAGGGTCGAGATGCACCTGCGCTATGAACCTCGCGAAACCAGCCTGACCGTCGAGAACTTCGCGGCGACCGGGATGCGGCCGGTCCTCGCCGGCGACGGCTCCGGTTACGGCCTGACCGGAATGCGCGAGCGGGCCGAACTCCTCGGCGGCCAGCTCACCGCGACAACCACCGGCGCCGGGTTCCGGGTCGAGCTGCGGATACCGGCGTGACGGAGTCGACGTGACGGGGCCGATTCGCGTGCTCATCGCCGACGACCAGCGCGTGGTCCGTGAGGGACTGGCCCTGGTGCTAGGCCTGCTGCCGGACGTCGATGTCGTCGGTGCCGCCTGTGACGGCGACGAGGCCGTCGCCCTGGCGACCGGACTGCTCCCCGACGTTGTCCTCATGGACCTGCGGATGCCCCGCTGCGACGGGGTCGAGGCGACTCGCCTGCTGCGCGAACGCGTCCCCCAGGTCAAGGTGATCGTGCTCACCACCTACGCCGACGACCGGTCGGTGCTCAGCGCGCTGCGGGCCGGTGCCCGCGGCTACCTGACCAAGGACGCGGGCGGGGCGGAGATCCGCGAGGCCCTGCGGCAAGTCCTCGACAACCACGCGGTCATCGACCCCGCCGTCCAGCATCACCTGGTCGACGCGATCGCCCTGGGGCCCGGGCCATCGGCGTCCGACCCGGGCCGGGCGGTCTCGCCTCTCCCAGCCGGACTCACCCCCAGGGAAGCCGAGGTGCTGTCCCTCATCGCGGCCGGCCTGTCCAACGCCCAGATCGCCGAGCGCCTTGTCATTAGCGAAGGCACGGTCAAGAGCCACGTCAACCACTTGCTCGCCAAGATCGACGCTCGCGACCGCGCCCAGGCCGTCACCTTCGCCTACCAGAACGGCCTCACCGCCGGGCTGGGAGCCTAGCCGCGACAAATATCGTAACGACACGGCTCCGGTCGCCTGCCGATTCGGGCGATCGTCTGCAGCTCGGGCGTGGCGAAGCGCTGGCGCCTTCTCGCCAGAGCCACATAACCATTTGCTCGCCAAGATCGATGCCCGCGGCCGCGCCCCGGCCGTCACGGTGACTCGCGGCCGCGACCGGGTGAATCCGCATATTCACCCGTGAAAAACCAGGTGAATATGCGGATTCACCCGGGACTAAAAGCTGAACAGCCTCGCTGGGATTGCGGTCAGGAAATGCCAGGCTGCCGCGCAGGCACCACGGGCGGTAAAGGCGCTGCCGGGTTGACCCCGTTTCCGGCTGTCCGGCTGTCCGCCTCCCGCTAGACCAGATGGGCCAGGTACAGGTGCCGCAAGGCCTCCCAGTGCCGGGCGCTGGCCTGCTCGTCGTAGGTGGGGTTGTCGGGAACCGCGAACCCGTGCTTGGCCGGGTAAAACTCGACGGTGTGCTCCAGGCCCGCTTCGGCCAGCGCGGTTCGCAGCAACTCGGCCTGCTCGGCGGTAAACCCGGCGTCTTCCTCCGCGCCGGCCACGTAGATCGCGGCGGTGGCCTCGCCGACCGCCAGGTGCGGGCTGTCCGGGTTGTCGGGAACCGCCAGATGCCCGCCGTGGAACGAGGCCGCCGCCGCAACCTTGTCCCCGAGGCCGGTCGCCGCGATCAGCGATAGCCGGCCGCCCATGCAATAGCCGGTGGTGCCGATCGCGGTCCCGGACACCTCGGGCCTGGCCAGCAAGAAGTCCGCGTAGGCGTTCGCATCGGCGACGACCTTGTCCTTCGTGAGCAGCCTGATGATCGTCATCAGCCGGGCCCGCTCCGACTCGTCGCTGAACAACGTGGCGATGTCGAACGGCGCCCAGTCCGCCGAGCGGTAGTAAAGGTCGGGGACCAAGGTGACGTAGCCCATGCTCGCGAACTGATCGCCCATCTGCCGGAACGTCTCCCTGACCCCGGCCGCGTCGACGTAGACCAGGACAGCCGGCCACGGGCCGGCGCCCTCAGGAACGTGCAGCGTGGCGGCGCTGTCACCATCGGCTGCGGGAATCCGAACGTCCTGGCGTGGCATGTGGCGCCTCCGAAATCGCTGTTTTTTCGTCAGGAGATTTTGCCATGGTTGTGCCCGAGCGGCATCATCAGCCGGAAAGGCACCATGTCATCACGCATCGTCGAGTTGGCCATCCCGTTCGGCCGCCCGCTGACCTAACAGCCAACAACAGCGCTGACCCTGCGCCGTTGCCAGAATAACGGTCCGGAGTCAGCGCTGTTGCGGCTCGGCCGGCGGCCAGAGCGGCCGCTTAATTCGCTCGACTTAATTCGCTCGACGCGAGGCGGAGAGGGCCGGCACAATCCTGGTCATGGCTCGGATTCCGGTGTTGTGGTTGTGCGGGCCGCCGGGAATCGGCAAGAGCACTGTCGGCTGGGAGCTCTACGGCCAGCTCGCCGACGCTGGGATCGAGACGGGCTACGTCGACATCGATCAGCTGGGCATGTGCTACCCGGAGCCCCCAGCCGATCCTGGCCGGTACCGGCTGAAGGCCGGCAACCTCGGGGCCGTGGTGGCGAACTACCAGGCGGCGGGTGCGAGTTGCGTAGTCGTGTCCGGCGTCGTCGACCCCGTCAACGGAGCGCACGCCGACCTGGTGCCGCGGGGTGCACTGACCATTTGCCGGCTGCGCGCCGATCGGGATGAGCTCAGCCGGCGGATCCGTGAGCGAGGCGACCAGGGTTACCCGGTCGACGAGATCCTGGCCGAAGCCGACGCGCTAGACCAGACGGACTTCGCCGACCTGTGCCTCGACACCGGCGGCTTGTCGGTCGCCGAGACGACCCGGCTGGTGCGGGACCGACTCGCCGGATGGCCCAGCCTGCCCGATCCGAGCGATGAGGACGACACCCCGCCGCACGACCGCGAAGCGACCGTCGCCGGCGGGCGAATCCTGTTGCTGTGCGGGCCGACCGGGGCCGGCAAGTCGACGATTGGCTGGGAAATCTACGTCAGGACCGTCGGAGCCGGTTCGGCCGCCGCCTATCTCGACCTCGGCCAGGTCGGCTTCTGCCGCCCGGGCCAGGGCAACCTGGAAGTGAAGGCCCGCAACCTGGCGTCCGTCTGGCAGAACTACCGCGCCGCCGGCGCCCAGTGCCTGGTAGCGGTCGGTCCCGTCGAGAACGGTGCCGTCGCCGAGGCCTACGCCGCCGCCCTGCCGGACGCGAGCCTCACGCTCGCCCGGCTCCACGCCGAGGTCGGGGAACTGACGCGGCGGATCATGCTCCGCGGCCAGGGCAGCAGCTGGAATGAGCCCGGTGACCCGCTCGGCGGGCAGCCCGCCGAGAAGCTGCTCGAAGTCGCCGCGAACGCGGCTGAGGACGCCGAGGCCCTGGACCAGGCGAAGATCGACGCCACCCGAATCGACACCACCCGTCTAACCGTCGGACAGGCCGCCGACGAGATCGTCGCCGAGACCGGCTGGCTCAAACTGGCCGACGGCGATAGCGCCTAATGGCACCTACCGCCTGTGGACGATCTCGTGCCCGTCTGTGCTCGACTGTACGGCGGCCGGCGGTCTCAACGAGGCTGACGGACTGGCCCAGGTGATCTCCACCACGGACGGCGGCGACACCTGGCAGTTGTCGACTGACCCGACGCTGCTCGGCATTCAGGACATCTTCGGTCGGCTCATAGGCTCCACAGGGCCCGGGTTGGCGACAGCCGGGCGGCGCGGATGGCGGGCAGGAGGCCGGCTAGGGCGCCGATGACGACTGCCGCAATGAGGCCTCCGGTCCAGGCTTGCGCCGGAATGACCAGCAGTTCGTGGTGGGTCCGGGCGTAGATCGCCGTTGCTGCCGCGCCGATGACCACTCCGGCCGCGCCGCCGGTCAGGGACAGCAGCACAGTCTCGGCCAGGAACTGGATCCTGATCTGTCCTCTGGTCGCGCCGAGCGCGCGGCGCAGGCCGATCTCCTGGCGCCGCTCGAGGACCGAGATGACCATGATGTTGGCGACCCCGATCGCGCCGACCAGCAGCGCGATCGCGCCGAGACCGAGGAACAGCGTGTCCAGGGCACCCTTGGCGTCGGCCTGGGCGGTCAGCGCCGAGGATGGCTGGGAGACGTTGACCTGGTTGGGGCTCTCCGGGTTGGCCTGGTAGCCGAGCAGCCGGTCGACCCGGGTGGTGACGGCCTCGGTGTTGGCGGTGCGGAGGTAGATCTGCGAGGGGTGACCGTCGAACTGCAGGAACTTCTCGGCGGCGGGGAATCCGATCAGGACCGCGGAGTCGAGTTCCGGTGCGAGCACCGCGCGGTTGAGTATCCCGGTGACGTAGAACCACTGGTTGCCGACCCAGATCCGCAGTCCGGGCGTGATCCGGTCGATGCCGAGCAGTCGCGCGGTGAGGGCTCCGATCACGGCGACGGGTTCGCGTTCGGTCGCGGCGTTCAGGAACCGGCCCTGCGCTAGCGACGTGCCGGCCGTGGCGGGCAGGCCCAAGGTGGTGGCGTCGACGCTCAGCGCGTTGGTTTC
The DNA here is from genome assembly GCA_035606435.1 of Streptosporangiaceae bacterium. Lineage (GTDB taxonomy): Bacteria > Actinomycetota > Actinomycetes > Streptosporangiales > Streptosporangiaceae > Chersky-822. Next base: position 59,223 of record DATNFM010000266.1, on the reverse strand, counting down.
GATCGCGGGGATGTACGGGGATTTGTAGACGTTGATTCCGTTGATTCCGCCGATGTCCTGGACGGCGGTGACGCCGGGCAGCCGGGAGATCATGCCGGGCGTCGCGACGGGCAGTTCGGCGGTGACGCCGGCAATGGTCTGCCCGTTGGTGACGGTCAGCAGATTCGTGCCCAGTTGGTGGATCTCGGCCAGCAGCGCGGCCGACGACGACGCGGCCAGGCCGAGGACGGCGACGATCGCGGCGACGCCGATCGCGATGCCGAGGGCCGACAGCCCGGCCCGCAGCTTGCGGGTGCGCAGCCCGACGGCCGCTAGCCCAGCCAGATCTCGAGGGCCAAGCCGGGCCGGGGCCAGAGCCGCGGTCATGATGCTGCCTCCTGTACGTCGGTGACGATGTGCCCGTCGAGCATCTCGATACGACGCCGGGTTCGGGCGGCGATGGCGTGGTCGTGGGTTATGACGACGACGGTGGTGCCCTGCCGGTTGAGCTCCTCCAGCAGGCTGAGGATCGCTGTTCCCGTGGCGGAGTCGAGGTTTCCGGTCGGCTCGTCGGCCAGCACTACTGGCGGGGAGCCGGCGATCGCCCGGGCGATCGCGACTCGCTGCCGTTCGCCTCCGGATAGCTGCGTCGGCCTTGCGGTGGCCTTGTGTGCCAGCCCGACCCGGGCCAGGGCGCCGGTGGCCAGTCGCCTCCGTTCGGCTCGCCGGACGCCGGCGTACAGCAGCCCGTCGGCCACGTTGTCCAGCACCGACTGGTGCTCGGCCAGGAAGAACTGCTGGAACACGAACCCGATCCTGGACGCTCGCAGTGCGGCTAGTTCCCGGTCGGTCATCGCGGCCGCGTCCAGGCCGGTGACACGCAGCGTGCCTGCGGTCGGCTGGTCGAGCGTGCCCATCAGGTGCAGCAATGTGGACTTGCCCGATCCGGACGGGCCGACGATCGCGGTCAGCTCGCCAGCGGCCACGGCCAGGCTCACCTGGTCAAGGGCCAGTACCGGAGGCTGGCCGGGGAATTTCTTCGACACCTGGGTCAGCTCCAGTACCGGCTGGTTGGACGGCTGGGCAGTGCGCGGGCCGGTCACGACGCGGGCACCACGACGCGCTGGCCGGGAACTAGCGCACCTGACACCTGGACCAGGCCGGCGGCATCGTCGAAGATCCCGACCCGGACCTTTATCCAGCGCCTGGTGTTCCCCTGGCCCGCGACTTCGACCGCGTACTGGGCCGGGGCGCGGGCCATGAGCGCGCCGACCGGTACCGCCAGCACCGGGCCGTGGCTGTTCGCGGTGGTGACGTTGACGGTCACCGGCGCCTGATCCAGACTGCCCGCCGCCTTCGGGTTGGTCAGCCGCACGTCGACGGGGATCGTCGTGACCGCGCCTTCTGACCCGGTGGTGGTCACCGCCACCTTGCCGATCGAGGACACTACGCCGGGCGTCGTGGTGCCGTCAGGGAGCGTTACCGTCACCCGGTCGCCAGTGCGAACCTCGTCCTGCTGGGAGACGTCCATCGGGATCGTCACCTGCTGCCGGTTTGAGGTCGCGCGGAAGATCGCCCCGGACGCCGTCCCGCCCAGGATGGCGGTGACCTGGGCGACTCGCAGCGCCTCCGGCTCGAAGATGGCTTGCCCGAGCGACAGCGATCCAGTTGGGTAGGCGATGCCGTTGTCTGCTTGCAGCTTCTGCACCCCGGCCCGCGTCGCCCAGGAGTAGTAGCTCCAGCCCAGCGCGGCGATGTCGGCCCGGTCCGCGTCGCCGAGCGCCACTAGATCGTGGTTCAGCTGGGTCACGTCCGCCCCGGTCAGGCCCTCGTCCAGGGTCCGCCAGGCCGGGACACGGCCGTAAAGCAGCACCACCGGGCTGGTCAGGTCCGTCCGGTACAGCACCCGTCCCTGTGCGATCACCCGCCCGGGCGACGGCAGCCAGGTCAGCGTCCCTCCGCCCGGTGCGTGCACCGTGAACGACCCGGCGTATACCAGCGTCGCGGCGAGCGGCGTCGTCGCCGACAGTTCCTGCCTGGTCACCACCGCCGTGGCCGACGTCGGCGCCACCAGGCCGGTCCCAGCCGAGGCCGACCAGGAAAACACCCCGGCCCGCCACGCCGACACCGCGCCGGCCGCTACCACCACGCCCAGGCCCAGCGCCGCCGCCCGGCGTCGTCTCATGGCGTCACCGTCACTTCGGGAAGCCCCGAGCCGGCGGGCAGCACGCGCTCGCATTCGTGGGCCTTGGCCAGAACCGCCGGTGAGTGCGGGTCAAAGCCGTCCTTGCTGACGCTGATCAAGAACCGGGGGCCGCCGGTCTCGGCGGTGGGATCGGGGAAGCCAGGGAGCCCGTGCCCACGCATGCACTGGGCGAATTTCAGGTAGTCGGTCAGCTCCTGCCGCTGCTGGGCCAGGGTAGGCGGCCGGTAGGGCCACTGGGCCTCACAAGCCTTCTGGGCGGCCTGGAACCGGATAAGGCTGACTCCAAGCTTCGGAACATCCGTCGGCGTGATCTTGGTGAGCTGGCCGCTGCTGTCCGGCCCCGGGTAGTTCGGCACTCCGTGCGAGCGCATGCAGTTGACGTAGCTGGCTGGTGTCGGGGAGTTGCCCGACCCGCCCGTGCTCGGCGCACCGGTCGATGAGGAGCTGGTACCGCATCCGGTTGCCAACAGGACGGTTGCTAGCAAGGCAGGGGCCAGGACAGGGCCGGCGGCGGCGATTCGCGACTTTGGGTTCATGGCCGTCAGCGTGCCGATCACCGGGCCGGTGGCACATCACGCACTTGGCGTAGCGCGGCTACCTCATTGGAGGGATACGCGCAGGGTCGCGCGAAGGTAGCGTGCACATGTGCTTGACCGGGTGCGGCGAATGGCGTTGAGGCTGTCGGGCCTTTCTGGGCGCCTGATCGCGTCCTACATTCTCGTCACGTTCGCCGCCGTCATTCTGGTCGAGTCGCTCGTGCTCGGCTTCCAGGTGCCCCGGCTGCTCAATGCCGCCCGGTTGCAGACCGAGGTGAATGCCGCCGCCCAGGCCTATGGCCATCAGCTTTCGCGGCTCTATCCCGATGGCGTGCCGGCCCGGAAGGTGCTCGGCGAGGCCGGCGCGGCCGCGGACCCAGGCGTGGCCAGGACCAAGCCGGACGGCACGCTGATCGTCCCGGCGATCACCGGCCCGGTCGACAGCGACCAGGCGGTCACCGCGGTCGTGGCCATCGCGGCCGACGGGACGGTCCTCGCGTCTTCCGCGCCGTCGCGGTACCGGCCTGGGCGGTCGGCCGCTAACGAGCTGCCGGTCCAGGCATCACCGGCGAACGTGATCGGCGGCTACATCAAGGCCGGCAACGTGGGCACCCGGTACGGCGCCGTCGTGTTCATGGTCTGGCGGGCTCACGGGGCGGTTTTGATCCCGCCTACGGCCGGTACGTCGAGACGGGTCGCCTTGGTCTATGTCCAGGCTCCCTGGTCGAACCGGTACATCAGCCCGATCCGCGCCCTGACCGAACTGGGCCACCTGGATGAGGCCGGCCCGGTGCTGACCGGTCCGTACGCCATGGTCCTGGCCATCGTGCCGGTCGGCGTGCTATTCGGGCTGCTCGCCTCGCGCCGCCTCATCCGCCGGGTCCGCCGCCTGGAAAGCGCCACCCTCGCGGTCGCCGACGGTGACTACACCGTCAGCCTGCCCGGGTCCGGCCGGGATGAGCTCGGCCGGCTGGAGGCGAACTTCACGTCTATGACCCGCCAGCTCGGCTCCGCGCTCGAGGCCGAACGGCAGCGGGCCACCAGCGACGCGCGGGCCGCCGAGCGAGCCAGGATCGCCCGCGAGGTCCACGACGCGATCTCCCAGCACCTGTTCGGCCTGCGGATGATCGCCGCCGGGATGTGCCGGGCCGACCCGGGCAATCAGCAGGCTCAGGCGCTCGAGCGGATCAGCGAGGAGGCGCTGCGCGACATGCAGACGCTGCTGGTCGAATTGCGGCCCGCCAACCTGGAAGGGGCCGGGCTCACCCCGGCCCTGCGGGAGATCTGCGCGGCCTACACCGAGCGCCTGGGTGTCGCCGTCGACGCTGACCTGGCCGATGTGACCGTGCCCGCGCCGGTTGAGCACGCACTGCTCAGGATCGCGCAGGAGGCCTGCGCCAACGCGGTCCGGCACGGGCACGCTCGTCGGCTGGCCGTGTCGATGAGCCGGTGCGACGGGCACGTCGAGCTTGCCGTCCGCGACACCGGCACCGGCTTCGACCCGGCCGTTCCGAGCGCTGGTTCTGGCCTGGCCCACATCCGCGAGCGCGTCGCCGAACTCGGCGGCACCGTGGAGATCGACAGTGCGCCCGGCCGTGGTGCGGCTCTGACCGTTCGGGTGCCGGTGCCATGACGATTCGCGTGGTGATCGCCGACGATCATCGCATCGTTAGGGACGGGCTCTGCTTCCTGCTTGGCCAAGAACCGGGCGTGGAAATCGTCGGTGAAGCCGGAGACGGCCAGCGGGCGGTCGACGTGGTCGCCGCTACCCGTCCTGACGTGCTGCTCCTGGACCTGTACATGCCCGAACTGGACGGCCACGCCGTGATCGCCGCCCTGCGCGACCAGCCGCACTGCCCCGCCCTCGTCGTGCTGACCTCCGCCGCCGACGACGAGCACCTCGTCCGCGCCATGCACTCAGGCGCCACCTCCTACCTGCTCAAGACCGCATCGGCCGAGCAGGTCATCGGCGCCGTCCGGGACGCCGCCGCCGGCACGGCCAGCCTCAGCCCGGAGCTGCTGACCCGCCTCACCCAGGCGCTCCGCCGCCCGCCGCCGCCAGATCCGCCGGACCCGCTAGCGCCGCTCTCGCCGCGCGAGCGCGAGGTGCTGGGGCTGATCGCCCAGGGCCACAGCAATCGGCAGATCGCCCGTGACCTCGCGATCGGCGAGCAGACCGTCAAGACCCACGTCCGCAGCATCCTCACCAAACTGGGCCTGCAAGACCGGGTGCAGGCCGCGATCTTCGCCATCCGTCATCAGCCCGGCGGTTAAGTTCATTTCGTGACGCAAGAACGCCATGACACGGTCATCATCGGCGGCGTAGCTCGGTTATCCGCCGTTGCGGCCGTGAGCCTCCTCGAGGGCGCGCGTTACCAGGACCCTGGCCAGGTGCTGGCGGTAGGCGGTGCTGCCGTTGAGGTCGTCGGACGGGCTGGTTCCATCGGCGGCGTGGGCGGCCGCCTCGGCTAGACCGGCCCCGGACGAGAGTGCCTGCTCGACGGCACCGGCCCGCACCGGGGTCTGGCCCATGTTCACCAGCGCGACGTTGCCGCCCTGGACCGCGACGCCGACGATGGCCCAGTCGATCGCGCGCTTGGTGAACTTCTGGAACGACCACCCGGCCGAGCCCGGCTTGGGCACGCGGATCTCGGTGAGCAGTTCGCCCGGCTGCAGCGAGGTCTCGAACAGGCCGAGGAAGAACTCGTGCGCCCCGATCTCCCGGGAGCCTGAAGGTCCGCGCGCGACCAGTGTCGCGTCCAGAGCCAGGACCACGGCCGGGAGATCGGCGGCGGGGTCGGCGTGCGCCAGCGAGCCGCCGATCGTGCCGCGATGGCGGACCTGGGGGTCACCGACCTGGCCGGCGGCAAAGGCCAGCAGCGGCAGGTCCCGCCCGAGGAGCTCAGACGAGGCCAGCAGGTGGTGCGAAGTCAGCGCGCCGACCGCGATGTGGCTGCCCTCGTCGCGAATGTAGCTGAGTTCGTCGAGCCGGCCCACGTCGACCAGGGTTTCCGGCGCGGCGAGGCGCAGCTTCATCAGGGGAAGCAGCGACTGGCCTCCGGCGATGTACTTAGCCTCGTCACCGCCCTCGTCGAGCAGAGAAGGCCTCGTCGACCGACCGGGCCCGCCTGTAGGTAAAAGTCGCCGGGATCACGCGCCCGTCCCCTCAGCCGAAGCAGAATCAGCAGCAGCGGCCAGGACCGCCCGCACGATGTTGTGATAGCCGGTGCACCGGCACAGGTTGCCTTCGAGCCCGGCCCGGACTTCTTCTTCGGTGGGCGAGCCGTTCTCGGACAGGAGACTGACCGCCGCCATCACCATGCCGGAGGTGCAGAAGCCGCACTGGGCTCCGTGCTCGGCGCGGAACGCCCGCTGCACGGCGTGCCACTGCGCTGGCTCGGGGGGACGACCCCCCGCAACCCCCCGCGGTCCTGACCCATTCGCCAGCCCCTCGATCGTGGTCACCGCCCGCTCGTCGGCCTGGGCGGCGAGCACGGTGCACGACTTGACCGACTGCCCGTCGAGCAGCACGGTGCACGCACCGCATGAGCTGGTATCGCAGCCCACCTTGGTCGCGGTCAGGTTGAGTTGCTCGCGAAGGAAGTGCACCAGCAGCATCCGGTCCGCCACATCGGCTTTGACCTCGCTGCCGTTGACGGTCAGCGCGATTTCCATCAGCTTCCCCTCGCTTCGTTAATTGCGGCCCAGACGCGCGAAGGCGTAGTCGGCATGTCGATGTGCCGGACGCCGAGGTGGCTGACCGCGTCGATCACGGCGTTCTGCACGGCCGGCGTCGCGCCGATCGTCCCAGCCTCGCCGATTCCCTTGACGCCCAGGGCGTTGACCGGGGTCGGCGTCTCGCTGCGCAGCAACTCGAAGCTCGGCAGGTCAGGCGCGCTGATCGCGGCGTAGTCCACGAGCGTGCCGGTCTGCGGGTTGCCCTGGCTGTCGTAGACGACCTCTTCGAGCAGCGCCTGAGCGACGCCCTGGGAGATGCCGCCGTGCCGCTGGCCCTCGGCCTGCAGCGGGCTGATGATCGTCCCGGCGTCGTCCACCGTGATGTGCCTGGCCAGCCGCACCTTGCCGGTCTCGGTGTCGACTTCGACGACCGCCACGTGCGCGCCGAACGGGAACGTAGGCGTTCCCTCGGTGTAGTTCACCGACGCCGTGAATCCCTGCGCTCCGGCGTGAGTCGCCACCTCGGCCCAGGACCTGCCCGTGGCCGGGTCACCGCGTACCTGCCAGAGGCCGGTCTCGGCGTCCAGCTCAAGGTCGGCCTCGCTGGCCTCCATCATGTCGGCCGCCACCGCCCGGGCCTGGTCCTTGACGTCCCAGGCCGCCTTCTGCACGGCCACCCCGCCGAGCTGCAGCGACCTCGACCCGTAGGTTCCGACCGCCAGCGGGATCAGGTCGGTGTCGCCGTGGATCACGGTGACCTTGTCCATGCCGATGCCGAGCTCGGATTCGACCAGCATGGCCCACGTCGTGTGGTGACCCTGGCCGTGGGCCGAACTCCCGGTGTAGACGGTCGCGGTGCCGTCGTCGTGCACGTCGAGGCGGCCGGTCTCGCCGCCGGCGGCGTCGGCGGCGGTGATCTCGACGTAGGACGACAGCCCGATGCCCAGCTGGACGACGTCGCCCCGCTCCCGCCGGGCCGCCTGCTCCGCTCGCAGTTCCTGATAGCCGGCCCCGGCCAGCACCTTGTCGAGCGCGGATACGTAGTCGCCCGAGTCGTACAGCGCGCCGCTCGGCGACTGGAACGGGAACTTGTCGGAGGCCACTACGTTGATCCGGCGGACCTCAGCCGGGTCCATCCCGATCTCGGCGGCGAACAGGTCCACCGCCCGCTCGATCGCGGCCGTCGCCTCGGGCCGGCCGGCCCCGCGATACGCGCTGATCGGCGTGGTATTGGTCACCACGGTCCGAGCCGCCGTCTGCACCTTCGGAATGTCGTAGGCGCCAGCCGACATCAGGCTGGTCAGCATCGCCAGGAACCCGGTCATCCGGGGGTACGCACCGGTGTCCTGGATCACGTCGAGATGGTAGGCGAGGATGCGCCCGTCGCGGGTGCCGCCTATCTTGATCGCGTGCCGCTGAGCCCGGCCTTGGGTCATGGCGACGAGGTTCTCGCTGCGGGTCTCGGCCCAGCGCACCGCCCGGCCAAGGTGCCTTGCGGCCCAGGCCACGATGATCCCGTCCCGGTCGATTCCGACCTTGGCTCCGAACCCGCCGCCCACGTCGGGCGCCACGACGCGGATGCCGGCCGGGTCCATCCCGAACGCGCCCGCGAGGATGAATCGCGCGATCTGAGCGTTCTGCGTGCTCACCCAGGCTGTCAGCTTGCCGTCAGCAAACGTCGCGGCCACTGCGCGGCCTTCCATCGGCAGCGCCGCCAGCCGCTGGTTCACGATCGTCTGTTCGACCACGACCTCGCAGCCGTCGAAGGCGTCGGCATCGGCCGGGCCGCCGGCCGTCACCGCGACGTTCGAGTCCGTGCCATCGAAGAGCAGGGTCGAACCCGCCAGCGCGTCGTCGATAGTCACCACCGGATCGAGCGGCTCATAGTCAACGCTGACCAGCTCAGCCGCATCCGCACCGGAGTAGCTGTCGTCGCACACGACGATTGCCACCGGTTCTCCTACGTGTCGCACCCGGTCAAAGGCGAGCAGCGGCTCTTGCCACGGCCCGCCAAGCGGCATCGGAGCCTCGCCGCCTTCCGTTGGGGGCGGAGGTGGTCCCAGGTCGTCCATGTCGGCTGCGGTCAGCACGGCGACGACCCCCGGCGCCTGTCGCGCCTCCTCGGTGTCGATGCCGGTGATCCGCGCATGCGCGATCGGACTGCGCACGAAGATGACCCGCGCCGCCCCCTGCAGCTCGGGCTCCCGCAAGTCATCGACGTACGTGCCGCCGACCGTCAGAATTTTGGGGTCCTCGGTCCGGACGACCCTGGTGCCCAAGATGCTCATCTGGCTCCTTCCCCTGCGGGGATTCCGGGGGTCGCCCCCCGGGCTAGCAACCGCGCAATTGCATTCTGTCCGCACCGAACGGGGAGGACGCCTGAATCGCGGAATTCGTCACTGTACCTGAAGCACCTGCACAATATTTATGCCTAAAATAAGTATTTCATTATTTTGGCAGAAAGCTGGCAGGTGGCTTGCTTCCTACGACCCAGGCTGCTTCCAGATGTCCCGCTCGTGCATGAGTCGTATCTGCCGGTCGATTACCTCGCGGCGGTATTCGGCGTGATCGTACGGTTTGCGGTCCAGGTAGAGGTTCTTGGGATAGATCGGCTGCTCGTAGATCAACTGGTACTGCTCGGTGGTCAGGTCCTTGATCCAGTTGTCCCACTGTGCGCTCGCCCGAAACGACCGCAGCGCCTCGATGTCGATCGTCCCCGCGACCCACGAGGATCCGGCGCTGTAGTCGTGGCGTCCGACGATCTGGCCGCGATAGTCGATCACGGCCGAACCGCCGCCGAAGGTGTCGATCGGGACGTCGGAGTCGGCGTTCAGGTAGTACGTGCCGACGTTGCAGGCGATCAGGTAGAGATTGTTGTCCAGGGCGCGGGCTCTGTTTTGCACCTCGAACAGCCCGTTGCCGACGTGCGGGTGCGGGTACGGTCCGCGGTAGAGGACCTCGGCGCCGTTCATCGCCAGGCCGCGGGCGTTCTCCGGGTAGGAGCCCTCGTTCGCCATCAGGAAGCCGAGCCGGCCGATCGCGGTGTCGGCCACCGGGTAGAACGCGTCGAGATTGCGGCCGTACAACTCGATCCACTTGTCCCAGACGTTGTGCGGGCTGACCGAGTGCTCCACCGGCAGCAGCGGCACGACCTTGTGGTGCCGCAGGATGATCTCGCCGTCGGGGTCGATGATGAAGCCGACGTTGAAGAACTTGCCAGGAAACTCGGGATGCCTGGCCTTGGCCTGAGCCATGACGAACGCGTTCCACTGCCGGGCGAGTCCGCCTAGGTAATCGGTCTCTGGGCCGGGGATGTCGATGGCGCACTCGGCCGCGAAGGTCTCGTGGTCCAGATCAAGGACCTCGTCGTTGAACCCCTGCAGGGCCCCCTCCGGAATGGCGATCAGCCGTACCGGCAGGTCCAGGCTGGATAGCCAGGAAGCGGCCTTGATCAGGTGCGACAGGTGCTCCAGGTTGACACCGATCTCGGACCGCTGGCGAATTCCGCGCATCGTGGGTACCAGGCCGATGGCCTGATAGGGCTCGATCCTCATGGCGGCAGAATAGGGCTTCATGGCGGACAAGGTGAAGGTTGAACTCGGCGAGATCCAGAAGACGCTCTTCATCATGGTGGCCGCCCGGGCCCGGCAGACCGGCCTGAGGCGTCCGGTGCTCACGGACCAGAGTCGTCGAGGCAGCCGCCGTCAGCCGGCCGCCCGCGGAAGTGCGAGCTCAGCTGCCGGGACGCTTCCGGCGCCTGCTGCCCGTGGCCAGCCGGCTGATGGGCGACCTCTCGGCCGTGACCCTGTTCCGAACTCGTCCGTCCATGCGTTGAGCAGAAAATTGTCCGCTTTGGATCGCAGCGTGGCGGAGGCTTGGCCGCATCAGTACCGATGTCAGGACGTCGAGGCCACACGTCGGCATCAGGTGCTCGCGCGTCGAGCTCGTAACCACAAGGGACTGAGAATTGGACGAGATCAGGATCAGGCGGCGCCTCGCGACGGAGATCGTCAGTGGTGTCGGTGCCGTCGCCGCGTTGACCGGCGGGTGCTCGGCCAGCGCGCAGGCGCATCCGGCGCGGGCCGTGCACTCGATTCATGCGGCGCGTGCGGCTCATGCGGCTCAGGCGGGGCGGCCGGCGGTGGTCCAGGTTCAAGGTGCGGAGATTGGCGGGTTTCGTGATCGTCCGCAGCAGCTGACGTTCAGTCCCGACGGCAAGGTTCTGGCGACTGCGGACTCCGATGGCACGGCCCGGTTTTGGAATGTGGCCACGCAGCGGCAGATCGGCAAGCCGATCATGATCCCCCACGTGGGGATCAAGAATGTGGCGTACAGCCCCGACGGCAAGGTGCTGGCCACAGCGGACACCGACGGCACCGCCCGGCTGTTTAACGTCGCGACCCACCGGCCAATCGGAGCGCCGTTTGGGGGCGGCAAGCTGAAGGTGGTCAGCGTCGCGTTCAGCCCCGACGGACGGATGCTGGCCAGCGCTGCCTTCGGCCGGAGCGTGCGGCTGTGGAATATCGCCGCTCACCGCCAGGTCGGCGTGCTAACTCTCCCCGGGGTTCAGTACCCGGCCCATCTGATGTCGGTGAAGTTCAGTCCCGACGGCAAGCTTCTGCTGACCACGGAATCCGACGGGGTTGCCCGGCTGTGGAGCGTGGCCACTCGCCGCCAGGTGGGCAAGCCGGTCGGCGATACGCGCGGCGGCGTGAATACGGCGGTGTTCAGCCCTGACGGCAAGCTGATCGGTCTGGCCGCGTCTTTGTCGGACAGCGTGTGGAGCGTAGCCACCCGCAGGCAGGTGGGAAAGTCCATGCCGTCGGATCGCTCGGACTCCGTCGGGGTGGCGTTCACGCCGGACGGCAAGACTCTGGTCACCGACTACGTCGACGCCGCGATCCGGCAGTGGAGCGTGGCGACCGATCGTCAGATCCGGCCCGCGATCGTGCTCGAGGGCTATCACCCGTTTAATGTCGAGGCCCTCAGTCCCGACGGCAAGATCCTGGCCACCACCGAGCTCAACCAAAACGCCCGGTTGTGGATCCTGAGCAAGGCCTAAGCCCGGGAGGTGGTCCGCGTTGACGTGGTACACGTTCCCTTTGGTGCTCAATTTCCCTTCGATCACGCGATTGGCAGGCAGCGTGGCGGAGCCTTGGACGCATCAATACTGACGTGAGATTCGCCGATGAGTTCGCGGAGTTTGCGGAGACGGCGGCACCCCGGTTGCGGCGGACCGCGTTTTTGCTGTGCGGTGACTGGCATACCGCCGAAGACCTGGTGCAGAGCGCCCTGGCCAAGGTGTTCGTGGCCTGGCGCCGGATCCAGCGGCAAGACGCGGCTCATGCCTACGCGACCCGGACGCTGCTGAACTGCTACCTGACCGACCGGCGGCTGAAACGGCCGGTCGAGGTTCTGACCGATCAGTTGCCCGAGGCTCCAGCTGTTGAGTGGTCGACGCCGGAGACCAGGATGGTGGTGCTCGCCGCCCTGGCCACGTTGCCGCCCAGAGCCAGGGCGATCGTGGTTCTGCGCTACTGGGTCGACCTGAGCATCGAAGAAGTCGCATCGCTGCTTGACTGCTCGCCCGGCAACGTCCGCAGTCAGAGTTCCCGCGCGCTCGCCCGGCTGCGGGTCGAACTAGAGACAAAGCAGATCTGAGATGGATGAGAACACGCTGCGCTCGCTGCTAGCCGACGCTCTAACCGAAGAACCGCCGATCGGGCCGGTCGCACGCAACGCGCTGCGCACGGGCATCAGGATCCGGCGCCGCCGCACGACGGGGACGGTCGGCGGTGTCGCCGTCGTCGCCGCGATCCTCGGGCTGGTCCCGGTGATCGGTGACTTGCCTCATTCCGGTCCGCCGGCGGCCAGCAAGCCGGCTCACGCCATCGGTGGCCATGGAGATCGCCCGATCGAGCTGGCCTTCAGCCCGAACGGCAAGGTCTTGGCCACCGCTGACAGTGACGGCTCCGCTCGGTTGTGGAACGTTGCCACCCAACGGCAGATAGGCGCGCCGATCAAGCTCGCATTCGAGGTCCACATCAACGCTGTCGCCTTCAGCCCGGACGGCAAGGTTCTGGCCACCGCGGTTGCCGACGGGACCGTCCGGCTCTGGAGCGTCGCGACTCGCCGCCAGATCAGATCGGCTATTCACGTGGGGACGGACGGGGCCGGACCAGCCGTGCTGACGGTGGCTTTCAGCCCGGACGGCCGGACCTTGGCCACGGGCGCCTCTGATGGCACCGTCGGATTGTGGGATGTCGACCCGCATAACGGGATCGGGAAAACGTGGATCGCCGGGGGAGGCGCGGTGCTCGCGGTGGCGTTCAGCCCGAACGGCAAACTGCTGCTCACGACCGGGGAGAACTCATCAGCCCAGCTGTGGAGCGTCGCCAGCCAGCGGCCGGTTGGCAAACCTATTGGCCGGTCTGGTGGCTACGGCGTCATTAGCGCCGTGTTCAGCCCCAACGGCAAGCTGCTCGGCACCGTGGGACCTGACCAGGTTCGGGTCTGGAGCGTGGCGACCCAGAAGAGGGTCGGCAAGGACATGAACCCGGGCGTCGACACCGCCAGCGGCGTGGCGTTCACCCCCGACGGCGCAGTCATCGTCAGCGCCGACCGCGACGGGACGATCCGCCAGTGGAGCCTGGCGACGAGGCACCAGATCGGGCCCGTGATCGCCCCGAAGGGCCGTCACCTGTTCGGTGTCGAGGCCATCAGTCCGGACGGCAAGCTCCTGGCCACCACGGAACTCAACGGTCCCGCCCACCTGTGGGTCTTGAGCGAGGGCTAGCTGGATGGCGTGCTGGCAGCGCGGAGGGCCCTTTGACGCATCAGTACTGATGTCAGGATGTCGAGACAAGGGATCTGAGAATTGAACGAGATCAGGATCAGGCGGCGCCGCGCGACGGGCTTCATCGGCGCCGTCGCCGCCGTGGCCGCGATCGTCGGCGTGTTCCCGGCGAGCGCGCTGGCGTACCCGACTCATGCTGGGCGGCCGGCGGCTGGCGGGCAGTTCAAAGGGATCGGCGCGTTTCGGGATCGGCCGCGGGAGCTGGCGTTCAGCCCCGACGGCAAGGTGCTGGCGACGGCGGACTCCGACGGCACCGCCCGGTTCTGGAGCGTGGCCACGCAACGGCAGATCGGCGCGCCGATCAAGATCAGCAAGGTGGTGGCGATCAAAAACGTGGCGTACAGCCCGGACGGCAAGGTCCTGGCCACCGCGGACGGTGATGGCACCGTCCGGCTGTGGAACGTCAGGACTCACCACCAGCTCGGCGCGCCCATCGCGGCTTCGAAGGCAAAGGTGATCAGCGTCGCGTTCAGTCCTGACGGCAGGTCGCTGGCCGAGGCCAGCGTCACGGGGAACGTCCGGTTGTGGAACGTCGCGACCCGCCATCAGGTCGGCAAGGCGCTCTCGGTTCACGGGGTCGACCTGTTCTTCGTGCAGTTCAGCTCCAACGGCAAGTTGCTGCTCACCACGGACTCCGGCGCGTCCGCCCGGCTGTGGAGCGTGGCCACTCACCGGGAAGTGCGGAAGCCCATCGGCCGGATGGGGCACGATGAGGTCCTGAGTGCGGTGTTCAGCCCGGACGGGAAGCTGATCGGGACGTCGGGAATCGGGTTCGGGCAGGACCGGGTCTGGAACGTGGCCACTCAGAAACAAGTTGGAAAGACGATGCAGACGGGCACCAGCGACTCTTACGGAGTCGGGTTCACCCCAGACAGCAAAGTCCTCGTGACCACGAACACGGATGGCGCGATCGAGCAGTGGAGCGTAGCTACCAGCCAGCAGATCCGGCCCGCTATCACTCCCACGGGCCGTCACGAGTTCGGGGTCGCGGCCCTTAACCCGGCCGGCAAGCTCCTGGCCACTACCCAATTCGACGGCAACGCTCAGCTGTGGGAGCTGAGTAAGGCTTAAGGCTTCTGAGTGAAGGTGGTGTGCATCGCGGCAGCGGCGTCGTACGGATTGGTGCCCAAATTCCCATCGATTCATGCGATTGGCGTGCAGCGTGGCGGAGCCTTGGACGCATCGGTACTGACGTCAGGAGGTGGCCAGGCCGTGGGCTCGCATGGCCTTGCGGTAGGCGACGGCCACGGCGTCGAACTTCAGGTGCAGCTCGGCGGCCAGGTCGAAGGGAACCCGATCTGGCCGCTGAGACTCGACGACGACCTGGTCCTGCCCGAAGATCGTGTCCTCGAACTCGCGGATCACCTGGTCGTCCTGCTCGAGGTTGTAGTTCCGGCCGATGATGACGTACCCGGTGCAACGGCCAGCCGCGGCTGGTGAGGACGCGAAGAAGTACACCATTCCGCGCTCGCCGCCCCAGCCAAGGCGGAGCGCGATCGTGTAGGGCAGGTGCAGTTCGTAGCGGCTTCGCCGCTCCGGTGGTCCGGCCTGGTCGTTGCCGAAGACCGGGAAGTCATCGGAGTTGGGCGCCTCCGGGCGCACGATCTCGTATCGCAGCACGTGACCGTCGGTGTCGACCCGGTGCTGGGGCACGACGGGCCGGTCGGGGTCGCCGAGCAGGCCGGGGTGGACCCAGGGGAAGTGGCCGAAGTCGGTGAAGTTCTCCACCTGCCGGGCCGCGTCGCAGTTCCAGGAGTACGGACCGGCCGACACCATCTTCCAGCTGCCGGCCTCCAGCTCGGGGAGCTCGGGCAGCGGCCAGCGGGGCTCGACCATGGCGACCCAGATCAGGCCGTAGCGCTCCTGGGCGCGGAAGGCCGCCACCTTGGCCTTGGCCGGTACCCGGGTCGGATCCGCCAGTTGCGGGATCGCGACGCAGCGGCCGTCGGATCGGTACCGCCAGCCGTGGTAGGCGCAGACGAGCTCGTCGCCGTTGATCCAGCCCAGCGACAGCGCGGTGCCCCGGTGCACGCATACGTCGGAGAGGACACGAACCGAGCCGTCGCGGGTGCGCCAGAGAACAAGTGCCTCGCCGAGCAGTTCGGCCGCGATGGGGCGATCTTCCAGCTGGGCCGAGTAGGCGACCGGGTGCCAGCAACTCTGTAGCGCATCAAGATCAGCGAATATCCCCGGAGAAATCACCGGCCACCACCACCCAGCGTGCCCATCCGTACACCAGGCCTCAAACACTACCAAATCACCCGGTGTGGTCCAGGGCTGACCGCGCCCGCTGTCCCGCGCAACCACAACGGGGAAGGTTCGTAGTGGCGCTGACCACCACGAACTTTCCCCGTTGTGGCTGGCTCCGGCCCGGTTAGGTGGTGGGGCGGGTGTAGCGGTGCTTGATGCCGGGCTGGAAGTAGTCCGGGTCCCCGGCCAGACGCAGGTCGATCACCGGCAGCTGGGACTCGTCCGGCACGTAGTGGGCGAACTCGCTGTTGAGCCGCCGCAACTCGGCCCGGATCGCGTCCGCCAGCACCTGAGCCCGCTCGCCTGACGCCGACTCTCCAGGCGCCAGCTCGACGGTGACCCGCAGTTCCCGGTCCCGGTCCGCGGTTTCCCTGGTCTCCAGGACGAACTTGCCGGTGACCCAGTCGCTGATCGAGGGCCGTTCCAGCGCGACGGTGACGTTCTCCGGGTAGATGTTGGCGCCGAAGTAGGACACGGTGAACAGCGACCGCCCGAAGACGTAAGCGAACGGCAGTTCCGGCGCCCCGCGCTCCCCGCGCCCGACGCCGACCTCGGCCAGCGGATCGTGCCCGAACCGCGAGCAGAACTCCAGCAGCTCGTCGAACCCGACCAGCCCGCCCTCATCGGCGATGTGGTACCGGACGAGTGGCGTCGACCCGTCGCAGCTGAACAGCAGCGTCGAGCCGTGAGTCTGGAAGTACCTCGTCATCGGGTCGTACTGGACCAGCGTCGGCAGCCGCGACTCGCCGGTCAGCTCGCGCAGCGCATCCGGCCGACTCGAGAGGAACCGGCGTACCGACACGCTCAGCGGGGTTTCGGTACCCAGCACGCCCGCATCGGCCGTCCCGTACAGCGACGCAGAATCGGTCAGCGGTGAGTCCATACCGGCCCGGCGGCCCATCAGGTCGCGCCATTCCTCGCTGAAGACCTCACCGGCCAGGACCAGCTTGATCTGGTACTCGCGCCAGTCCACTCCGGTCGCCACGCCGGCGTCGATCACGTTCTTCACGAAGGGCGGATAGCCGGCCAGGACGACCTGGTCGAACCAAGGCCCGATGTCCTCCACGATCCGGATGATCTCGGTCACGTCGTTCCCGGGCGTGACCACGGTGATCGAGTAACCCTTCGCGGCCAGGTGCCGGCCGCACGCGGCCGTGTACATGCCGCCGACCCAGCTGCCGAGCGCGAAGCAGATCACCGCCAGGGTCGAGCGCTCATCGGCACGGAAACTGTCACGGAAGACCTGCTCGAACCTAGCCGCGACCGCCCGCTCGTCCAGCACGGACCTGAACCAGTAGGTCGGCGTGCCCGAGGACCCGGATGACACGGCCACCATGTCGCAGCTGTAAAACTCTCCGCCCCGGTATACCTGCGGCAACTGGTACGCACGCAGGTAGTTGTCCTTGGTCAGCAGCGGAAGCCGGTCGAAGTCCTCGGGCGACCTCACCTCGGCCGGATCGACGCCGGCCGATTTCAGGAAGCGCGCATAAGCCGGCACCGACCGGGCCGCGTCGTGGAACAACTCAAGTGCCGCCTGCGCCGCCGGCCCAGCCGATTGAGCGGGCTCGCTCGCATAGAACTCCCCGATACCCGCCAGAACCCGCCCAGCCCGATCACGATCCATGACCGGAGCCTATAAGCCGGTCGCCGGCGGCCTTCCGGTTCCGGCGCCCCGGAGCAGCGCCTACCGGGAAGACTTAACCGCGGACGCAGCGAGAACTCTCCGCGATCATGAAGATCTGCCGGGAATGCCCGATTTACCGTGGTGAGTTTCCGCTGCGAGGAGACTTAGCCGCGGAATTCCGCGGTCAACTCTCCACTACGCGGAAACCCACCACCCATAGCGAGACCTGCCTAGCGGGTCGGCTGCTACGGCGGCGAAATCTTAGGCGGCTTGCCCTTGCCGAAGGCCCAGCCCTCGACCGTGCCCGGTTTCGGCTTATAACTGCCCGCCCCGAGCTTGCTGTACATCCATTTGCCGTGCGGCTTGGCGTGCCAGTACGACCAGTAAGCCGAGGTCGGGGCGCCATTGCACTTGCTTGGCCGCCGGTCGATCGTGCAGATAAAGCCAGGGTGCCTGGGCACGAACGTGTAGCTGAAGCCGGCTCGCTTCAGCGCCGCGAGCCCGCTCGCCGGCTTCTTCTTATCGCAGCCGATCTTGACCTTGCCCTTCAGCTTGGTGAAGTCGACCACGACATTGATGCCCGTCTTGCCGCTGCACTTGGCGGCAGCGGCGGCCCGCGCGGGCCCGGCCGCCGAGGCGACCGTCATCCCGCCGGTCGCCAGCACAACCGAAAGCAGGGCCGCCGTCCGCCGGGTCGCAGCCGCCTTCACGACGCACATCCCAGCCGGGGAGCGCCGGTCTTGGCGTCATGGAAGTTCAGCTTCCACATCGGAACGTCGGCGATCCCGAGAATGCCCTGCGCGGTCGCGGTCACCGCCGTGCTGGCCTTGAACCCGGTAGCGTCGAACGCGATGGCGCCCCGGCGGCTCGCCGTGGCCGAGCATCCGACCTGCAAGGTCAGCAGGAACTTGCTGGCTCGCGCCGCCCGGTGCGTCCAGCCTCCGGCTGCGAGCGCCTGCCCGTCCAGGCCGGTGCTGTTGGCGTTCGGCGCGGCGGTCGCTGAGGTAGCGAATCCACCGTCGGGGCGCTGCGTTTTGGCCAGCCACTTCAGCCCGCGTTCGGCCGCGTTATGCCACCTGGCCGCCAGCAGCGCCTGGATGACTATGCCGGTCGCGTCCGGGGAACTGACACAGGTCTTCTGCGCGAAGTCCTGCGGGAACCCGCCGTCGGAGCACTCGCTCTTCACCAGGAAGCGCACCGCGGTGATGGGGGCCCCGCCGAACCGGCTGAGCGCCAGGATTGCCAGCGACTGGCTGAACGCGTTGCTGAAGTCGCCGAAGCTCGACTGGTCGGAGTAGCGGCCCGACTTGGTCAGCAGCGAGGCGAGCCTGGCGATCAGGTTGGTTTTGCCGAAATGCTTCGGATTGAGCCCGCTGACCTCGGCGGCCAGTGCGGCCTTCGCGGTCGCGCCCGCGAAGAATCCGTTCTTCTTATCGCCGATGTAACCCGTCAGCACGCTGGGTTGCTGCAGCCACCTGTCGGCGCGGGCCGCGTAGCCGCCGGCCGTGTTCGTGGCGGCGAACGCCAGGATCGCGTCGATGGTCAGGCCCTGATTGGGGAACTTGGTCCCGTTGAACACGGTGATGAAATGGCTGCGGCCGGTCATCTGCCGGGCCAGCCAGCCAGCGGCAGCCTGGTCTTTCTTCGGCGCGGCAGCAGGCTTGGCGGCTAGCGCGGGGGCGGCGGCGGTCACGGCCGCTGTGCCGATAGCGAAAGCCAGCGGGAGTGCGAGTACAAAGGCGCGGGAACGGTTCATCCGGTGGCCCCTTTCCGTGGGGTTCCGGGGGGTCGTCCCCCCGGGCCAGTACCGCGGTCCGGCAACTTCGGGGACCGGACCGCGCGGGGCCGGACTCCGGCCTGCGGACCACGACAGGTGGGAGCAAAGTCGCGAGACAGCAGGTAACCGGGCTCACCGTGGTCCCTCCGGGGACCACGTCTTACCGTTGCGGGTCAGCGCCGGGATCTCACCGGACTTCCCCCACCAGCTCGCCTGTTTAGTTGTGCTGCTTGTGCCAGACGTTACTGTCCCCCACCGTCAATAGCGTGTCAATACCCCCGCATTGACCGTGTGAGCTGCGTGTGATCAGATAAGGCGTCAGCGCGATCAGGGGAAGCCGGTCAAATTCCGGCACTGGCCCGCAGCCGTGGGCCCGCACTTGAGCGGGCGAGTCGGAGCACCTGGCGCGGACGCATCATCGTCAAAGCGTCGTCGTGGACCACGGCGCGGAACGTTCAGGTTTCCCGACGGGCCGGGCGGATCTGGGGTTTCGCTCCGCCTCGGGAGAGTCATGCCGCTGTGCCGGCAAACACCAGTAGCCAGCAGGCTGCCGTTCCGCCTAGCCGCGCTCACGCTCATCTTGACCGTCGGCAGCGCAACGCTCGCGGCATCGGCCGCCGCCGCGAAACGTGGTCCGGACTTGGTCAAAGCCACCGCATATCTTGTTTCTCCAAAAAATTTGATTGAAGGGGAGTATTACACCTCTCTCCCGCACGTCGCCGATTTCGGTCTGACCATCGATGGCGCGCTCGCGTTGGCCGCCAGCGGTAAAGATATTTTGGCTTTGAAAAATATCGCGGGCTTTCTGCGTAGCGGTAAGCCGGATCAATCCGGCAAGACGGTCAACTACTGGAGCGGGATCGGGACCAAGTTCGCCAGCGGAGGCTCCCTGGCCAAGGAAGCCCTGCTCGCCGAGGTCATCGGCGACAACCCGCGCCGGTTCGGCGGGAAGGACCTGATCGGTGGCCTCGACGCGACCGTGTGCCGCAGCGCCTCGCCCGGCTCCGCCGGTCCCTGCGCCGCCCAGGGCAATTACCGCTACGCCACCTCGGTATTCGACCAAGCCCTCGGAATCATTGCCCAGCTCCGGGCCGGTCAAAAGCTCGCCGCCAGGCCCGCGATCGCCTACCTGGAGAGCCTGCGGAACGCTGACGGCTCCTTTCCCAGCCTCATTCCGCCCGGCCACGACAGCGATATCGACAGCACCGCGATGGCGGTCATGGCCCTGGCGCTGGTCCACAGTCCGCGGGCCAGCGCCGGCGTCACGTCCGGTCTCGCCTGGATCGCCAGCCGGCAGCAACCAGGTGGCGGCTTCCATGGCGTGGCCGGCATCTCGGTGAACTCGGCCGGCCTGGCGATCCAGGCCCTGTCCCTGCGGGCCAGCCAGTACCGCCGCCAGATCCGGCTGGCCATGGCGTTCCTCGCCAGCGAGCAGAACCCCAACGGCGGCTTCAGCGCCTACGCCCACGGCCAGCCAGGCTCCGACCTGCGCGCGACTACCCAGGCGGTCAGCGGCGCGAGCGGAATCTCGTTCGGCACGCTCTCGCGGCCCCTGGGCCCGGGTTCGGATCACCGCACCACCGCGCCCGGTTCCTACTGGTCCGCACTGCCCTGGCTCGTGGGGAGCCTGGCCCTCGCGCTCGCGTTCATCCTGTTGGTGGTCCTGTACATGCTGCGCCCCTGGTCGAATCGCCCGGCCCGTGCTGATGCGGCGGGATCCGTCCAAGACCGGATCAGCTCGTGACCAGCCGTTCCAGACCCTGGTCAGGCTCCGGGCTGGCCCGCCTGGTTGTCGCGGCGATCACGGCTCTGACGCTGACCGGCGCGCTTCCGGCCGCCGTGGCCTCCGCCAGGGCGCTGCCGGTTACCGGCTGCAGCAGTTCATCGAGCGCGACGGTGGTCGTCGATTTCGGCCCGTTCGGCGGCCCGCTGCTCCGGGCCTGCGGAAGCACCCCGACGACCGGGTTCGCGCTGCTCAACCAGGGCGGCTGGCACACCAGCGGCACGGCGCACGACGGCCCGGCGTTTGTCTGTCGCATCGGCTACGCCGGCTTCCATCACGGCACCCAGTACCCGACCCCCGCCCAGCAGGCGTGCATTAACACTCCGCCGGTCAACGCCTACTGGACCTACTGGCAGGCCGGTCCCGGCCAGAAGACCTGGCACTACAGCCAGCAAGGCGCACCGACCACCCACCCGCAGCCCGGCAGCATCAGCCTGTGGATCTTCGGCGGGACCAATCTCAGCGGCACTGCCGGCTCGGCCGTTCCGGCGATCACCCCGGCCAGTCTGCGCCGTGCCACGGTCGGCACCGTCCTGACCGGAACCCCGGCCATCGCCGATGCCCCGCCGCTGGCCGCCCGCCAGCCGGTTAACCGAGGCTCGTTCACCCCCGCACTGCTGGCGGCCGCTATCGCGGCGGCGCTAGTGGCGGTCGGCGTCGGGGGTGCGCGGCGCCGCCGCCCATCGGGGGGCTCCGGGGGGTCGTCCCACCGGGCTGGCAGAGCCCGGCGCCGCCGCCGGCCAGACCGGCCGGTCGGGTGACCGTGCTGCCGAGGGCACTGAACCCGGTCGCCTGGTGGCTGTGGGCGATCGGACTGGCGACGGCGGCCAGCCGGACCAGCAACCCGTTGCTGCTCCTGCTGATCTTCGCCGTGCTCGGCCTCGTCGTCTCGCTGCGCCGGCCGCAGGCTCCCTGGGCTCGCGGCTACCGCTTCTACCTGCTGATGGCCGCCATCGTCATCGTGATCAGGGTCGCCTTCAGCGTGGTGTTCGCGGCCGGTCCGTCGGCCGGGGATCACATCCTGTTCCGCCTGCCGGCCGTCCCCGTGCCGGACTGGTACGTCGGAGTGCGGATCGGCGGCCCGGTGTCGGCCGAGACAGTCCTGACGGCGGTCGTCGACGGGGTCAGGCTGGCCTGCCTGCTGTGCTGCATCGGCGCCGCTAACACCCTGGCCAACCCCAAGCGCGCGCTCCGGATCCTGCCGGGCGCGCTCTATGAACTGGGCGCGGCCGTGACCGTTGCGTTGTCGCTGGCGCCGCAGCTAGTGGAAAGCGTGGCCCGGGTCAGGGCGGCGCGACGGCTGCGGGGCGGCGGCCCAGGCGGTCCGGGCGCTCGCAGGTTCGGGGTGCTGCGCGGCATCGCGGTCCCGGTCCTGCACGACGCGCTCGATCGATCGCTTCGCCTGGCCGCCGCGATGGACGCACGAGGCTACGGCCGGACCGGCCGGGCTGGCCCCGCCACCCGGCGACTGACGGCCGCGCTCATGCTGGCCGGCCTGGCGGGCCTGTGCCTGGGCGGCTACGAACTGCTCGACCCGACGGTTTCCCACCCGGTCGGCCTCGGCGGCTTCGCCGCCGGATCGGCGTTGTGCGTCGCGGGTCTCGTGCTCGGCGGCCGGCGCGTGTCCCGCAGCCGGTATCGCCCCGACCCCTGGCGCTGGCCAGAATGGCTGGTCACCGCGTCCGGACTCACGTGCGCCGTCGTGCTCAGCCTCAACCTCGGCTACAACCCGGCCGCGCTGAACCCAGGCTTCCATCCACTGCAGTGGCCGACCCTGCCGCTGCTTCCGGCGGTCGCGATCCTCGTGGCCGCGATGGCCGCCGTGGCCGCCCCGCCGCCCGAGTTGCCCGCTCCCGCTGGCCCGCTCCCGGCGTCGGCGTCGGGGGCGGCGTCGGCGTCGGCCTCGGCGTCGGCGTCGGCCGCGGAGCCCGCGCTCGGCGCCCAGCCGACCGGGGTGATCTCATGATCGAGTTCGACCAGGTCGGTGTCCGCTACGACACGGGCGCGCCCACCGCGCCCGTGCTGGGTAACGTCACCCTGCACATCGATGAAGGTGAGCTGTGCCTGGTCGTCGGCTCGACCGGGAGCGGCAAGTCGACGCTGCTCGGCGCGATCAACGGACTCGTGCCGCATTTCACCGGCGGGACGCTGGCGGGCCGGGTCTTGGTGGACGGCCGGGACACGGCCAGGTTCCCGCCGCGCGAACTGGCCGACGTGGTCGGGCTGGTCGGCCAGGATCCGCTCGCCGGGTTCGTCACCGACACCGTCGAGGAAGAGCTCGCCTACACGATGGAGCAGCTCGCGATCGACCCGGCCGCGATGCGGGCCCGGTGCGAGGAGACGCTCGACCTGCTCGGCATCGCCGACCTAAGGCGCCGCGCGCTGCGCACGCTGTCGGGCGGCCAGCAGCAGCGAGTCGCGATCGGAGCCGCCCTGACTGCGCATCCCCGAGTGCTCGTGCTCGACGAGCCCACCTCGGCGCTCGACCCGACCAGCGCGGAGGACGTGCTGGCGGCGATCACCCGGCTCGTGCACGACCTGGGCATCACCGTCGTGCTGGCCGAGCACCGGCTCGAACGCGTCTTGCCGTACGCCGACAAGATCGTCTACCTGCCCGGCGACGGCACCGCCACGGCCGGCGTACCGGCCGACGTCATGCGCACGGCCTCCGTCAGCCCGCCGGTCGTCGAACTCGGCCGCCTGGCCGGCTGGGACCCGCTGCCGCTCTCGGTCCGCGACGCCCGCCGTCGAGCCCCCGAGCTGCGCGACCGGTTGCCAGGCACCCCGCCGGTCGACGCGAGGGGAGTGACTCCGGCTGCGGGCGGCCCGAAGGCCGGGCCCGTTCTCACCGCGAGCGCCATCGTCGTCCGGTACGGCCCGCTGGTCGCCGTACGAGGCGTCGACCTCGCCCTGGAGCCCGGCGAGATCACCGCGCTCATGGGCCGCAACGGCTCGGGCAAATCATCGCTGCTCTGGGCGATCCAAGGCTCGGGCCGGAGGGACAACGGCGCCGTCAGCGCGGGCCCAGACGGCGCGGACCCGGCCAGACTCTCACCGGCCGCCGCCCGGCGCCTGGTCGGCCTGGTCCCGCAGACCCCGGCCGACCTGCTGTACCTGGACACGGTCAAGGCCGAACTCGCCCAGGCCGATCTGGACGCGGGCCCTCGATCAAGGCCTGGTTCGGCTAGCGGGATCCTCGAATCGATCGCTCCGGGTATCCCGCCAGGCGCTCACCCCAGGGATCTGTCCATCGGTCAGCAACTCGCCTTGGTGCTGGCCATCCAGCTCGCGGCCGCCCCGGCCGTTATCGGCCTGGACGAGCCCACCCGAGGTCTCGACTACCAGGCCAAGGCGGCGCTTACCGGCGCTCTGTCCAAGCTCGCCGCCGACGGGCACGCGATCGTGGTCGCCACCCACGACGTCGAGTTCGCGACCAGGACCTGCGACCGGGTCGTAGTGATGGCCGAAGGCGAGATCGTCACCGACGGCCCGGCCGCCTCGGTGCTGACCGCCTCGCCGACGTTCGCCCCTCAGATAGCCAAGATCCTGGCCCCGCTGCCGTACCTGACCGTCACCCAGCTCGCCGCCGCACTCGAGCCCTCCGGCCCCGGGAGCAACCGATGACGGCCAGGCCGGTGCCACAGGGGGTTCCGGGGGGTCGTACCTCCGGGTCGGCGACGGAGGGGCAGGCGTCGCGGGGGTCGGCGTCGCGGGTGGCTGCCATCCGGGTCCACCGCCGGTCGGCCCTGGCCATCGCGATGGCCTCTTTCATCGGCCTGATCGCCTTTGGCTGGCCGTTCGTCGTCCGACCCGGCACGTTCTCCTCGGCGCAGGCGCCGTCCCTCATGTTCGGCGTGCTGCTGCTCGAAGTGCTCGCGGTCGTGTTCGCGGGCATCGCGGACGGCGGCATTGACGCCAAGGCCATAGCGATGCTCGGCGTCCTTTCCGCGATCAACGCCGCCCTGCGCCCGCTCGGCGGCGGCACCGCCGGCGTCGAGACCGTCTTCTTTCTGCTGGTGCTGGCCGGGCGGGTCTTCGGCCCGGGCTTCGGCTTCGCGCTCGGCTGCACGTCCCTGTTCGCATCGGCGCTGCTCACCGGTGGGGTCGGCCCCTGGCTGCCGTACCAGATGTTCGGCTGCGCCTGGATCGGCATGCTGGCCGGCCTGCTACCACCGTCCCGGGGCAGTGCTGGCCCGGGGGGACGACCCCCCGGAACCCCCCGCAAAGCCGAATTGATCATGCTGGCCGCCTATGGAGGCGGCGCTGGCTACCTATTCGGGTTCCTGCTCAACCTGAGCTTCTGGCCGTTCTCGGTCGACCCCGGCAGTTCGGTCGCCTACCAGCCTGGGCTGCCGTTCATCGCCCAGTTCCACCGCTACCTGACCTTCGACGCCAGCACCTCGCTCGGCTGGGACACCGGCCGCGCGATCACAACCGCCCTGGCCATCCTGATCATCGGCCCCGCCGCCCTCTCCGCCTTCCGCCGCGCTGCCCGCAAAGCCAACTTCCAGCCCACCATCACCTTCGCCCCACCACCCGCTCCGGCCCCACCACCCGCTCCGGCCCCACCGTCTGCTTCCGCCCCGTGTTCCGCTCCTGCCCCGTGTTCCGCTCCTGCCCCGCCGCCCCCGCCGAGGTCGGGGTCGGCGGCCGAGTCCGGGCCGGGGCACGCCAGCGAGCCCGCCCCGCAATCGGCGGTCGAGCACAACGGGGAAAGTTCGTAGTGGCGCTGGCCACCACGAACTTTCCCCGTTGTTACTTTCCCAAGATCATCTAGCTCCTTTGTGGTCGCCGGTGTTAATGGGGCAAAAGGTAGTGATGAGCTTTTGCCTGGCGGCTAGCAGACCCGGTGAATAGGCAGATTCACCCCTGAAAAACCCGGTGAATATGCCCATTCACCCGGTTCGCGTAGATGATTGTCGCGATTGGTTTGTGACGGGTGGTGCCGCTGGGTCTATTTGGCCTGTTGGGTCGCCATCAGGGTTCGGGGGCGGGGGCGGTTGGTGCGGACCTGGTGGTTCTGCGCGGGCCATCGATGGATGCGGCGGTCGTTGGTGCGGACGTGCTAGTTCTGCGGGTGACCGTTGGGGCGTGGCGGGTGGCGGGATGACACGATAGGTACGTATTTGCTCCTTGACAGGCGCACATCGGCGGTGTTTAACCAAAAAGGCGGCGGTTTAGCCGTCCTCCCTGGCGTAGGTAGGACGACCTCGTCAGAGCATGATCAGCATTTCTATGAATTTTGCTTGACCGAGACTGCGCTCTCGCCTTCAATCACGCGGACTCGCAGATACAGAGTTGAAGCGGCGTATCCGCGGCAAATGGCCGACCGGACCAGTCGCCGAAGCGCTCGACGAGCCGAAGGCCGCCGAGCGAGACGAGCAGCGGTAGCTCCTGCGGGAAGATGCTCCGGATTTCGAGCGGTGCGACGACGAAGTCGGGCTCGGAGTTAGTCGACAGGTGCCACGTCCCGCGTGTCACTTGCGCGGGAGCATCGTAGATCTCAGCGACATCGACGCTAACGCTGCCACGGTCAGGATCCATGAACGACAACGACTCCCGGGTGCGCCGAACGCCATCGGCTTCGGCCAGCAGGCGCACGCTCGGGTTGAACACATCGAAGACGAACCGTGCTCCAGGTGCCAGGTGCCTTCGAACCGACCGGAAGCAGCTCACCAGATCCTCAGCCTCATGCAGATGCAGCAGGGAATTGGCCGTGATGAACACGAAGTCGAATGTGCGGCCCAGATCGAATGCCCGCATATGGCCCTGCGTCCACTCCACCGCTACACCACGCTCGTTCGCCTTTCGCCGAGCCTCAGCCAGCATGTCTGACGAGAAATCCAGGCCGACGCACGGATGCCCGTCGGACGCGATGGGGATCAGCTTGTGTCCGGTGCCGCACCCGAGTTCCAATACGCGCGCGTCTTGCCGACCGGCCTCGGCCCGGTAAAAGTCGACTGCGGGCCCGCCGCCCGGAAACATTAGGTCATAGAGCCTCGCGCGGGAGTAGAACGCTTCACTCATTAAGCGCCTCCGACTCAGGTCAGAAGTACCGGCGGCGCCGACCGCGAGGGTCGGTGCCGCCGTCTCGTCAGAGCAAGATCAGCATTTCTATGAGCAGGCACACGGCTATGAACAGGTAAATGCTGAAGGTATTGGGTGTCCTGGCCTCGCGTATGAAGGCCGGCAGGACGACGGCGACTCGCTCGCTGTAGCCAAGGCCGCTGCCCTTGAAGCCTGGAAGCGCGGTGCCGACGATGTCGAAGTTGCCCGAGCCCTTGAGGACATCCATGATTCCGGTGGCCTTCAGCTCCTCGTCCACCGCCAGGTTGCGGTCGATAAATGCGCGCTGGGTTAGCTTGAACTGGCAGTTCACCAGGTAG
Source organism: Streptosporangiaceae bacterium (assembly GCA_035606435.1). Lineage (GTDB taxonomy): Bacteria > Actinomycetota > Actinomycetes > Streptosporangiales > Streptosporangiaceae > Chersky-822. The sequence goes on along the minus strand of DATNFM010000266.1, from coordinate 32,148 downwards.
AAGCCGATGACCGCACCAAGGCCGACGACCAGCAGCGCGGGCCGGTGGTAGGCGACCGCGACGCCGCCGATCGCCAGGGACGCGGTGACACACCAGCCCTTGATCTGGAACAAGGTGTTGTCGAGACTTCTGATCGACTCCTGCAGGCCTGACAACTCGGCCTGCAGAAGGGCTAGTCGCGCCTCTGGCTCGGTCATTCCCACCCCGTCGTCGCGCGGCATTTCACCCGAATAATGCCATCGTAGGGCCGGAACGGCACGCTGCCGTCCAGCGGAAGTCAAAGACGCCTATCTCGCCACCGTGCCGGCCGGCCGGATGGGAACTCCCGCCGACATCGCGCACGCCGTCATTAGGACGACCGCGAGCTGGCTGAGGACATAAAGATCGGATTTCAGCGAGAAAGCATGGCCGTGGATTTGGCCCTGGATGGCGACAGCGGACTCGACCGGGCGCTGGTCACTACCTACGACGTGATCGTCTTGGACAGAGACCTGCCCGGTACGCACGGGGACGAGGTCTGCCGACAACTCGTGCGGCGGGGCAGCAGCGCCCGGGTGCTGAGGCTGACGGCCTCGGCGACCGTCCAGGACCGGGTCGACGGACTGGACCTTGGCGCTGACGACTACCGGCCGAAGCCGTTCGCGTTCGTCTAGTTGGTGGCTGCCAGCCCGGGCTGCCGCCCGTGATCAGCCGGCTGCGCCGTAAGCTCGGCGACCCGGCGGCCGGGCCTGCTCAGCTGGGCACTGCCGCCGGCTGAATTCACGGAGCCTGTAATCCGAGGGCCGGTACGGAACTGCAGCGCCTTCGGCACCTACACGATCAAGCCAGAAGACGTGCCGCTGTTCACGGTTAGCGAGGTGCATGGTGTCTGGGGAAACGCCGCGACGGTTCCCTCCGTCACGGGCCTGCCCGGCCAGGTCGCGGGCGAGCCCGCCGGGGTCGGGGTGCTCTCCTGCCCCGCACCGGGCAACTGCAGCGCGGCCGGGAGCTACCAGGTCGAAGGCAATAGCGGTAACCAGCTCTTCGTGATGAGCGAGGCAAACGGGACCTGGGGCAGGGCGATCGAGATCCCGGGAACAGCCGCGCTCAATACCGGTCTCGAATCCGCGGTCAACGCGATCGCCTGCTCCTCACCAGGCAACTGCAGCGCCGGCGGGTTCTACTGGACCAGCAACCAGTTCCAGGACGCCTTCGTGGTACCTGGGCCAGGGCGGTCATCGTCCCAGGGACCAAGGCCGAGAACACCCGGGTTGAGGCCAGCATCACCGCCATCTCCTGCGCCTTGCCGGGCCTGTGGTGTACCGCCGCCGGGTACCTGGTCAACAATAAGACGGGCTTCCACTACTTCGTCGTAAGCAAACCCTGACCCGGATCGGCGCACGGAATTCGGGGGCCGTCGAAGGCGACGGCGACTGAATTAGGGCATATCCCTGACGGCGGCGGCCAGGACCCGGCGGAACTCGACCGACACCCGGTCGGCCTTGGTGTGGAACTCGACATTGAGATCTAGCGGGAACTCCAGCCCGGATAGCGCCCGCCGCTGCAGGTCCAGGTCCTCCTCGAAGATCGCCATCTCGTACTTCGAGGCGCTCTCGGCCTGCTCGGGATCGGCCAGACCGGGACCGGAGACCGTCTGGTACACCCGGCAGCCGCGATCGTCCTCCGGCGTCACGGTGAACGTCAGAAACTGCCAGCCGTCCGCGTCCAGGTACTCAAGCAGCAGCGTCGCGGTGAGCGGTGCCTGGAACCGGTAGGTCATCCGCCGCCGCTGAATGGCCGGGCGGGTGCCGTCGCGGACCGCCGGGTCGGTCAGGTTCGAGAACGTGTGCTCCCGCACCGCGGTGAACGACAGGTCTTCCCTGATCACGTCGGCGCGCGGGATCGGCTCGGGCCCGGCTCCGCCGATCGTGGCGGCGTGCACGAACGGCAGGTGCGCCTCGTCCAGGAAATTGTCGATCAGGATCGCCGCGTTGGCCGGCACCGTCAGCACCGGCAACTGGACGATGGCGATGCCGTCCCCGCCCAGTGGCACATTGGGCGTCAGCTCAGGCAGCGGAGCGCGGGGCGGCTTCGGGGCGAGCCAGACCAGGCCATCCCGCTCGGTGACCTCGGCCGGCCGCGCCAGTTGGGCCCGGTCCGGGATCGGGGCGTACTCCTCCAGGGCCGGGATCAGCACGCACTTGCCTTCGGGGTTGAACCGCCAGCCGTGGTACGGACATTGCAGCGCCCCGTCGCTGATGGACCCGGCCGACAGCCGCGCCCGCCGGTGCGGGCATGCGTCGACGAACGCCCGAACGGTTCCGTCGAACCGGGCCAGCGCCCAGCCCTGCCCGGCCAGCCGGACCGCTACCGGCTCCTCGCCGACCTCGCTGGACAGCGCGACCGGATGCCAGAACTCCGAGAGCGCCGGATGCCCGTTGGTGAACTCCCCGGCAAATATCCCTGCCATCATCCCGGCTGTGCCTCTTTGGCTTGCGTCCCCTCGGCCAAGGCGGCCGTGGCCTGCTGCCGCAGTTCGACCCGGCGGATCTTGCCGGTCGCGGTGGTCGGATAGGCGTCGGTGAACACGACCCGGCGCGGCCGCTTGAACGTCGGCAGCGCCACCTGGCAGAACTCGACCAGTTCGGCCTCGACGGCCGAAGCCCCGGGCTGCAGGACGACGTAGGCGACTGGCTTCTCCAGGTCGTCGCTGTCCAGCCCGGCGACCACGACGGCCTGCGCGACCGCCTGGTGGGCGAGAAGCCGGTCCTCGATCTCGGCGGGCGACACCCACATGCCGCTGACCTTGAGCATGTCGCTGGTCCGGCCCAGGCAACTATAGAAACCGTCGGAGTCGCGTACGTAGGTGTCGCCGGTGCGCAGCCACTCGCCCTGGAACACCTGCCGCGACGCGTCGTACCTGGACCAGTAGCCGGTCGCCGCCGAGTCGCCGCGCACGTACAGCGTCCCGGGCGTGCCGTCCGGAACCAACTCGCCCTCATCGGAACAGATCTTCAGCTCGTACCCCGGCACCGCCACCCCGGTGCTGCCGGGCCGCACCTGCCCTTCGGCATTGGACAGGAAGATGTGCAGCATCTCGGTCATGCCGATGCCGTCGATGATGTCGGTGCCGAAGTGCGCCGTCCACCGCTCATACAGCGCCGCTGGCAGCGCTTCCCCGGCCGAGGCGGCCAGCCGGACGCCATCGCCCAGCGCGTCGCCCGGCAGGCCGGTCCGCAGCATGTTGGCGAAGAACGTCGGTCCGCCGAAGAACAGCGTCGCCCCGAACTCCCGTGCCCGCTCGGCGATCACGTCCGGCCGGGAGGGCGACGGTTCCAGGATCGCGGCGGCCCCGACGGACAGCGGGAACAGCACCGAATTGCCGAGGCCGTAGGCGAAGAACGCCTTGGCCGCCGACAGGCACCGGTCATCGGGCTTGATGCCGAGCACCTGGCTGGCGTAGGTCTCGCACACCACGCGCACCGAGCCGTGCCGGTGTATCGCGCCCTTGCTCTTGCCGGTAGTGCCGGAGGTATAGAGCCAGAACGCGGGCGAGTCGTCCAGGGTCGGGTAGATCGACTCCTCCGGCGTGGCGGCGGCGATCAAGCCGTCCAGATCGTGCACCACCAGCGTCCCGGTGGTGCCGGCCGAAGCCCCGCCGCAAGCGACGACACCGCGCAGTTCCGGTGCGCCGGCCACCGCCTCGGCGGCGATCGGTGCGAACTCTGGCGTGATCGCCAGCAGCCGCGCCCGCGAGTCGGCCAGCAACTCGGTGAGCCCGGCGGCGCGCATCATCGTGGAGACCGGCACCGGGATCGCGCCGATGCGCATCGCGGCCAGGTACAGGACCACGAACGCCGGCCCGTCGGCGGTGAACATCAGGAGCCGCTGCTCAGGCTCCAGCCCGAGCTGGCGCAGCACGGCGGCGGCCCGCTGGACCTGGTCAAGCAGCTGGGCGTAGGTCAGCTCCCCGCCCACGCCGGTGACGGCCAGCCTGGCGCCGTCGCCGGCCTTCACGCGGCGGTCCAGCAGGTACTCGCACGCGTTAAAAGCCTCGGTCATATATGGGCTCCTGGTCGGTTACAGATGTACGTAGTCGTAATCGAATGGCTGGCCGTTGATGCCATGCCGGGGCGGGGAGATCCAGGCGGCGATCTTCCCCCGCTCATAGACCGGGCGCATCAAGGACCGTATGTAGGTCTTGTCCACGTCGGTCGGCAGCCAGTCACCTTGCCGCCGCTTCCACTCATCGGCCGACAGTTTCTCGCCGTCCGGGCTGGCCTCGATCGGCGAGAACGCGCCGACCTTCCGGTTGAACGCCATGTGCGGCAGCTTCAGCCGCTGCGGCAGCCCGGCGCCGTCCAGGATCTTGTTCCACCGGTTCACGCCGCCCTGGCAGTCGGTGATGTACTCCCGGCGCAGGTCGGTGTTGAGGCCGGTCAGCGCCGCGACTTCGGTCTGGCCGATCACCTGCTCGCCCGACGTCGGGTCCTCGGTCAGCGCGTCGACCATGATCGAGTCGCTGGTGAGCTTGTGGTCATCGCGACGTCGCTCTTCCATCCACCGGCCCTTGAGCCCGGCGGTGAAGTAGTTCGCGACGTTCGTCGAGGTCTCGCCACCGAACAGGTCGAGCGAAACCGAGTAGTGGAAGTTCAGGTACTTCTGCAGCGTCCTGAGAGGGATCGCGCCGCGGCTGGTAACGTCATCGGTCTCGTTCTCGACCATGACCTGAGCGGTGCGCTCGACGATCCGGTCGATGCCCGTCGTCCCGACCATCATGTGGTGGGCCTCTTCCTTGAGCATGAACTCAGCAGTCCGGCTCAGCGGGTCGAAGGCCGACTCCTTCAGCGTGCCGAGCTGGTACTTACCGTCGCGATCGGTGAAGTAAGTAAACATGAAGAACGACAGCCAGTCCGGGGTCTCCTCGTTGAAAGCCCCGAGTATCCGCGGCGACTCCAGGCTGCCAGAGGACCGGCGCAGCAACTCGTCGGCCTCGTCGCGGCCGTCCCGGCCGAAGTAGGCCTGCAGCAGGTAGACCATCGCCCACAGGTGCCTGCCTTCTTCGACGTTGACCTGGAACAGGTTCCGCAGGTCATACAGCGACGGCGCGGTCGCGCCGAGGTTGCGCTGCTGCTCGACCGAAGCGGGCTCGGTGTCGCCCTGGATCACGATCAGCCGCTGCAATTCGGCCCGGTACTCGCCGGGCACCTTGTCCCAGGCCGGCTCGCCCTTGTGCTCACCGAACGCGATCCTCCGCCCCGGGTCTCGCTCGGCCAGGAAGATGCCCCACCGGTACTCCGGCATCGGCACGTGCCCGAACTGGGCCCAGCCGTCCCGGCCGACATTGATCGCCGTGCGCAGGTACACGTCCTGGGTCGGCAGCGATGGACCCATCGCGTCCCACCAGCTCAGGAAGTTCGGCTGCCAGGATTCGAGGGCCCGCTGCAACCGCCGGTCCTCGTGCAGCCGCACATTGTTCGGGATCTTCTCGTTGTAGTCCGCCGGAGTGCTCATCCTGTGTTCTCCTTTCGCCTCCAGCCGCTTTGAGCCTCCTCAGACCCGCTTGGGGTCAAACCGAGCTCGTTGGCCGGTGCCGTACCGTTGCAGCGCGCCGTCTTCGCCGGACGCGTTCGGTCGAATGAAGATCCAGTTCTGCCAGGCCGAGAGCCGGCCGAAAATCTTGGTTTCCATCGTCTCCGGGCCGGAGAACCGGTAGTTCGCCTCCAGGCCGGTCAGCGCGTCCGGGCTGAAGCTCGCCCGCTCCTCGACCGCGATCCGTACCTCGTCCTCCCAGTCGATGTCATCGGGCGCGAACGTGACCAGCCCGAGGCGCTCGGCGTCCAGAGCCGGCAGCGGCTCGCCCGCCTGCTTCTCGACGGCCGCGAGACCCTCCGGATCGCCCAGGAACCTCGTCGCCAGCCGCGACAGACCGTTGCCCATCGGCAGCGGCCCGAGGTTCAGCTCGCCCACGGTGATCTCGGCCGGCTCCCGAGGCTCCTCGGCGTTTTCGAACACTCCGTCCAGCATGTAGGACCGGTCGGCCGCCAGCGCGAGCTCCAGCAGCGACCCGGCGAAACAGCTCCCGGGCTCGATCAGCGCGATCAGCGACCGGCTCGTCACATCCAGCCGCTTCAGCGTCCGCTTGAGGTACAGCAGAATCTCGTTCGCCAGCCAGTCGCCAGACGCGAGTCGAGCGAGCAGCGAGTCGTAAGCCAGCACCCGCTCGGTCGAGCCGGCGGTCCGCAGTACCCAGGTGCCCAGCTCAAGTTCGTTCGTCCGCAGGTTAAGGATCAGGTCATCGAGTTCTCTGGTGACCGCGAGCGTCCAGAAGTCGGCCCCCTCGGCGAGGACCCCCGCAGCATCGGCGGGCGGGTCGTGCTCCGGCCCGCGCACGATGATCCGCGCCACCCCGTATGCGCGATGGAGCTTGGCCGACACATACTGGTACTCGATCGAGTCGTCATCCCGGCGCACCTCAAGCGGCGTCAGCTCGACCCCGGCGGCATCGACCGGCCGCGTGGACCGCCCCGCCAGCTCAGCCGCCCGGGCCGCCACCGCCGCCTCCCATCCAGTGCGCGGTGCCAGCTCGTCGACCAGCCGCCACGTGACCGCCTTGCGCCCGCCGACTCCGTCGGCCTTGGTGGAGAAGTAGTCGGCCAGGTCGCGCCGGACATGCCGCTTGTCGGTCACCCGGGTCAGCCCGCCGGTGCCGGGCAGCACGCCCAGCAACGGCAGCTCGGGCAGCGACACCACCGAGGACCGGTCATCGACCAGCAAGATGCGCTCGCACGCCAGCGCCAGCTCATACCCGCCGCCGGATGCCGTCCCGTTCAAGGCGGCCAGGTAGGTCTGGCCGGAGAACGCGGTCGCGTCCTCGATCCCGTTGCGCGTCTCGTTGGTGAACTTGCAGAAATTCACCTTGGCCGGATGCGGGGACCCGGCCAGCATCCGGATGTTCGCGCCCGCGCAGAAGATCTTGTCCTTGGCGCTCGTGATCACGACCGCCCGGACCTCAGGATGGGTGAACCGCAGCCGCTGCACCGCGTCGTAGAGCTCGATGTCCACGCCGAGGTCGTAGGAGTTCATCTTGAGCTCGTAGCCCTCGCCTAGCCCGCCGTCCTCGCGCACGTCCATGGCCAGCGTCGCGACCGGCCCGTCGAAGCTCAGCCGCCAGTGCCGGTAGCGACCGGGCTCGGTCAGGAAGCTGACCCGCTCCATGTGAACTCCTCCGTTGGGCTGTGCTAGCCAAGGGGGACGACCCCCTTGAACCCCCGCAGGGATAAGCTCTACATTATCGAGGAGTTTCGCCAACTTCTAGTAGCATGTTGACTGCTATGACGGCCCTGACCTCGCAATCTCGCCGGCACGCGGCCGGTGCGTCGAGCGCTCGCGGCCTGCTGTTCACCGTGCTCGGCGAGTTCGTGCTGCCTGCCGGCGGCTCGGCCTGGACCTCGGCGTTCATCGAGGTCTTCGCCCGGCTCGGCGTGGAAGAGAAGGCGATCAGGCAAGCCCTGGCCCGGACCGGCGCCGACGGCTGGATCAGGCCGGAGCGCCAGGGCCGCCGCACCCGCTGGCTGCTGACCGCCGATGGCGACCGCCTGCTCACCGAGGGCACCGAGCGGATCTATGCCTTCGCCGGCTCGCAACCAGACTGGGACGGCACCTGGCTCCTGGTCCTCGCCCGGGTGCCGGACAGCGACCGGGCGGCTCGCCACCAGTTGCGTACCAGGCTGAGCTGGGCCGGCCTGGGCAGTCCCGTTCCGGGGATCTGGATCACTTCTTATGCGAAACGCATTGCCGAGGTCGAATCCGTGCTCACGCAGGCCGGTGTGGCCGATCGCCAGATCTTCGTGGCCGAGCACCGGGGTGACGGTGAACTGACGAGCCTGGTCCGCCAAGCCTGGGACCTGCCTTCGATCGAGCAGCGGTACGAAGCGTTCTGCGCCGAGTTCGACTCGGCCGCCACCTCGGACCCGCTCACCAGCCTGATCGACCTAGTCCACGCCTGGCGCCGCTTCCCTTCTGTGGACCCGGGCCTGCCGCCGAGCCTGCTTCCGCCAAGCTGGAGCGGCACCCGCGCGGCCGAGTTGTTCGAGGCCCGGCACGACGCCTGGTCCGCCGCTGCAGCGGAACAGTGGGCCAGCCTCAACCGATAGAAAATTCGTCCGCCGTCGCTGTGATTCATCACCCGTTGCGGGTGGCGCGCGCGGTTGGCGGGCTTGCTGGAGTTAGCCAATCAGCGACACGAGAGCCAAACCGGTCGGCCAGGCGAGCGCGATGGTGTTGCCTCTCGCCCTGGCTCAGTTCGTCGCTAGCTACGCGGCGTCGAACATGAACGTGGCGATCAGCGCGATCGCCACGGACCTGCACACCACGGTGTCCGGGGTCCAGACCGCGATCACCTTGTTTACCCTCACGATGGCGGCGCTGATGATCCCGGGCAGCAAGCTCACCGACATCTGGGGCCGCAAGCGCTGCTTCCTGGGCGGGCTGTCGATCTACGGGGTCGGCGCGCTGATCGCGCTGGCCGCGCCCGGGCTCGGCGTGCTGATCACCGGGTACTCCTTTTTCGAGGGCGTGGGCTCGGCGCTGATGATCCCGCCGATCTACATCCTGATCACCGTGCTGTTCGGTGACATGAAGTCGCGGGCGAAGTACTTCGGCGTCGTCAGCGGCGCCGGGGGACTCGGTGCCGCCGCCGGTCCGCTGATCGGCGGCCTGATCACCAGCGGGATCAGCTGGCGGGCCTCGTTCGGCCTGCAGGTGCTGATCGTGGCCTGGGTCATCTGGCTGGCCCGCAAGATCGACGATCCGGCCCGGCCGGGAACGCCTCCGAAGTTCGACCTGACCGGTGCGGTCTTGTCGGCGGCTGGCCTGTTCTTCATCGTGCTCGGGCTGCTGCAGTCGCGGACGTACGGGTTCGGCTTGTCGAGGGCGGCCTTCAAGATCGGCGACACCGTGGTGCTGCCTAAGGGCTCGCTGTCGGTGGTGTGGATCTCGGTCGCGATCGGCGCGCTGTTCCTGGCCTGGTTCGTCCTGCACGTCCGGGCCAGGGAGCGCAAGGGGCGGGACGTGCTGCTGTCGCTGCGATTGTTCAAGAACAAGGTCTCCAACCTTGGCCTTGGCACCCAGCTCATCCAGTGGCTGATCCTGCAGGGCTCGTTCTTCGCGCTGTCGGTCTACCTGCAGGAAGTCGACGGCTACAGCGCGATCAAGACGGGCCTGCTGCTCACCCCGGCCACGATCGGGATCCTGATCACCTCGGCCGGTGCCGACCGGTTCGCCCGGCGCCATCCCCAGCGCTGGCTGGTGATCGTCGGGTTCATGATCGCGACCGCCGGGTTCCTGTTGCTGTTCGCGCTGGTCCGGGCTCACTCGGCGATCTGGACCTGGATTCCTGGCCTGCTGCTGCTCGGAGCGGGCGTCGGCATCATGCTGACGTCCTCGGTCAACCTGGTCCAGTCCAGCTTCGGTGACGCCGACCAGGGTGACATCTCCGGCCTGTCCAGGTGCGTGTCGAACCTCGGCTCGTCGCTGGGAACCGCTCTCGTCGGCTCGATCCTGGTCGCGGTCCAGCTCCCGGCAGGCAAGCCGTTCGCGGCCGCGATGCTCACGATGATGGGCTTCGGCCTGATCGGCCTGGGCCTGGCGGTACTTATCCCTCGGCGGCAGTTACGGGGCCTGAGCCGAGATCGCGATGTCGCGTACTACCTGGTTCTGGAAGCCGTCGCCGGTTCCGGCGGTGAACGCTAGCAGCGCGGTGCTCGTCAGCCGGGGTTCTGGCTGCTGGATCACCAGTTCGCCGTCCAGCCAGACCTGAAGCACCGCTGTGCTGGTGATGTGCACCTCGATCGTATGGGTGCCGGTGCGCAGCGGCCCGATGTTGCGGTTCAGGTTCTGGATGATCAGGACCTTGCCGTTCGACCTGGTCGTCGAGGCGATGAAGTTCGAGGTGGGATAGCCGTGCGTGATCTTGGTAACCATCATCACGGCGACTCCGGTCAGGCCGCCAAAGCCGAGCTGCGGGCCGTCGGCGCCGAGCGAGGTGGGTTTTGACTTGGCCGGATCGAGCAGCGCGAAGGTAACGCCATAGCCGTCGTTCCCGCCGGAGAGCTGCACGTCGAATTGGGCGTTCAGGCCGCTGGTCTTGACCGGAGTACCGAAGACGACCGAGCCGGCTGCGTTGGGTACGGCCGGGGTGAGCAGGTTGTCCGAGCCGCTCATCCCCGCCACCCCGTTGTACCTCCAGCCACCGCCGGGCGGCGGGATTGCCCGGCCGCCCGCGCTGACGACGACGGCACTGACCGTCTGGCTGTCGTTGTCTGAGCCGCCGGTACCGGCCGTGAACGCGGGGAGCACGGTCGCGGGGATAGTCCCGGGCGCCAGCGTCGTCTGGAGTGCCAGCCGGCCGTCGATCTCGACGGTGATCGTCTGGCCGCTGACCGACACCTGGACGTTGTGCGGGCCGGAGCGCAGGTCGGGGACGTTAGTGGTCGAGGTGGCCGCGAACGTCGGCACCCCGCCGGAGGAGCCGGTCGCGACGCCGACGAACGGGCTCGAAGGCTCACCGGGCGCCGAGCGGGTGACCAGCGCCACCGCGACGCCGGAAGTGCCCGTCCAGCCCAGGCCGCTGCCCTTCCCGCCGATGGAGGTCAGCCTGGCCGAGCTGGCATCGAGCAGGGCCAGCGTCAGGCCGTCGCCGCCGGCACCGCCGCCCATCGAGGTCGTGAACTTCGCCAGCAGCCCGTCGCTGGCTTGCGGGACGTCGTAGACCACCGAGCCGGCCTGGGACGGCTTCGCCGAGGTGAGCCGTACGCCCGTACCGGACATCTGGGCCGAGCCGTTGAGGGTCCAGCCGCCGCCGGGCGGCGGTATGGCCACGGCGAAGGTGCTGGCGGTCGTGCCGGTGCCGGTGACGGGCACGTCGACTTCATGGGTGCCGCCCGCGTCGGTGAAGGTGAAGCCGTACGTGCCGGAGACCGCTCCGGGGCTCGGCGGGCTGAACGTGACCGGCACGTTGAGCACGTCGCCGGGGCCGACCGGCAGGTTGGCCGGTACCGGGGTCGGGTGACCGAAGGGTTCCGGCGGGGCGTTCGTGGTGGTGATCGTCGCGGGCAGGTTGCCGGCGTTGGTGAGCTGGATGGTCTTCGTCGCCTGCGTTCCGACCAGAACCGAGCCGAAGTCGATGGAGGTCGGGCTGGGGGTCAGCTGGCTGTTGTCGGCCTGCCCGGTGCCGGAGAGGTCGACCGTGAGCGTCGTGCTGTCGCCGGCGTCGATCCCGATCTGGGACGAGTCGCCGGTGGCGCCCGCCGGAGTGTACGTGACCGTGGCGGTGACCGACATCCCCGGAGGGATGGTGCCGCTCGGCAGGCCAGTCACGGTGAACGGCGCGCTCGGCCGGGTGACCGAGGAGACGGTCTCCGTGGCAGTGCCGCCATTGGTGATCACGACATCTTGTGATTCCGACATCCCGGCCGGAATCGGGTCGAACGACACGGAGGCCGGAGCGGCGTAGAAGCCAGGTTTCGTGCCGTCAGCGGACAGGGAGACCGACACGACCGGGAAGTTCGCCGCGTTGGCTGAGAAGTTCACCGAGCCGGTCACGCCGCCGGGCGCCGTGGGCTTCACGCTCACCGGGACGGTCAGCGTGTCGCCTTTCGCCAGCGTGACCGGGAAGGAGACGTTCTGGCCGTTCTTGTCGGTAACCGTGCCGATGATGAACGGGTTCGGCGGACTGGCCGTCCCCGCCTGTACGCCAGAGACGGTCACCGTGGCGGTGGCGTGGACTCTCACCTGGGTGGCGTTGCTGGTGGTGCCCACCGGTACCTGGCCGAACGTCACCGGCGCGGCGCCGGTGAGCGGCGCGGCATCCGGCGAGCCGAAGCCATAGACGAGACCGGCGGTGCCGACGTAGACCCGGCCGGCGTTGGTGGCCGGGATCGAGAACTTCGAGGCCGGACCGAGCGGCGCGGACCACAGTTGCTGCAGCGTGCACGGTCTAGCCGAGCGGCAGGACGCGGCGGGCACGGCCCGGAACGCCTCCAGCGTGCCGGTGCCGTAGCTGTGCGGGGCAGCCACTTCCCAGATCACCGCCGACGCGGCGGCTGTGCCGTTCGAGGTCACGACCGGGGACCCTGAGCTGAAGCCGAACCTCACGGCGGTGTTCGCGACGTCGGACAGGACCGGGTTGCCCGCGGCGTTCAAGCCGAATCTGAGCACGCGCATCGCGGCACCGCCGGACGATGCCTCGCCGGTGCCTACGTAGTAGACGTAGTCGGCCGACTTGGCCAGATTGGACCTGGTCACCAGGGTGGTGTTGCCGAACGCGGCCGGGTGGCCCCACTGGCCCTGGTACGGGCCGGCCACGGCGACGACCTTGTCCGCACCCTTCGGGCCCTGCTTGCGGCCGCCGAGGCCGTCCCGGTCCAGCAGGAACACCCGGGCGTCCTTGCCGGCCTGGACCAGCAGGTGCGGGTCGGCGGTAGTGCCGAACGGCAGCCCGACCGGGCCGCCGGAACCGAAGTCGCTGTCGGTCGCGTCCAGCGCCGGGGCGTTCGCGGGGCTGAAGAAGTCCTTCGCCGACAGCGTGCCGCCAGAGCCAACGGCGAGCCGGACGACGGATTCAGCGAGCTGACCGGGCGGGCGCGAACCACGACCGGCCGGCGGGGACACGCCGTTGCCAGTGGTCAGGAAGATCCGGCCGGTGCCATCGGACATCAGGCCGCTGCCGCTCTGCCAGATGCCGCCCTCGGTGTCGGTGAGCCCGGATTCGTCGGACCAGATCGACTCCGCTCTGGTCGTCGTGCTCACGCCGGCCACGTAACCGGTGAACGGCTTGTAGTCGCAATGCGAAGCGAAAGCGGCGTAGACGGTCCCGCCCAGCAGGAGCAATCCTGGCCGCTGCCACTCGCTGAGCGCGCTGAACTGCTTGGTCGGGGCGTTGACCGGCGCGCCCTTGATCTGGACCGGCCAGCCCGGGCGCTCGGCCCCGGTCTTTGCGTCGAGCGCGTGCAGGAAGAACGCCGGGTGGAAAGCGTCGTTCCCGGCCGGGACCACCTCAGCGACCAGGTAGACGGTACCGGTCGAGGGGTCATAGACCGGCGTGCTCATCACGCCCACGTTCGGCTTCGCGTCGGGGCATTGCACGGCCGAGGTCGGGAACGGGGCGCCGAGCGAGAGCTTCCAGCTGACCGTGCCGGTCACCGCGTTCAGGCCGTAGATCCAGTCGTTCATGGTCGCGGCGATCACCGTCTGGCCGGCCACGATCGGCTCGGCGAAGACCTGGCCGTTGACCTTAGCGGCGAACAGCTGGCCGAAGCTGCCGCTCTTCAGCACGGCCGGGCTCAGACCCGGCTCCTGGGAATCCCAGCCGTCCCGCAGGTTATTGCCCGAAGCGGTGACCACATCGGCCCGGGCCGGCTGCGAATGCACCGCGCTCACCGCGGCCGGGGCCGCCAGCCCGGCCACCGCCAGCGCGATCGCCGCGGTAATCCGCTTATGCGTCCAACGCGGTCGACACCAGAATCGGTGAGCGCTCATTGCTTCCCCCGAAAGTTAATGTTTCGTGGGAATTAGTCGCTGAGCTGGGCGTATTGGTTGTCATACCCGGCCGGGCGAGTTTGCCCGGGCGCTCCTGACTGGCCTCTGGCGGCCAGGAGGAGAGCCCGCGCAAAATTTAACTCCGCTAAATCTTGAATCTTTTCCTTTAGGGAGCCTGCGTCGCAATCGCGATGTCGCGGACTACGTGAGTCTCGAAACCGTCGCTGCCGTTCGCGGCGGTGAAGGCGAGCAGCGCGGTGCTGGTCAGCGTCGGCTCCGGCTGCTGGATCACCAGCTCGCCGTCCATCCAGATCTGCAGCACCTTGGCGCTGGTGACGTGCACCCGGAACACGTGCGTGCCGGTCCGCAGCAGTTCGAGGTTGCGGTTCGAGCTCTGCAGGAGCAGGACGTTGCCGCTTACCTGATCGGCCGCGCCGACGAAGTTCGACGACGGGTAGCCCTTGACAAGCTTGGTGCCCATGACCGCGGCTACTCCGGTCAGGCCGCCGAAGCCGAGCGACGGGCCGTTGGCGCCGATCGAGGTGTCGGGTGTCTTCGGGTCGAGCAGCGCGAAGGTGATGCCATAGCCGTTGTTGCCACCGGAGAACTGCAGGTCGAAGGAGGCGTCCAGGCCGACGGTCTTGACCGCTTGCGGGAAGATGATCGTGCCGGCCTCGTTGGTCACTGCCGCGGTGAGCTGGTTGTCCGAGCCGAACATCCCGGCCGTGCCGTTGTAGTGCCAGCCGCCGCCAGGGGGCGGGATCGAATTGACGCCGACGTCACTGATCGACTGGATGTTGTCGTTCGTGCCGTCGGCGCCGGCCGTGAACGCTGGCAGCACGCTCGCGGGGATGGTCCCGGGCGGCAGGGTCGTCTGGAGGGCCTGCTGGCCGTCGATGTCGACGGTGATCTGCTGGCCGCTGACCGACACCTGGACGTTGTGCGGGCCGCCGCTCAGGTTGCTGGGAACGTTGGTGGTCGAGGTGGCCGCGAACGTCGGCACGCCGCCGGAGGAGCCGGTCGCGATTCCGACGAACGGGCTCGCTGGCTCGCCGCCGGCTGAGTGGGTGACCAGCGCGACCGCGACTCCGGAATCGCCGGCCCAGCCAAGGCCGTCGCCGGTCGAGCCGAGATCGCTGGTGTGGGCAGAAGTGGCGTCGAGCAGGGCGAACGTCAAGCCGTCGCCGCCGGCGCCGGCCAACGAGGTCGTGAAGTTAGCCAGCAGGCCGTCGCTGGGCTGCGGGACGTCGTAGACCACCGAGCCGGCCTGGGACGGGCTGCCTGAGGTCAGCTTAGCGTCGGTACCGGACATCTGGGCCGAGCCGTTGAAGGTCCAGCCGCCGCCGGGTGGCGGTACGGAGGCGGTGCCGGCGGTCGGGTCCGTGCCGGTTCCGGAGACAGGCACGGCTACCTCATGAGTACCGGTCGCGTCGGTGAACGCGAAGCTGTAGGTGCCCGAGACCGCTCCGGGGCCCGGCGGGCTGAACGTCACCGGCACGTTGAGCACGTAACCGGGGTTGAACGGCAGGTTCGCCGGAACCGGCATCGGATGGCCGAACGGCTCCGGCGGGGTGCTCGTCGTGGTGATCGTCGCGGGTAGGTTGCCGGCGTTGGTGAGCTGGATGGTCTTCGTCGCCTGCGTTCCGACCGGAACCGAGCCGAAGCTGATCGAGTTCGGGCTCGGGGTCACCTGGCTGTTGTCGGCCTGCCCGGTGCCGGAGAGGTCGATCGTGAGCGCCGTGCTGTCGCCGGCGTCGATCTCGATCTGGGAAGAATCGGTGCTGACTCCGGTCGGGGCGTATTTCACCGTGGCGGTCACCGAGGCTCCGGGCTGGATGACGTCGCCGTTGCCGGGCAGGCCGGTCACGGTGAACGGGGCGCCGGGCGGGGTGACCGAGGAGACGGTCTCCGCGGCGGCGCCGCCGTTGATGATCACCACGTTGTCCGACTCCGAGGTCCCGGCCGGGATCGGGTCGAACGCGAGTGAACCCGGCTTGGCGTAGAAGCCTGGCTTCGTGCCGGTCGCCGACAGGGCGACAGAGACGACCGGGAAGTTCGCGGCGCTGGTGGCGAAGTTCACCGAACCGGTCGCGCCGCCGGGCGCCGTGGGCTTCACGCTCACCGGGACGGTCAGCGTGTCGCCCTTGGCCAGCTTGACCGGGAACTTGACGCTCTTGCCGCCCTTGGTGACGGTACCGGTGATGAACGGGTTCTGTCCGGTCCCAACCCGGGCGTTGACACTGCGGACGGTCACCGCCCCGGTCGCCTTGACCTTGATGTTCTTGACCTTGCTGGTCGTGCCGACGGCGACCTGGCCGAAGCTGACCGGCGCGGTGCCGGTGAGCGGTCCGGAATGAGGCGATCCGAAGCCGTCGATGCGGTCGGCGGTGCCGACGTAGACCCGGCCGTTGCTGGTGGCCGGGATCGTGAACTTCGCGGCCGCGCCGAGCGGCGCGGACCAGAGTTGCGGCAGCGCACAGGACTTGGCCGCGGTGCAGGACGCTGACGGCACGGCTCGGAACGCCTCAAGCGTGCCGGTGCCGTAGTTGCCGGTCGAGGAGACTTCCCAGACCACGGCCGAGGCGACGGCGGTGCCGTTCGAGGTCACGACCGGGGAGCCCGAGCTGAACCCGAACACGCCCGGGGTGTGCGTGACGTCGGAGAGGGTCGCGTGGCCCGAGCCGTTCACGCCGAACCTCAGCACCTGCATCGGGCTGCCCGGCGCGTCCTCGCCGGTGCCGACGAAGTAGATGTAGTCGGCCGACTTGGCCACGTTGGACGTGGTGACCCGGGTGGTGTTGCCGAAGGCGGCCGGGTGTCCCCATTCGCCGCGGTACGGGCCGGCCATGGCGACGACCTTGTCGGCCCCCTTCGGGCCCTGCTTGCGGCCGCCGAGGCCGTCCCGGTTCAGCAGGAACACCCGGGCGTCCTTGCCCGCCTGTACCAGCAGGTGCGGGGCCGCGTTGGTGCCGAACGGCAGCCCGACCGGGGCGCCGGATCCCAGGTCACCGTCGGTCGCGTCCAGCGTCGGGGCGTTGCCCGGGCTGAAGAAGTCCTTCGCCGACAGCGTGCCGCCGGCACCGACCGCGAGCCGGACCACGGCGTCGGCGAGCTGACCAGGCGGCTTGTTGCCAGGACCGGCTGGCGGAGAGATGCCATTGCCGGTCGCGACGAAGATCCGGCCGGTGCCATCGGACATGAGCCCGCCGCCGCTCTGCCAGATGCCGCCCTCGGTGTCGGTCAGCCCGGACTCATCCGACCAGATCGACTCCGCCTTGGTCTTGGTGTTCACCCCGGCCACATAACCGGTGAACGGATCCCAGTCGCAGTGCGAGCCGAACCCGGCGTAGACGTTCCCGTTCAGCAGCAGCAAGCCCGGCCGCTGCCACTCGCTGATCGCGCTGAATTGCTTGGTCGGGGCGTTGACCGGCGAGCCCTTGATCTGGACCGGCCAGCCCGGGCGCTCGGCGCCGGTCTTTGCGTTGAGCGCGTGCAGGAAGAAGGCGGGGTGGAAGGCGTCGTTCCCGGCCGGAACCACCTCGGCGACGACGTAGACGGTACCGGTCGAGGGGTCGTAGACCGGCGTGCCCATGACGCCGGTGTTCGGAGTCGCGTCGTCGCACTTGATCGTCGAGGTCGGGAACGGGGCGCCAAGTGACAGCTTCCAGTTGACCGCGCCGGTCACCGCGTTCAGGCCGTAGACCCAGTCGTTCATCGTCGCTGCGATCACCGTCGGCCCGGCCACGATCGGCTCGGCGAAGACCTGCCCGTCGACCTTGGTGGAGAACAACTGGCCGAAGCTGCCGCTCTTGAGCACCGTCGGGCTCAGGTTCGGCTCGTGGGAGTCCCAGCCATCCCGCAGGTTGTTGCCAGAAGCGGTGACCACGTCGGCGCGAGCCTTCTGAGGGTGCACCGCAGCGGTCAGGGCCGGGAGGGTGAGACCGGCGACGGCGAGCGCAAGCGCGGCCGTGAGCCGGTGCGCTCGCGCTAGCCGTGCACCGGCGGAAACTGGACGGGTGTGGGTGGCGCTGGTGGCAGGCACCGGACCTCCGGGAGCGGGACGCCAGCGAACTTCGTGACGCGCTGGATCAAGGAAAGTCAATGGTAGAGATCTTTGCTGCGTCCTGTGCGTCTTGCTGGGCAGATGCCGGAGTTGTTACCGTCCGGCCCCCGGAAGGTCGTTTCTAGTGCCGGTCCGAACAGCCCCGTGTCCCACCGGTGTCGTTGCTTCCCGGGAACGACATCAGATAGGCGCCGAGGCTGCTATGACGACACCAGAGAGGCACCGAGGCGGTTGCTTCTCGGGAAGGAACAGTACCGGAGGGCACCGATGTGGTGCCGTTGGCGAAATTGAGTGACTCTCGGTTGACCTGAACCTTCGGTCGTGGCCAGGTAGTCGTGTCCTTCGACAGGCCAATCTGTCCTGGAGGTCGGGTGAACGCGGAAGCGGACGAGTTCGCGCGGTTCGTTGAGGCACGTGAACGTGCGCTCCAGCGAACCGCGTGGCTGCTGACGGGGGACTGGGCGCTAGCCGAGGACCTCGTGCAGACGGCGCTGGCGCGATCCTGGCCACGTTGGGACCGGATCGCCAGACGTGACGACCCGGAGATCTACGTACGCCGGGTGATGATCAACACCTGGTTCACCTGGCGTCGCCGCCGCTGGCGGGGCGAATCCGCTTCGGAAGAACTGCCGGACACCGCGGCGCCCGGCGACCTCGCAACCGAGGTAGCCCTGCGGGAGCTGTGCCGGGACCTGCTGTCCAAGTTGACCGAGAGGCAGCGGTCCGTGCTCGTGCTGCGGATTTTCGACGACCTTACCGAGACCCAGGTAGCGCAGATTCTCGGCTGCGCGCTCGGAACGGTGAAAAGCACCATGTCCCAGGCACTGGCAAAACTGCGAGACGAGCCGCGGCTCGCTGAGTTGATCGAGCTGGAATCCCGATGAACGAATTGGAGACGCAGTTGAGCAGACTGTTCAACGCCGCGGTCGGCGAGCCACCGACCCGGGTCACCGCCTTGGCGGCTCGCCGTCAGGCGATCAAGCGCCGGATCGTCACCTGCATCAGCGCGACGGTCGCGCTTGCCGTCGTCGGCAGCATCGGCCTGGCGGTGTCGGCGAACGCGATCATCCCGCACCGTGTCACCGAATCGCACCCGAAGCTCACCATGCCGAGGTTCTATTTCACCGAGGACGGGGCGTCGGTGCTCGATAGGCACGCGTCACCCGAACTCGTGGTGCGGTCGGTCGCGACCGGAGCGATCACCGGGCGGGTGCATTGCCCGGGACCGCACCCGCAGACGGAAGGAGTAGCGGTTGCCAGCGACCAGACGTTCTTTGTCGACTGCCGCATCGCCACGAACCAAAACGTCGGGACCGGGATCCGCATCTACCGCTTCCAGGTGAGCGCCTCCGGCAAGATCAGCCGGTTCGCCCTGATCCCCGGCGGGGACCTCGTCGACCTGCGTGGTGGCAGGATGGCGGTCACCCCGGACGGCTCCTGGCTCGCCATGGACGCGGGCACGGTGGTGAAGGGCGGGCTCTCAGATGTCCTGGTGATCAACACCAAGACCGGCGCGTCAAGGGTCTGGCGCCCGGGCACCTCACCTCACGACGGCACGTTCCACCCGGCGGAACTGTCTTTCGCCCAGGGCGATAAGGAGCTGGCGGTCTTCGGATTGGTCGACTGCAATGGTGCCGGCCCGCGGTGCAAGACAGACGAGGAGATTCGGGTGTTCAGCCCGGCCACCAAGGGCGGCCTTCTTTCCAGCGGCCGGCGACAGGTCCTAAGCTCGACTCAGCTCGGCGGGCCGACCCAGGACCTGGCCTTGAGCGCCTACCTGAGCCAAGACGGCAAGAACATTATCGTCGCCACGTACGGAAATAAGAGCGGCCCTAGAATCGTCGAGCTTTCCGCTCACGGGGGCAGGCTTATCCGGACGTTGTACAGGTCAAGACCGAACGTCAGCCCGATTGGGATGGTCGTCGACTCGTCGGGCCGGTTCATCCTGTGGCTTGGCGCCGGGCCCCGCACTTCCATCTTCGGCCGGATCGATCAGGGGAAACTGCACCCGCTACGTTTCAAGTCCGAGAGCCTGAACGTCTTCGGCTGGTGATGAGCTGACGCAGAGGCTGGCCCCGCGCGCCTTCGGGCACCGGGGCCAGTCTGTTTTAGGGTTTGCGGCCGACGCCGACCAGGTTGCCGTAGGTCTGCGGGTCCGGGGGCACGTCGGCCGGGTCATCGGGACGCCACTGCGGGATGAAGACCAGCCCGGGGTCGACGACGTCGAAGCCGTCGAAGAAGCGCAGGATCTGGGTGCCCGAGCGCAGGATCAGCGGATTGGCCACGCTGCGGTCGTAGATCTCCTTGACGGCGCGGGCCGTCTCCGGGATCTCGTCGTCGGTGCCGTGGCAGAACACCAGGAAGCTGCCCGGGGCGAGCTGGTCACGAAGGGTCGCGACGATCTCGTACGGGTTGTCGGTCGGGTTGTCGGAGTCCGGGAAGAAATGCAGGATCGCGACCAGCAGCAGCCCGACCGGCTGGCTGAAGTCGATCAGCCGCCTGGTCTGCTCGTGCTCCAGGATCTTGGCCGGGTCGTGCAGGTCGGCCTCGATGACCGCCGCGTTCGGGTTGCCGTTGAGGATGGCCTTGCTGTGCGCCACCGCGACCGGGTCGATGTCGACGTAGACGACCCGCGCCTGCGGGTTGGCCTGCTGCGCGACCTCGTGCACGTTCCCCTGGGTCGGGATGCCCGAGCCGATGTCGAGGAACTGGCTGACGCCGTTGGCGGCGAGGAACCGCACCGCCCGGGCCAGGAACGCCCGGTTGGCCAGGCCGACCAGCGGTGCATTAGGCGCGACCGCCGCGATCGCACGGGCCGCGTCCTGATCGGCGAGGAAGTTATGCGTGCCGCCAAGCCAGTAGTCATACACCCGGGCGATGTTCGCCTTCTTGGTATCGACCCCCGCCGGTACCCAGCTTGACTCGTCACTCATACCCAAATCCTTCCATATCTGGACCGTTGTCCAGGCCGCGAAAGCAGAGCGGGTGACGGCGCGCCCACCGAGCGCCGCCACCCGCTCTTTTCCGGGAAGGGATTGGGGAGGGCGGGGAGAAGGGAGGAAGGCCGGATCAGGATCCGATTACACAGGGCATCACGCTGGGATTCGACTGGGTACAGATCTCGACCGGATCGCGGAACATTCCGATCGACGGCAGCGCATGGCCGGTGAAGTCGAACAGGGTCTCGTTGTCGTCGGGGGTGCCCGGCGGACTGGCATCCGGCGCCCACGAGACGCCCGGCAGCCACTCCGGTGCCCAGTAGAACAGGCCGGCCCCGAGCCCGTGGGGTAGCGACGCCAGCATCGACAGCTCGTCATTCACGATCGACAACTGCCCGCCCGGGCTGGCCGGATAGCCGTCGATCAGCTGGCTGGTCTGCCAGGTGCTGTTGCCGAGCGCGTCACCGTTGGCGAGCGTCCAGGAGTACTGGTTTTCCGCGATGATGAGCGGCTTGCCGAACTGGCCGGCCAGGTCGCCGAGGTTGGCGTGCAGAGCCGACAGCGGGCCCTGGAAGATCGGATAGTAGGACAGCGCGATCACGTCGAACGGCACCCCTGCTGTTTCCAGGTTCGAGTAGAACACCTGGGCCCTGGCATTGTTGCCGCCGAGATCGGTGTGGATCGCGACGAGCAGCTTGTGCCTGGCCGGGTTTCCGGCCTGAGCGCCCGCGACGCCCGCCTTGAGCAGCGCAGTGAAGTTGCTCCAGCCGGTCGCGGTGGTGTTGGTCGTCCAGTCAAGGCCGCCGACGCCAGGCCCTGAGCAGCCGAAGTTGACCCCAGGCGGCGCGGTCGAGGGTGCCCACAGCATGCCGTTGGTGACCTCGTTGCCGATCGAGACCATGTCCACCGGGGTGCCCTGGCTGGCGAACGCCGAGATGACCTGCTGGGTGTAGGACTGCACCTTCGCGGTGAGCCCGGCCAGGTCGGTCGGCCAGCCGGCCGGGATGCACTGCTTTCCCGGGTCGGCCCAGAAGTCGGAGTAGTGCAGGTCGAGGTAGATCTTCAGCCCGTCGGCCTGAAGGGTCCTGGCGAACGCGAGGTCGTCGGCCAGGTCGCTGTAGCCGGCGGGCGGGTTCACCCAAAGCCGGATCCTGGCCCAGTTGGCTCCGTTGTCCGCCGTGATCTTGGCCGGATTGGCGGCGACGCCGTGGTCGGTGAAGACGGCTCCGGCGGCGACCTCCTGCGGCGTGAACGACAGGTCCGACCCCAGCATCATGTTCGCCGTGCCCGTATCGACGCCGAACAGCCGGAACTCGCCGAGGCAGACCGGGGTGGCGCCGCTGTCCCAGACCTCGATCTGGGCAAAGCGGGCCTGCAGATGTCCTGGCTGGCCGCGGTTCTGGCTCAGCGGCAGGTACATCGGATTGCCGGGATCGAGCGCGACGTTCTTGGCCGTCGGCACGACGTGCCAGTCACCGGGGGTCGTGGCCAGCGAGATCTGGGCGTTGGCGTAGGAACTCGCGTTGTCGAGCGTGACCCCGATCCCGTTGAGATCGCGGATCTGGCCGAGGTCGACGGTCAGGGTGTCCGGCCAGGAGTTGGTGCACCACGATGTCGCGGCGTTGCCGTCGATGGCGTTGCCCGGCGGATTGGCGTCCTGCGAGGCGCCGGCCGTGGCGGTGCCCGGCAAGGCCCAGTTGATCGTGAGCGCACGGCTGTCGTGACGCGCGGGCTGGTGAGCCTTGGCAGTGCCGACTTTGGCTGGGGTCAGCGCGGCGTGGCCGCCAGCGGCCGATGCCCGCCCGGCCGCCCAGGTCGCGGACGCCGCGACCAGCAGGGCAAGCACGCACATCCAGAGCAATGGTTTCCTGGCTATTAAGCGGGTCACTGCGCCTGTCCTTTCGAGGAGGTATCCCGCCGCACGATCGCTACGCCCCGGCGGCCGAGCGCCAGCGTGCCGTCGACGTCGCGTCGACCGAGCACGTCGTAGCCGGGCCCGGCGAGCATGACCTTGCGGTCGCCGTCGGTGTGGTTGATCAGGAACTCGTACTCGGTGTTTTGTGTGGCGCGCACCACCCGCTCGACACCGCCGGTGAAATCGGACAGACCCTCCCGCAAAGCCGGAACAAGGTCGTAGATCCGGGCCAGGCCATCGGCATCCAGCCGGGTTCCCAGGTAGTACGCGGTGCCGTCGCCGTGCGAAGCCCGAACGACGGCCGGCGAGCCCGCCCAGGGACCACTGGCTACCCGTGCCAGCACCCGCGCGTCGTCATGCTCCGTGGCGATGTCCACCCAGAAGCTGGCGGTGGTCCGGCTGCCGTCCTCCCACTCGACCTCGACCGTCTCCCCGGGTGCGAGCGGGGCCACGTCCACGACGTCGCAGCCGATCAGCGGACGCAGCGGCCCGCCGTACGGACCCAGGTAAACCCGGTCGTGCTCATCGACGATGCCCGTCCAGTAAGAAAGCACAGCCGTGCCGCCGCCGGCGACGAACGAGATCAGATTGCGAGCCTCGTCCTGCGTGACCAGGTAGAGACTCGGAACGACCAGCGCCTCGTAGCCGCCGAGCGGCTCGCCCGGATGGGCGAACTCCACCGTCACCGACCGCTCGTACAGCGGCCGGTACATCCAGCCGACCTGGTCGAGCATCCTGAAGTCGGGAGCCGGGCTCGCCGGGCTCTCCGCCGCCCACCAGTTCGGCCAGGAGAACACGATCGCGGCCCTGGTCCGCACCGGCGCGCTGGTCCAGCCCTCCGCGCCCGCCAGTTCGGCGCCGAGCGCGGTCACCTCGGTCCAGACCGGCGAGGCCTGACCGGAGTGCGACACCATCGCCGAGTGGAACTTCTCCGCCCCGGCCCGGGAGGCCCGCCACTGGAAGAACAGCACTCCGCTGGCGCCCCTGGCCAGTGCCTGGTAGCTGAGTCCGCGCATCTGACCGGGTGACTTCGGCACGTTGTGCTGGCGCCAGTTGACCCGGTAGGGGGTCTGCTCCATGACAACCCACGGCGCGGCCTTGTTCAGCGACCTGATCAGGTCATAGTGCATGGCCGAGTTGACCGTGGCATTCGGGTCGGACGGGTCCGGGTAGTTGTCGGTGGACACGACGTCGAGCTGCGGTCCCCAGGCGAAATAGTCCAGCGCCTTCAGGAAGCCCATGAAGTTGGTGGTCAGCGGCACGTCCGGCCTGGCCTCCTTGAGCACCCGCTTTTCCTCGAGCAGCTCTTCTCCGAAGGCCTCGCTGGAGAACCTCTTGTAGTCCAGCTCCTGGCCCGGGTTGGCGAATGTGGCGGTCATCCGAGGCGGAGTGACCTCGGCGAAGTCGCTGTACCGCTGGCTCCAGAACGCCGATCCCCAGGCCTCGTTCAGCGCATCCACCGATCCGTAACGCCGCTCAAGCCAGGCGCGGAACGCGGCCGCGTGGTGCTCGCAGTAGCAGTACGGCACGTGGCAGGCGTACTCGTTGTGCGCGTGCCACATCCGGACCGCTTCGTGCCCGCCGAGCCGGTCGGCGACCTGCCCGACGATGCGCAGCGCCAGCCGCCGGTAGGCCGGGTTGCAGACGCAGAAGTGCTGGCGACTGCCGTGGCTGTACCGGGCACCGCGGGCGTCGACCGGCAGCACATCCGGGTAACGGGTGGTTAGCCACGGTGGCGGGGCAGCGGTCGGAGTGGCCAGGTCCACGCCGATTCCGGCCTCACCCATCAGGTCGAGTACCCGACGGAGCCAGTCGAACTCGAAATTGCCCTCGGTCGGCTCGAGGTGCGCCCAGGAGAATATGCCGACGGTCACCAGGTTGACACCGGCTTCGCCCATCAGCCGCACGTCTTCTGGCCAGACCTCGGCCGGCCACTGCTCGGGGTTGTAATCGCCGCCGTAGTACACATTTTGCGCCGGGTGTTTGCTGATCATGACACCTCGTCTCACTCGCCGACGATCGCGCCGAACGTGAGCCCGCGCGCGATGTACTTCTGCAGGAACGGGAACAAGATCAGCATGGGCAGCACCGACACCAGCGAGCCCAAGATCACCTCGGGATAGAGCGGCTGGCCGGCCCCGGCTTGGTTGAGGTCGCTCGCCCAGGCCGACAGGCCCACCGTGATCGGAAACCTGGTGCTCGTGCCGAGCAGCACCAGCGGCAGGAAGTAGTTGTTCCAGGTGCCGATGAACGACAGCAGGAACAGCGTCACCATGCCGGGCATCAGCAGCGGCCGGCTCACCTTCCAGAACGCCGTGAACTCCCCGGCGCCGTCCACCCGGGCCGCGTCGACCAGCGTGTCAGGCACCGCGTCGGCGACGAAGAGCGACATCAGGTAGACGCCGAACGGATAGACCAGCAGCGGCAAGATCACGCCCTGGTAGCTGTTGATCAGCCCGCTGTCGTGCTCAAGGAGGAACAACGGCACGACGAGCGCGGTCGACGGCACCAGCAGCGACCCCAGCACCAGGGCGAGCACCAGGCGTCTGCCCCGGAAGCGGTACTTGGCCAGCGCGTAGCCGCACAAGGTGGACACCGCCGTCGCCAGGGCGGCCGTGACCACGGCATACAGGATCGAATTGGCGATCCAGTATTTGAAGTAACCCCCATCTACGGAGAAAAGCATGCGGAAGTTTTCTACCCAGGAGAGATGGCCGGCCGGGAGGAAGGTTGATGACGAGAAGAGCTGGCCGGTGCTCTTGGAGGAGGCGACGATCAGCCAGTAGATCGGAGCCAGCACGTATACGGCGGCGACGGCGGCGAGGCCGGTCGCGACCGTGGTCTTGGTCCGGTGGGTGCGCCGGGCCCGGCGGCCAGCGGAGTTCGGGTCGCGAATCCCGGCGCGCAGGGCGATGCTCATCGGCGGCCTTTCCTGGTCAGGCCGAGCGGGTCGAACCTCCGGCGCATGATCCCGTAGAACGACGCCGTCGCCAGCACGGTGATCAGCGCGAGCACGATCGACTGGGCCGCAGCCAGCTGCTCGTTGCCGAATGAGAACGCGGTGTTGTAGATCAGCTGGTTCGGGCTGTAGGAACTGCCGATGCTGGCGATGTCGTTCAGGATCACCGGCTCGTTGAACAGCTGCAGCGTGCCGATGATCGAGATCACCGTGATGAACGCGACCGTACGCCGGATCATCGGCAGCTTGATCCGCCAGGCCAGGGCCAGCTCAGAGGCCCCGTCGATCCTTCCCGACTCAAGCACCTCGCGCGGCACGCTGGTCAGGCTGGTGAGCAGGATCGTCATGTTGTAGCCGGCCCACTCCCAGGTGACGATCAGCATCATCGCGTAGATCACGAACCGGTAGCTGAGCGGATTGAGCGCCGCGCCCGAGGTCAGCCCGAGCGCGTGCGGCACCTTCAGCGCGTTGTCCAGGTCCGGCTGGAGCAGGAACCCCCACATCACCGCGGCGATCACGCCAGGGACGGCGTAAGGGAAGAAGTACGCGAGCGCGAACACCTTCTTGCCCTTGATGAACGGGCTGTCCAGCAGCAGCGCGAGCCCGATCGCGAGCGCGATCATCACGGTGACCTGGATGACGCCGAAGTAGGCCATCCGGACGATGGCGCTCCAGAACTCGCCGTTGCCGACGACGTTGCGGTAGTTGAACAGGCCGGCGAACGCGTTGGTCTGCGGATTGCGCAGGCTCAGCACGATCGAGTAGACGAACGGCGCCAGGAAGAACAGCCCGTACAAGACCAGGAACGGGCCGCTCATCGCGAGCCCGGCCCGTTCGGGCCGGATACTGCTGGACCTCGTCGGCCCGGGGCCGGCCGCCGCATTGCGGGGGTCAGAGGGGGTCGTCCCCCTACGAGTACCGGGGCGGCGGCGACCGGCTGTCACGGGACTGGCCAGGGTCGGTGTCACTTGGAGACCGTGTACCCGGCCGACTTGGCGTAGCTGAGCAATTGCGACTCGGTGTTCACCAGCACCTGCGACCACGGCTCCTTGCCGGCGGCCGCCTTGCCCATCTCGTTGGTGAGGAACGTCCCGAGCTCGGTGTCCCACGGGCTCCACTCGAAGTTCACCGGCACGTTAGCGGCGTAGGCGGAGAACTGCGCGTTGACGTTGCCAGAGAAGTGCGGGACCGGAGCGGAGAACTCGGGAAGGCTGGCCCGGTCGAGAGCGGCCGGGAACAGGCCGCGCCCGCCGCCGGACGGCGTGGCCGGCTTCTCGTCGACGGCCAGGCCGCTCTTGGAGGTGTTGATGTAAGCCGCGAACGTCGCCGCGTCCTTCACGTCAGCGGACGGGCAGTCCTTGGTCACCGCGTTGGTCGAGCCGCCCCAGTTCGCCGAGGCGTGCCCGCCTGAGGTCCACTGCGGCATCTGGGTGATCGCCCACTGCTGCGTCGAGCCCTTCGGCAGGTAGGCGTCGACCATGTAGGTCGGTGACCAGCCCGCGCCGACCATCGCCACGTACTTGTCGGTGCCGATGTGGTGGCCCCAGGCGGCCTGGAAGTCCTGGTCAACCGCGACCGCGCCTTCTTGCACGAGCTTGCCCCAGAACTGCATGACCTTCTGCTCGGCCGGGCCGTCCACGTCGACCTTCCAGCTGCCGTCGGACTGCACCTGGTAGGGGAACGCGCCCGCCTGCCACCACAGCGCCTCCTGCACGTCCGCGTCGTTCGGGGCGAAGTAGGTGAGGTACTGGGACGGGTCCTTCTTGTGCAGGGCGACCGCGTCGGATTCGAACTGAGCCCAGGTTGCCGGCACCGGCAGGTGATACTTGGCGAGCACCGACGGCTGGTACATCAGCGACATCGGGCCGATGTCCTCGGGTACGGCGTAGACCTGGCCGTTCTGGGTGACCTCGTTCCACACCCAGGACGGGAACTGGCTCTTGAACGACGAGACGTACTGCGTGATCGGCACCAGGTCCTTCTGGGCCAGGAACGTCGGCAGGTGGTCCAGTTCGACCTGGGTCACGCACGGGCCGGAGCCGCCGCCCAGCGCCGTCGTGAGCTTGGCGTAGAACGTGCCGCCGGAGCCGTAGTCCGGTGGCGCGGTGATCTTGATGTTGGGGTGCGACTTCTCGAAGTTCGCGATCACGACCTTCGGGTTGGTCGTCCAGCTCCACCAGCTAAGGGTCACCTTGCCGGACGCGCTTGGTCCGCTCGATGAACCACCCGAGCAAGCGGTCAGCGCGCCGCATAGCGCCACGGCGCTGCCCACGGCTGCCAATCTCACCAGTACGTCGGATTTCATAGTTCCTCCGATACTCCGTCCGGTATCATGGGAGCGCTCCCAATGCGCGAAGCGTAGCAAAGGTCAACTCTCTTTAGAAGTACTTGCTAGTCGACTAGTTCGTCTTATATGAGTCTTCAGCATCGCAGCCGCATTCGACATTCACTGCAGGTCAGGGCATACTCATCGCGTTGAACAGCGAGCCGCGGCGCCAGGCTTCGAGGCGCCCCACCATCGAAGATGTCGCGCGGGCGGCCGGCGTTTCTCGCAGCACCGTCTCGCGGGTGCTCAACGGCGGGCTGCACGTCCGGCCGGAAGCGATCTCCAAGGTCAACCGGGCGGTCGGCACGCTCGGCTACTCGGTCAACCAGGCCGCCCGCAATCTCGCCTCTGGGCGCACCGGCTCGATCGCGTTCGTCATCTCAGAAGAGCACGAGCACCTGTTCGGCGACCCGAACTTCGGCGTGCTGGTCAGGGCGTTCTCTCAGGAGTTGCGCAGCCGCGGCCAGCACCTGCTGATCACGACCGCCCAGGACTACGGTGAGGAGACGTTCCTCGGCGACTACCTGACCGCCGGGCACGTCGACGGTGCGCTGTTCGCGCTGCCGCACGAGGGCGAGGCGCTGCTGCACCGGGTGGCCAGGAGCGGGCTGCCGCTGGTCGTGCAGGGCCAGCCGCTCGGATACGAGGCCGAGCTGTCCTGGGTGGCGATCGACGAGGAAGCGGCGGCGTTCGAGGCCGTGAACTACCTGATCGGCAAGGGGCGCGGCCGGATCGGCACGGTCACCGGACCGCTCAACACCAGTAGCGGCCGGCGCCGGCTAGAAGGCTATCGTCGGGCGGTCGGGCCGGAGTCGCCGTCGACGCTGGTGACCTCGGGGGACTGGTCACCGGCCTCCGGACGGCTGGCCGCGCGGCAGTTGCTTGACCGCCATCCGGAACTGGACGGGCTGTTCGTCGCCTCCGACCTCATGGCCGTCGAGGCCATGGCGGTGCTGCTGGAAGCCGGCCGGGAGATCCCCGCCGACGTCGCCGTGGTCGGGTTCGACGACTCCGCCTCCGCCACGTCCGCCGATCCGCCGCTGACCACGATCCGTCAGCCGTTCGAGCAGTCGGCCGCCGAAGCCGTGCGGATACTCAACGGGCTGATCGCCGGGCTGCACTCCGAGCCGCAGCACGTGCTGATGCCGACGAAGCTGGTGTGCCGGCGTTCTGCCTGATGACAGCCTTGAGCCCGCCGGGGGTAGCCTGCCTCACACGAAACTCGCATAGAGCTCACGCAGTCGCCGCAGGATGAGGTGATCAGATGCCGTGGACACGGTGCTGGCCAAGGAGGACGACCCTCTTCAACCCCCGCGATTAGGAGCAATGCGGTGCGCGATCCGGTCAGGGAGCAGTCCAGGGATCACGGAGAGCTGCTGGTCGTGGACGACGAGCCGTTCCTGCGGGACGCGGTCGCCGCGTCGCTGCGGTTCCTGGGGTTCGAGGTCGCGACCGCCGAGACCGGCCTCGGGGCACTGCGCCTGGCCCGGGACCATGCGTTCGACCTGATAGTTCTTGACGTGATGCTGCCCGACACCGACGGCTTCGAGATTGTCCGGCGGCTGCGGGGCGAAGGCAATCACGTGCCGGTGATCTTCCTGACCGCGCGAGATACCCAGTCCGACAAGGTGACCGGGCTGACGCTCGGCGGCGACGACTACATGACCAAGCCGTTCGGGCTGGAGGAGCTGGCCGCGCGGGTGCGCTCGGTGCTGCGGCGGACGCGGCCCGCTACCGGCGCGCCGAGCGTGCTGGAATTCGCCGACATCGAGCTGGACACCGACAGTTACGAGGTCAGGCGCGCGGGCGCGGCGATCGAGCTGTCGCCGACCGAGTTCCGGCTTCTGCGGTTCCTCATGCTGCACCCGGGTCGGGTACTGACCAGGGCCGAGCTACTCGATCACGTGTGGGACTACGACTTCGGCGGGTCATCCACGGTGGTCGCGACCTACGTGGCGTATCTGCGGCGCAAGCTGGCGGCGCACGGGCCGGACGTGATCCACACCCAGCGCGGAGTCGGCTACAGCCTGCGCCAGAGCGGGCAAACACAGGCAGCGCGGACTCCGGGCGACTGTCCGGAGTCCGCGCTGCCTCGCGGGGGCGGCTCCGATGCCCGCTAGGCTGACCGGCCGGCCGTCGCTGCGGATCCGGGTGCTGGCCGGAGTGCTGCTGATCACCGTCGCCGCGCTCGGCGCGTTCGACTTCGCGGCAGTTACCGAGCTGCGCCGGTACCTGTACGCCCAGACCGATACCCAGCTCGCGAACGTGCTCTCCTTGTACAAGCCGTTCCAGTTCACCGCGGTGGGCCCGGGCTCGCAGCCGGGCAAGCACAAACCGCACACCGAGAAGGTGTCGAGCGTCGACAGGCGGCAGGTCCCGCTCCACGGGCCGCGCCTCTTCATCCGGGGCCGGCTGCTCGAACAGTACTTCGTCACCTATTTCCAGGGTGGCAAGCCGAGGGCGGTCGTGGGAGGCAACGAGGACCTGCAACCGGTGTTCTCGCGCAGGCTGGCTCTGGACCGGTATCCGGAGACTGTCATAAGCGCCAACGGACACGATCAGCTCAGGTTGGCCGCGACCCGGGTCGGCCACGGCACCCTGCTCGTCACCACCAGCCTGACCGGGATACACAAGACCCTGGACCGGCTGGAGCTTATCTTGATCATCGGCTCGACCTGCGCCTTCCTGGCCGTCGGCACTGGGGGAGCGCTGGTCATGCGGCGGGGCCTGCGGCCGATCGAGTCGATGGCGTCGCAGGCCGACCGGATCACCGCCGGCGACTTGACGGAACGGGTCCACGGACACGCGGCCGGGACCGAGGTGGGCCGGCTCGGGGCGGCGCTCAACGGCATGCTGGCCAGGATCGAGTCCTCGGTGCGCGAGCGCGAGGCCAGCCAGGAACTGACGAGGCGGTTCTTCGCCGATGCCAGTCACGAACTGCGGACGCCGCTGGCGTCGTTGCGCGCGAACGCCGAGTTGTACACGCAAGGGGTTCTGACTGAACGGGCCCAGGTCGATGAGGCGATGCGGCGGATCGTGCTCGAGTCGCAGCGGATGAGCGTGCTAGTCGATGACATGCTGCGGCTGGCCCGGCTTGACCAGCATCCGGGCCAGGACACCGAGCCGGTCGACGTCACGGAACTGGTCACCCAGTGCGTTGAGCAAGCCAAGGTCACCGACTCGAACCGGACCTGGACGGCCGTCATCGACGACGGGCTGGAGGCGACCGGCGATGAGGAACTACTGCGGCGGGCCATCAGCAACCTGCTCAGTAATGTGCGCACGCACACGCCGGACGGCACCACCGCCACGATCACGGCGGCACGCGTCAACGGATCGGTCACCGTGGATGTCACCGACGACGGCCCTGGCGTTCCCGATGACCAGCTGCCGCGGATCTTCGACCGGTTCTACCGGGCCGCCCCGTCGCCCCGTCCGGGGGCCGGACTGGGCCTGGCGATAGTCGCAGCCATCGTCGCCGCCCACGAAGGCACCGCCCAAGCCGAGCCCGCAACCCCGCACGGCCTCCGCGTCACCGTGACCCTCCCCGCGCCCATCAACACCAGCCCCTAACAGGTCAGGTGTTGCGACAATCCTCTGAGCGCACCGTCGGTTAAGTCTTCGCGCAACGAGAACTCTTCGCCGACGGTGAGCCGGCGTTGCGGTGGGCCGCGTTCATATACTTCGCGTAATGCCCTTCGCTGCTCAGCCGTCGGCTGAACCCGTCACCGGCCGCGACAAGCGCCGCATCCTGATCGTCGTCGCGGCGCTGATCGTCGTGCTCGCCGGGGTTGGCATCTGGGCGGCGGTCCGGCCCGGCAGTTACGGCGCCTCGAAGGACGGCTGCATCACCGTCACGCTGCCGAGCACCACCGGCGGGGCGCTGCTTCACCAGTGCGGCGGTGCCGCTCGCGCGACCTGTCGGCACGCGTTCGCCAGCAGCGGCAAGGTGGCGGAGCTCACCAGGCCCCAGTGCCGCCTGGCTGGGCTAGGCCCGGCGCGCCAGCATCGTTAAGCTGCGCGGGTGGCTGACTGAGAAACCGCAACAGCTCGACCGGCGTCGCCCAGGGCACGACCAGGCGGTAGCCGCGACCGGCCGGTTGCCGGGTCCCCTTGATGTGGTCGCGAGGGACCCGGTCTGGTGCGTGAACCCAACCCCGTGCGATGCGTTCTTCCAAAGGGCAGAATTTGCCTTTACGAGAGCAACGGGCGAGAGGATCAGCTTTGGGCAGCGAGACGGTCAGTGTGGGTGGCCATCAGATCAGCTATGCGGCGAGCGCGGGCCAGGGTCGGCCGGTCGTGTTCGTGCACGGGAACTCGGCCTCCTCGGGCACCTGGCAGGCGGTGCTCGACGGGTCGTTCGGGCAGCGGTTCCGGTGCCTGGCGATTGACCTTCCCGGGCACGGTGACTCGCCGCCCGCCGCTGAT
>DATNFM010000265.1:0-7197 GCA_035606435.1 Streptosporangiaceae bacterium | reverse complement strand
CCTAGCTTGGGCTAAGTGCGCCGCAACCCGGGCTAAGTGCGCCGCAGTCGGGGCTAAGTGCGCCGCAACCCGGGCTAAGTGCGCCGCAGCCGGGCTATGCGGGCACCAATCCGGGCTAAATGCCCGCAGGGGAGCGCTGGCGACGCCTCGCCACGGATCGCGACGCCTTGCCACGGATCGCGGCGCCTTGCCACGGATTCTGGATAAATTTTGCCCGATACGCGGCTTTTGCGAGTGAAAAATCCGTGGGAAGTCGTCGCGGTCCGTGGTAAGACGCAGAAATCCGTGGCAAGTCGTCGTGATCCGTGAAAAGTGAGCGCAGGTGGTGGGTGGCCTGGGAGGCCGAGGGCGAATTGGGGCGCTGGCCGCCGCGCTGCCGCTGGCCGCCTGGGCCGCTGCTTGCAGCTGGGCGGCCGGTGGTTGCCTGGGCTGCTGCTGGCCGGTGGGGTGCGATCTAGACGTGCTCCATGATCATGATGGCGGTGGTTCCGGGGTCTAGGGCTTTGAAGATGTGCAGTTCGTCGCCTGGGTAGGCGATGTAGTCGCCCTGCCCAAGCTCGACCGGGTCATCGGCTGGACCAACCAGCGCTCGCCCGGTGCCCAGCACGACGTGCTCGGACGTGCCCGGCAGGTGGGGCTCGGACCGGCGCGGCTCGCCGGGCTGGGCCTGGATCAGGTAGATGTCCCGGCGGGCGTTGGGCGGGCACGACGCCAGCAGGGTGGCTGCGTAGTAAGAGCGCTCGGAGTAGGTGGCGGGCCCTTCGCCGGAGCGGATCACACGCACGGCCGCCCGGGGAGTATCGACCAGCCGGCTGAACGGCACGCCCAGCGCGTTCCCGAGCGCCCACAAGGTCTCTACGCTGGGGTTCCCGGCACCGGACTCGAGCTGGGACAGCGTCGACTTGGCGATCCCGGCCCGCCGGGCTAGCTCGGTGAGCGAGATGCCGGCCCGGCTGCGTTCCCGCCGCAGCGCAGCGGCGATCTGTGTGACCAGCGCCGAGGCGGGCGCCCCAGCCCCACCCGCAGCCCCGACCGCACCGCCAGCGCCGGCCGCATCGCCGGCTGCAACGCCACCAGCCCCAAGGCCATCAACCATAGGTGTTCGCTCCAGAAGTCCGAATGTTCGCCTTGACGAACGCGCGCCAGTCTGTTCATCATATTGTCCATGCGTTCGATCTGGCGAACACTCGACCGGGAAACTCTCCGTGCCATCTCGCTGGTCTGCCTGGCCGACGCGATCGTCGGAGCCTCCTTCGGCGCGATCACGGTCTCCGGTGGGCTGCCCGCGTGGGTGCCGGTCGTCATGTCCCTGCTGGTCTTCGCCGGCGGCGCGCAGTTCGCCGCGGCCGCGGTGATGATCGCCGGCGGCAGTCCGGTCGCGGCGGTCATCGCCGGACTGGTACTGAACGCCCGCCTCCTGCCCTACGGCTTCACGGTCTCCGACGCCATCGCCACCCAAAGCCACAAGAGCCACAAGAGCCACCAGAGCCACCAGAGCAGCAAGCAAGGCCAACCATCCCGGCCAGCCCAAGACCCAGCCCAACACCCAGCCCAACACCCAGCCCAACAGCCAGCCCAATGGTGGACCCGACTCCTAGGTGCGCACGTGATCACCGACGAGACCGTGGCCTTCACGATGCGCCAGACCGACCCCAGGAAGCGTCGTGCCGCCTTCTGGGTCAGCGGCATCGGACTGTTCCTGTGCTGGAACGCGGCCGTCGCCCTCGGCGTCCTCGCAGGCAAGGCGATGCCCAACCCAGACAGCTTCGGCCTCGACGCCGCCTTTCCAGCCGTGGTCCTGGCCCTGGTCCTGCCCTCACTGAAGGACCGCAGCACCCGCAACGCCGCCCTGGTCGGCGCCGCCCTCGCGGTCGCCCTCACCCCGGTCCTGCCAGCCGGCCTTCCAGTCCTACTGTCCCTGGCCAGCCTGATCCTGGTGATCCGCCCGCGAACCCCAAAACCAGTCCAAGCCCCGGCTCCGGCCGAGCGAGTCCACGTCACGGAGGTCCGCTGATGCCGTTCCTCGCCATCGCCGTCCTGGCCGCCGGAACCTACGCCTTCCGCATCGCCGGCCCCTTGACCAGCAACCGGCTTCACCTCCCCGACCGCCTGCAAGAAGCGCTGACCGTAGCCGCCGCCGTGCTCCTGACCGCCCTGGCCGCGACGAGTGCCCTGACCCAGGGCCACGGCTTCGCCGGATGGGCCAGGCCGGCCGGAGTCCTCGTCGGGGCCGTCCTGGCCGCCCGCCGGGTCCCGTTTCCGATCGTGATCATCGCCGCCGCCGCGACGACAGCCCTGCTCCGCCTGGCCGGCATCGCCTAGGAGCACGAAGCACTAAGCACTAAGAAATCAAGCTCAGACTGCTTATATTCATTCTCATGGCAGAACCGGCCCAGGCCCGTCCCCGCGTCACCCCACGGGTCACCCTGGCCGAACTGCTCGCCGTCCTGTCGCTGGCCACCGACTTGGGCCTCGGCCAGCCGATGGAGCACGTGCTTCGCCAGTGCCTGATCGCCTTGCGCCTGGCCGATCGGATGGGCCTCGACGAGGCCGGCCAGGAGGTCGTCTACTACGCAGCGCTGGTCGCCTGGGTCGGCTGCCACGTCGACGCCTATGAGCAGGCTAAATGGTTCGGTGACGACACCGCGCTGAAGACCGACTTCCGCCACACCGACTTCGCGTTCCCCGGGTCCAGGCCGCTGTTCATGCTCCGTCACCTAGGCACAGGTCGACCGCTCCAAGAGCGAGCCAAGCTAGGCGTCGCGTTTTTCGGCGAGGGCCGCAAGGCCGCCGAGGCGATGCTGGACAACCACTGGACCGCCGCCGACAACCTCGCGGCCCAGCTCGGCCTGGCTCAGCTCGTCCGCGACACCGTGGAGCAGACCTTCGAGCGCTGGGACGGCAAGGGAGTACCGAAGGGACTCAAGCAAGACCAGATCCTGCTCACCGCTCGCCTGGTCAGCCTCGCCGACGTGGTCGTTGTCTTCCACCGCGCGGGCGGAGTCGAGGCCGCCGTTAAGGTCGCCAAGCAGCGGCGAGGCACCCAGTTCGACCCGGCGATCGTGGACCTCTTCGTGCAACGGGCGCCATACATCTGCGCGGACCTAGACGAAGCCAGCTCGTGGAACGCCGTGCTGACCGCCGAGCCGGCCAACGGCATCAGGCTCGGCGACGCCGAATTGGACTCGGTCCTGGAGGCCATCGCCGACTTCACCGACGTGAAATCCCCGTACACGATCGGGCACTCCAGAGGCGTCGCCGACCTCGCCGGCCAGGCCGCCAAGAACTTCGGCCTCAGCGCCCAGGCCACCCGGCAGGTGCGGCTGGCCGGCCTGGTCCACGACCTCGGTCGCCTCGGCGTGCCGAATACCATCTGGGACAAGTCCGGCCCCCTGAGCCACTCCGAGATCGAGCGCATCCGCCTGCACCCGTACCTGACCGAGCGCATGCTGGCGTTCTCACCCGCGCTGGCCCCGCTCGCCGCCATCGCCGTCCAGCACCATGAGCGTCTGGACGGCTCCGGCTACCCGCGCGGACTATCCGGCGCCGGGATCAGTCCGGAAGGCCGGCTGCTCGGCGCCGCCGACTTCTACCGCTCGCGGACCGAGCCGCGCCCGCACCGTCCGGCCGCCGGAGCCGATGAGGCGGCCGCCGAGCTGCGGGCGCAGGCCAAGGCCGGAAGACTGGACGCCGATGCTGTGGCCGCCGTCCTGGCCGCCGCCGGTCACCGCAGCACCCGCAGGCAGGCCAGGTCCGACGGCCTGACCACCCGCGAGGTCGAGGTCCTGAGGCTGCTGGCGCGCGGACTGTCGAACCGCGAGATCGCCGAGCGCCTGGTCATCTCGCCGAAGACGGCCAGCCACCACGTGGAGCACATTTACGCGAAGACCGGCACCGCGAACCGTGCGCTCGCGAGCTTGTACGCCGCGAGCCATGGACTGATTGACGAGGAGAAAAATTAGCGGGGGTTCGTTTTGTTGTAGCCAGAGCAGAGCACTCGCAGCCAGCTAATCCGGCCCCCGTCGGTGTTGTAGTAAGCCTGCTGCTCGACCAGGTAGTCCCCGTCGCTGCGGCGTACTCGCAGCCGATAGCTGACATGCTCACGGCCCGGCAACACCCCGCCGCCCAGCGCCTCGATCCCGAGGATCTCGCTGCGGGCGTCGAACCACCTGCCCAGCATGATCTCGACGATCACCTCATCGCTCGACGAGGCGGTCCAATGACGACCAGGGGTCAGTGCCGCGAAATCGATCGGGTCGGCAAGGACGGCGCGAAGGGCAGCGCCGTCCTTGCCGGCCAGTGCCCGCACGAACTCTTCACCCACCGGCTGCGCCGTGCCCGCAAGCCCGTCGATCCCGGCCTCAGTAGCTGAACGTAGTTGCTGGCTCATCGCCGATCCACTCCCACATCGGTATCGTGCCACCGAGCTTCGCGCCGGTGATCAGGTCGGACTCGTTCAACCGCCGTGCGTTGAAGCAGATCGGGCAGATGAGGTACTGCCCGCCGGCCGCTTCGTACCGCTTCAGCAAGTCTGGCAACGACGGGCAGCCGTCGCACGCCACCCCTTGCGCGAAGCCGTCGAGCGCGAGCCGGACCGCTTCTTTCGTGCAGAACATCAGCGTTGGCCGCCCCTGCTCGGCCGCGCCCACGGCGACCAGGAAGGCCACCGTCACCTTCTCCGAGTCTTCCAAGCCCGTCGTCAGGCTAATCACCGCTTTGCCGGCCATTCTGGCTCGTTCCTCTCTCTAGTCGTCCTTCTGGCTAGTCGTCCTTCTGGCTAGTCGTCCTTCTGGCTAGAGCATCGCCTGAGGCCAGTCACCCGCACATGGGGCACCCGCCCCATCTTCTGGCCCTCGGCGGGTCAGTTCATCCCGCTTCCGGTGCCAGGCGTGGTGCTCGCCTTCGGCGGCTGTAAAGCTGGCCGTATCTAGACGCACGGGCCGCAGAGCCCGATCTTCGCCGTCGCGCGACATTGGAACGGCCGTCGCTGGTCCACCGTCAAGCTGCCGAGCAGCGTTCACGACAGCGGAATGACCTGCGCGGGTGCCAGTTCGCCCGGCAACGTCTGGGCGTTCTCCGGTGCCAACGGCGTCGAAGGCAATCTGCCTGGTACGGTTTCGGCCCTGCGGCTGCTCAACGGGCGCTGGACCTTTGTTCGAGATTTCCCCGGCAACAATGTGAGCGGCTGCAATGTGATCGGGCCCGGCAATGTGTGGGTCTTCGGCGGTGGGGCTCGGATCGGGCCAGCGATCGGCACCTGGCATTTGGCCGGCTCCCGCTGGACAGAGCTGAACACCGGCAAGATCGTGCTGATCAACGGCAGCGTGGTTGGGCCCAGCGATATCTGGGCCACCGCCACTAACACCCGCACCGGTGCCCCCGTCATCGAGCGCTGGAACGGCCACTCGTGGCGCCCGGCCGGCTCGATCACCTCGGTGCTGCCCAAGTTGACGAAGACCACTCAGGTGGGGCTGCAAGCCGTCAATGCCTTGTCCGGTAGCAACGTCTGGGTCCTGGCTGACGTATTCAGGCGGCCGGCCGAGAGCGTCGTCGTGGTGCACTGGGACGGCCATAAGTGGGGCCGGGTCAAGCCCGGCAGCGCCGGCTACTACCTGCCGACCGCCGTCTCCGACGGTCACGGCGGCTGGTGGTCGGTGAACTACCTTGCGAACGTGCCGGAGCGCTATCTAGTGCATCGCGTCGGCGGGCGCTGGGTGCAGGTCCCGCTGCCGGCCCGGCTGGATCTGGCCATCGGCGCCTTCGCGCATGTGCCGCATACCAACGCGATGCTAGCCGTGGGAGACCAGTTCACGTCCGGGCACTTCGAGGGCGTCGTACTGGCGTTCGGGCGGCTGTGACGGCCGCCCGAACGCCATCGGCTGCAGGTGTTAGCTAATCGGCTGCAGCTTGCTAGCTAATCGGCTGCAGTTGCTAGCTAATCGGCTGCAGTTGCGGGAGTAATCGGCTCCTGCAGCTCGGTGACCCACTTGTCCGCGTCTTCCGGGCACTCCAGGTAGAGGTCGCGCGGGTAGCCGGCGGACCGGTAGCCGTTCTCGTCGATCCAGCGGGCCAGGACCTGGATCGTGGCCAGGACGTTGTCCATCGAGCCGTGGTGCACGATCGTCGCGGCCTGCTCGATCTCGGGCAGGTCGACGATCTCGAAGCCGTGGCTGTTCCCGGCGTCGGCGTCGGCGTTGACCGGGCACGTGGCGTGAACGACGACGCCGTCGCCGTCGGGCAGGTCGGAGTAGTAGGCGATCCCCGGGCCAACCGGGGTCAGCCCGGCCTGGCCGAGCCGAGGTCCCAGCTCGGCGTAGAGCGGCCGAATGACGGGCGTGATCGAGTCGGGTTCGAGGCTGGCCGCGACCGCGTTGAGCTCCGCGACCCGCACCGCTGGGATCTTCTTGACCTGAACGTCCTGTGCTGGCATGGCGCCCTCCATCTCGATGATCCGGAGCCTCGCCTCGACCTGGACCAGCCTGGCGCTATCGGCGGCGATCTGCGACTGCAGCTGTGCTCGCCGCAGCCGCAGCATCCCGTGCAGCTCTTCGACGCTGACCTTCTCCTCGACCATGGCGCCCACTTGCTCCAAGGTGAAACCGAGGTCTTTCAGCGCCACGATCCGGTTGAGCCGCGCGAGTTGGCTGGCCGTGTAGAAGCGGTAACCGCTGGCCGGGTCGACCCTGGCCGGCCGGAGCAGCCCGGTCGCGTCGTAGTGGCGCAACATCCGGACCGATACCCGGCCGTGCCTGGCGAAATCTCCGATCGTAAACATGACGCCTCCTACCCGACACCCTGACACGGTGTCATGGTCAAGGCGTCTGTGGCCTCGGCTAAGGCTTGGTGCCGGTAACGATGAAGCCGAGGCTGGCCTCGAAGAACGCGTCCGCCTTAGCCGCTTCCTCCAGCGCCGCCCACCAGGCAGAACGCGTGCGGCACGACCTGGATGTCCCTGCAGGCTTGATCGGGTGACTCGCCTTCCTGCCGAGGACCAAACCACCGCCATGCTTTCTCCTTGAAAAAGGTTATAAAGCCCTTACCGAGTAGACAGAATCTTTGTCTATGCTGACCGATCTGGCCGAGCGGGGAGATCAGCGAGCCGCCTGGCTCTTCTTGGGCGCCCGGACCACC
This sequence comes from Streptosporangiaceae bacterium, assembly GCA_035606435.1. Taxonomy (GTDB): domain Bacteria; phylum Actinomycetota; class Actinomycetes; order Streptosporangiales; family Streptosporangiaceae; genus Chersky-822. The sequence goes on along the minus strand of DATNFM010000265.1, from coordinate 66 downwards.
CAGGAGCTTTATCACCTTGATCGGATCGACGAATTGCGCCTTGCTTCGGCGGACCTGGAGTTCGTG
>DATNFM010000264.1:0-3211 GCA_035606435.1 Streptosporangiaceae bacterium | reverse complement strand
TGCAGCGGCGCGAACCCGGTCACCGGTACAACGATCACCGGGCCTACCCCTCGCCGCGCTGCCTGTACCCGACCGCCGCGTTCGTGCTCAACGCGGGCAGCTGGTTCGGCTTCGACCCGGCCGCGCACGCCCTGGTCAGGCTGACCGGACAGGGTGCGCCTGACCTGACTGGCCCGGCCACGCTGGTCTGCGCCTGCCGACCAGGTCAGCTTCCGGCCGGCTACGGCAGCCTCCGCCTCCCAATGGCCATGCTGGAGGCCGGTCACGCCGCCGCGACCGCCGCCATGCTGGCCAGAATGCTCGGCGAATCGGCCCGAATCGGCACCCGTCCGGTCAGGGGCCCGCTCGACGGCGACTTCACCCCCGCCTTCCAGCTCCGCCTCCCCGCCGCCCGCTCCGCACCACCGGTATCGCGGCCACTGCCGGCAGCGCCGCCACCACCGGTAAGCCAATCGGTCGCGGACGTGCTGTTCCGCCGTAATTCTGGCCGGTCACCGCGCGGGCTCGGCCTCACCGCCGCCATGGCCCCGATCCCGGCCGAGTCGATCTTCCGCGCGGCGGCGAGCCAGCGCAGCTGCAGCGGTATCGGTGTCAGGCTGCTCGTCGCGACCGAGCGCGTGAACGGCCTGGCCGATGGCCTGTACGAGGCTCACAGAAACGACCTGATTCCGCTGCGCCGGGGCCGATTGCTCGCCCTGACCCAGGCCGCGATCAGTTACCCGGCTATCCAGAGCGTCACGATGGCCTCCTTCAACGCGGTCTGGTTCCTGGTCGTGGATTACCCGGCGATCGTCGCCCGGCACGGTCAGGTCGGCTTCCGCCGCGCCCAGCTCGAACTCGGTGGCCGGGCCCAGGACATCGGCCTTTCGCTGGCCGCCGACGATTGTTTCGCCCGGCCGATCCGCTCTTTCCACGAACCGGTGCTCGATGACCTGCTGGGACTGCCGCCAGCTCAGCAGGTCGGCTACGTCCTGCTGACCGGCCGGAGCCGGTGCACCGACCTGCTGCTCGACCTGCGGGTCTAACCGAACGGAGGCCACCATGTGGCGCGCGCTGCACATCTACCTGCACCGTCCGATCGACCAGGTCGACCAGGTCATCACGTCCTGCCTGGCCCCGCTGGCGACCGGGCTGATCGCCGAGGGCAAGGCCAGCTCGTGGTTCTTCATCCGCTACGCCGAAGGCGGGCCGCACCTGCGGTTGCGGCTGGCTGACGCCGACGATGCGACGGTGGACCAGGCCGCCGGCCGCATCCGCGATCATCTGGCCGCGTTGCCGCCCGCCGAGCAGTTCGACGCGGACGAGTTCTACACCCAGGCCGGTCACGGCCCGCAGGCGGCCAAACGATTCGGCTGGCACGCCGACGCCACGGTCGTCGAGCAGCCGTACCTGCCTGAGGTCGACCGCTACGGCGGCCAGGAGGCGATCGGCCTGGCCGAGACGCTGTTCCGGCAGTCGAGCGAGGTCGCGGTGACCGTGCTGAACGGCACTCCCCGGGCGGGCCTGCTGGCCCGCGCCGTCGACCTGCTGCTGGCCGTCGTGCACACCCTGGAGATCGAGCCGGCTCAGGCCGCGATCTGGCTGCGCGGCTACTTCTATGCCTGGGAGTTCATCGCCGAAGCGCCCGCCACCGACGCCGCCGCGGTCCGCGCCCTGGCCGAACGCGACCTGGTCGCCGACGGCAGCCCGTGGCCGAGGCGATCCGAGCGCATCGCGAGCGCCCTCCGGCAGCCCCGCTCGGCCTACCAGGCCTGGGCCGAAGCGGTCAGCAAGACCGAGGCGGCCCTGCTCGCCCTCGCCGAGGCCGACCGGCTCACCGACGACCCTCGTCGAATCCTGCTCTCCCAGCTGCACATGCTGCACAACCGGCTGGGCCTGTCGATCACCGAAGAGCAGTACCTGTGCTGGCTGGTCTCGCTGATCCTGATCCGCGCCAGCACCGGAGTGACCGGCCCGGCCTTCTACGGCCCCGAGGCAGAAGCGGCCGAGCGCGCCTACCACGAGCGCGGCAAGTACCTGCCGACCTTGCTGGACAACGGCCAGTTGCCGGAAGTCGCCGCCCCCCGCCGGTCCTCGGCCCTGCCGCTGCCGGAGTCCCGGTCGCTCGCCCTGGTCACCGACGACTCGATGCTGCCGCAGCCTTTGCGCACCGCGCTGAAGGCCAGGACCTCCAGCCAGCGCACCTTCGGCGGACCGCTGTCGGCCGAACAACTGGGAACGCTGCTGACCTGGGCCGCCGGAGTCAGGGACCGAATCGAGGTGGAAGGTGACGGTCAGCTCTACCGGCTGCACCGCCGCACCTACCCGAGCGCCGGCGGCCGGTACCCGGTATCGGTGCGACTGCTGATCTACCGGGTCGACGGCATCCCGCCCGGCACCTATCACTACGACCCGATCGGATCGCGCCTGCAGCGCCTCGGGGCTGTCCCGGCCAAGCGCGATCTCGAACGGAGCACCCCGTGGTTCGGCCAGCGCTCGCTCCAGCCCATCGACATCTCGAACGTGCCGGCGGTCCTGCTGCTGACCGGCGCGCTCGGAATGATGCGCGGCGGCTACGGCGTTCGCGGCTACCGGTTCGTCATGCTGGAGGCCGGTCACCTGGCCCAGAACCTCGCCCTTTGCTGCGCCAGCATGGGCCTGGGCACGGTCACCATCGGCGGCTTCTTTGACGACGCCACCGCCCAGCTGGCCAGGCTCGACAGCCTCGACGAAGCCGTGATCTACCTGTTCCCCCTAGGGACAGCCTCCCGCGTGACCTAGATCGTACTTATGCGCAGCGCATTGACGGGCTAGGCCAGGCCGGTCGGCGACCGTCAGGCGTCTGCGTCCTCGGGTACTACCGCGCCGAGCGTAGGGCGCTGCGTTGCCGGGATTGTGGTGTTGATGCGGCGGTTGCGCCCCGGATGGGGGAGAGTTTGCCGCGCGGGCGGTGGCAAGTCTCCACGATCATGAGATTCCGTCCGGTATATACTGTTTACGGGGAGTGTTGCCGTGTCGTGGAGTGTTTGCCGCGGTTTTCCGCGGTCAACCCTCCACCAGGCGGAAAGTCTCCCCGATCATGAAGCCTGCCGCTGCGGGCCAGCCGGGCACCGGACGCCGCCGCCCCATGCCGGCCCCCTGAGCCAGGTCACCGACGGGTCCCGGCCCTATCGCGCGAGAAATCCCGCGACACGCCCCGCAAACTCGATTTATTCTGGAATGAATACTTTTC
>DATNFM010000263.1:0-17833 GCA_035606435.1 Streptosporangiaceae bacterium | reverse complement strand
CCGCGCCCCCGCCCGAACCGCCCGCGCCCCCGCCCGCGCCCCCGCTCTCGCTCTCGCTCCCGCCAAGCCGAATGTCGCCCCCCTTGCCGAACCGCTCGGCCAGCCGCTCCCGCAGCGGAAACCCGCGCCAGCCCGGAATGTTCAACGGCGACACCCGGCCGGACGGCCATTCCATCGGTCCGCCGCAGCCGCAGCCGATCCCCGACAACTCGTCCAGGTCGTAAATCTTGCTGGCCTTGAGCACCTGCACCAGCAGCGACTCGAGCGCGCGCCAGATGTTCTCGCCATCAGCCTCAGGCGGCGTCGGCACCTGCGCCGAGGTAATCAGCCGACCTCCAGGCTCGGCCACGCCCGCGGCCAGTTTCGTACCGCCTATGTCGATTGCGAGGATCGGCCCGCGGTTAGTCATGATGAGCCTCCAAAGATGCGGACCACGCCGCAATGCACATAGTGTCGAATCGTGCAGCCACAACGCCAGTCCTCATCAGCCCTCGTCACGACAGCCGCACCGACAGTTCACACGCTTGGCGAACTCCGCGCGACCGGGCATCGGTTCACCAGTGTCAAGGACGAGATCCGGCAGAACCTGATCGCCAGACTGCGCGCCGCGCAAGACCCGTTCCCCGGCATTCTCGGCTTCGACGAGACCGTGCGCCCGCACCTGGAGCGCGCGCTGATCGCCGGGCATGACGTGATCTTGCTGGGCGAGCGCGGCCAGGGTAAGACCAGGCTGATCCGCACGCTCACCGGGCTGCTGGACGAGTGGTCGCCGGTGATCACGGGCTGCGAGATCAACGACCACCCGTACGAGCCGGAGTGCGTCCGGTGCCGGCGGCTGGCCGACGAACTCGGCGACGAACTGCCGGTGACCTGGCGGCACCGCGATGACCGGTACGGCGAGAAGCTGGCCACGCCCGACACCAGCGTGGGCGACCTGATCGGTGACATCGACCCGGTGAAGGTCGCCGAAGGCCGCACGCTCGGCGACCCTGAGACGATCCACTACGGGCTGGTACCGCGCACCAACCGGGGCGTGTTCTGCCTGAACGAGCTGCCTGACCTGGCCGAGCGGATTCAGGTCTCGCTGCTGAACGTGCTCGAAGAGCGCGACATCGCGGTGCGAGGCTACGCGCTGCGCCTGCCGCTCGACATCGTGCTGGTGGCCAGCGCGAACCCGGAGGACTACACGAACCGGGGCCGGATCATCACCCCGCTGAAGGACCGGTTCGGCGCCGAGATCCGGACTCACTACCCGTTGTCCCTGGACGACGAACTGGCCGTGATCAGGCAGGAAGCCGAGATCGCCTGGAGCGCCAACGGCCAGGACGACACCAACGGCCAGAACGCCGCGCTCCCGCCCCACCTGATCGAAGTCATCGCACGATTCACCCGCCTGGTCCGGTCCTCCCCCGCTGTCGACGCCCACTCGGGCGTCTCGGCCCGGTTCGCGATCGCGGCCGCCGAGGCGGTGGTGGCCGCGGCGGTGCGGCGGGCCGCGATCACCGGCGAAGACCAGCCGGTCGCCCGGATCTGCGACCTGCCCGCGATCGTCAGCACGCTGCGCGGCAAGGTCGAGTTCGAGGTCAGCGAGGAAGGCCGGGAAGGCGAGGTGCTCGAGCACCTGATGCGCCGGGCGATCGCCGACACGTTCCGGGCCCACCTGGGCAGCGCCGACCTGTCTGGCCTGGTCGCCCGGTTCGCCGAGGGCGGCAGCGTCGAATCCTCCGACATGGTGCCGGCGGGCGAGCTGCTGCGCCGGATCGGCGAGGTGCCGGGCCTGGCCAAGATCATGGAGCGCCTCGACGGCGACGGTGGCGAGTCGTTCGGCCAGGCCGCGGCGGCGCTGGAGTTCGCGCTCGAAGGCCTCTACCTCATGCGCAGGCTGTCAAAGGACACGGTGGATGGCGGCTCTGTTTATCGCAGCTAGGTCAAAAACCCCCGCAAAGCTTTCAAAGAAAAAATCTTCAAAGAAATTTTGGGTATGAAAAATTTGCGCCGGCTTTGGCCCCGCGGTCCTGAGGTCAATGCCGCCGCAAGGCCTGAAGGCAGGGGCATCACGTGAACTACGGCCGATACCGATACGGCGAGTACGACGGCGGCCCAGATCCACTCGAACCGCCCTACGACGTGCGCGGCGCCGTGGACGCCCTCGGCGAGTCGATCCTAGCCGGCGAAGACACCTCGACCGCCCTGCGGGACCTGATCAGGCGCGGGCTTGATAGCCGCCGCGGCCTCGACGATCTCCTGCGCCAGGTGCGCGAACGCCAGCGCGAGCTGCGCCGCAGCGGCCGCCTCGACGGGATCCTGGACCAGGCCAGCGCCTTGCTCGACACGGCGATCGGACAGGAGCGGGCCGAGCTGTTCCCCGACCCGAGCGACGACGCCCGGCTGCGCGAGGCCGAGCTCGACGCGCTGCCGAGGGACACCGCCAGCGCGATCAGGCAGCTCACCAACTACGAATGGCGCAGCCAGGCCGCCGCGCAGACCTTCGAGCAACTCAAGGACCTGCTCAGGCGCGAGGTGCTGGACAGCCAGTTCCGCGGCATCAAGGACGCGATGTCGGAGTCAAACCCCGAGAGCATGCAGCGCATCAAGGACATGATGTCCGCGCTCACCTCGATGATCGAGGCCGATGCCAGGGGCGAGCACACCCAGCAGGACTTCGACGACTTCATGGAGGAGTACGGCGAATTCTTCCCCGAGTCTCCGCAGAACCTCGAAGAGCTGGTCGACTCGCTGGCCCGCAGGCTAGCGGCCGCCCAGCGCCTGCTGAACTCACTCACCGACGAGCAGCGCAACGAGCTGGCCGGGCTAATGGCCCAGACCCTCCAGGACGCGGGCCTGGCCGCCGAGATGGCGCGGCTCGCCGACGCGCTGCGAGCCCGCCGGCCCGATCTCGACTGGACCGCCCGGGGCGGCCGGGAGCGGATGACCGGCAGCGAACCGCTGGGCCTGGGCGACGCGACCACGGCCTTGTCCGAGCTCGCCGACCTCGCCGACCTCGAAGAGGCGATGCGCCAGGACTACCCGGGCGCGATGCTGGACGACATCGACGAAGAGGCGGTCCGCCGCGCGCTCGGCCGGCAGGCGGTCGACGACATGGAGGCGCTCCGTCAGATCGAGCGCGAGCTGGAGCGGCAGGGCTACCTGCTCAACAACGAGGGAAAGCTCGAACTCACGCCGAAGGCTGTGCGCAGGCTGGGTGACACCGCCCTCCGGAAGGTCTTCGCGAAGCTAGCCGAGGGCGGGCACGGCGATCACGATCAGCTCGACGTCGGCCAGGCCGGGGAACTGACCGGATCGACCAGGCCCTGGCGCTTCGGCGACGAGCAGCCGATCGACACGGCCGCCACGGTCCGCAACGCGCTGCTCCAGCGCCGACCTAGCCAAGGCAGACCTAGCCAGGGCCGACCTAGCCAAGGCCGCGCGGTCAAGCTCTCGGTAAGTGACTTCGAGGTCGCCGAGACCGAACGCCGCGCCTCCGCCGCTGTGTGCCTCCTGGTCGACCTGTCCTACTCGATGGCCCTGCGCGGCACCTGGAGCGCCGCCAAGCAGACCGCGCTCGCCCTCTACTCGCTGGTAAGGACCCGGTTCCCCCAGGACGCCCTCCAGGTCGTCGGCTTCTCCAACTACGCCAGGGAGCTGCGCGAGACCGACCTGGCCGGCCTCGGCTGGGACATGGTCCAGGGCACGAACCTGCACCACGCGCTGGTCCTGGCGGGCCGCTTCCTCGACCGCAGGCCAGAACACAACCCGGTCGTACTCGTCATCACCGACGGCGAACCCACCGCTCACCTGCGCAGGGACGGCCGCTCCTGGTTCGATTGGCCGCCGTCGCCGGAAACCATCGAGCTCACTATGGCCGAGGTCGACAAGATGACCAGACGGCAGGCCACGCTCAATATCTTTATGCTCGCTGATGACGAACGGCTCAGCTCGTTCGTTGACGAGGTAGCAAAGCGAAATGGCGGTCGGGTGCTCAGGGCCATGCCCGACAGCCTCGGCGAGTACGTGGTCAGCGACTTCTTGCGAAGTCGGCGCACTGCCCGCAGATAACAGCGCCGTCGTCTCGGGTACCAATATCGGGCGCTTTGGAGAACTAAGACTCGCCCTGGCCCAGTCCGTAGTACGGTGCGGCACGTGGTCGCCTCCGGCTTGAGGTGGCGGAGGACTGTCACGATCCGCCGGATGAAAGGGGACCCAGTGGAGATTCCTAAGGAAGGAAGAGAAGTGAGCACAACAAGCGCGGCGACGGACACCACCAGCAGCACCAGCACTGGCAACAAGAAGCCCGTCGTTATCGCCCTCGCCGTGGTCGGCGCCATTGCCCTGATCGTCGGCATCCTCTGGTTCGTTGGCGCGGCCCCGAGTTTCCTGAACGTCGGCAGCCACGTGAAGCACGGTGGCCACCTGTTCCGTGGCGGCGTCGCTGCCGTTATCGGCCTGGGTCTGCTGGTCTTCGCCTGGATCCAGAACAAGAAGGCCTGACCTGCGTTCTACCTGCACTAAATCCCTTATCACTAGCCGCTGCAAAAACAAGAAGATCGGGTTCTAGACTTCGGGTCATGGCGTCTTCGGTGCACGCGGACATGTCGTTCTCGCAAAATCTGGTGCTCTGGCTGCATGTCGCCTTCGTGGCGTTCACGATCGGGCCGGTCACCCTGGCGATCATGTCCACCCCGCGTTACATCAGGCAACGCGACACCAGGATCCTGCGGTACCTGAATCGGATCACGTTCGTCTTCGGGCTTGGCACCCTCGGGGTGCTGATAGCCGGTGCCGCGCTCGCCTCGATGACCTCGGTGGCGAGCAAGCCGTGGGTGATCGTCGCCGAGACGCTGTTCCTGGTGGCACTGCTGCTGCTCGCGTTGATCGCCCGCGATCAGCGCAAGGCGCTCAAGGCACTTGAGGACGCTGCGGAAACTCTGGCTCCAGCCGGGACCGACCTAGCCGAGGTCGAATCGACCCTCGCGCAGGACGATGTCACCGCCAGCCAATCTGGAGCACAGCAAGCTGGACCAAACGGTGGCAGCGGCTCACCAGCCGCTGCCACCGCAGACTTGCCGCCCGCCACACCCACCCGGCCCGCCACACCCGCCGGGCCCGCCGCCACCGCCCTGCACGCGGCCAGCGTGGAGCGCGGCCGGATCGCGATGACGGGCGGTCTTGTCGCTCTCATCTGGCTGGTCATCCTGGTCCTGATGGTCTGGCATTAGGGTAGAACCCTCCTCGGAGGTGACGGCCAATGACAGCAGGCGAAGCTGGCCACATGGACTTCTCACCGTTCCCGCCCATCGCCGATTACGGCTTCTTGTCTGACGGCGAGGTAACGGCGCTGATCGCGCCCAGCGGCACAGTTGAGTGGCTGTGCCTGCCGCGCATGGACGGACCGAGCGTGTTCGGCTCGGTGCTTGACCGGGACGCGGGCTGGTTCAGGTTCGGCCCGGCGGACGTCACGGTCCCGGCCGACCGCCGCTACCTGCCAGGCACCATGGTGCTCGAGACCACCTGGAGTTCGGGCGAGGGCTGGGTCATCGTGCACGACTGCCTGGTGATGGGCCCCTGGCGGCACGAGAACCCGCAGCGCGGCTCGCACCTGCGCCCGCCGAGTGACTACGACTCCGAGCATCTGCTGCTGCGCACCGTGACCTGCACTAACGGCTCGGTTCAGCTGATCATGGACTGCGAGCCGGTCTTCGGCTACGGCCGCGACCGGGCCCGCTGGAACTTCACCGACCAGGGCTTCAAGCAGGTCTCGATCACGCCTGACGGCGGCGGCCAGACGCTGACCCTGACCTCGGACATCAACATCGGCTGCGAGGGCCCGAGCGCCAGGGCCCGCACCCTGCTGCGGGAAGGCGAATCCAGGTTCTGCGCCCTGTCCTGGGGCCACAAGCCGCCGCCAGCGACCTGCGAAGAGGCCGAGGCGCGGATGACCTGGACCGCCCATCACTGGCGGCACTGGCTAGCCAGAGGCAACCTGCCGGACCACCGCTGGCGCACGTTCCTGGTCAGGAGCGCCCTGACCCTCAAGGGCCTGGCCTACGCCCCGACCGGCGCGATCGCCGCGGCCGCGACGACTTCGCTGCCGGAAGCTCCTGGCGGGGAGCGTAACTTCGACTACCGCTACAGCTGGATCAGGGACGCGACGTTCGCGCTGTGGGGGCTTTTCACCCTCGGGTTCGAGTGGGAAGCGGCCGACTACTTCGCGTTCATCACCGACCTGGTCGAACGCGACCGCGAAGACCTCCAGATCGTCTACGGCATCGACGGCTCCCGCAACCTGGACGAGCATCATCTCGACCACCTGCGCGGCTACCAGGGCGCCCGTCCGGTCCGGATCGGCAACGCCGCCTATAGCCAGCGGCAGAACGACGTCTGGGGCGCGGTCCTCGACTCGCTGTACCTGCACACCAAGTCGCGCGACTGGCTCGATGAGCGGGTCTGGCAGATGGCCAAGCTCCAGGTCGAGCAGGCGCTCTCGCACTGGCGGGACCAGGACCGCGGCATCTGGGAGGTCAGGGGCGACCCGCAGCATTTCACCTCCTCGAAGATGTTCTGCTGGGTGGCGGCCGACCGGGGCGCCCGGCTGGCCAGGATCAGGGACGAGCCGGCGATCGCCGCCCAGTGGCAGGAGGCGGCCGATGAGATCCACGCCGACATCTGCCAGAACGCCGTCGATGAGCGCGGTGTGTTCTGCCAGCATTACGCCACCACGTCGCTGGACGCCTCGCTGCTCCTCATGCCGCTGCTGCGCTTCCTGCCGCCGACCGATGACCGGATCAAGGCGACCGTGCTCGCGATCGCCGACGAGCTCACCCAGGACGGGCTGGTCCTGCGGTACCGCTCGGAGACGACCGATGACGGCTTCACCGGCCAGGAGAACACGTTCACGATCTGCTCGTTCTGGCTGGTCTCGGCACTGTCGGAGATCGGCGAGCACACCAGGGCCAGGGACCTGTGCGAGAAGGTGCTGTCCTACGCCAGCCCGCTGCTGCTCTACGCCGAGCAGATCGACCCGAAGTCGGGCCGGCACCTGGGTAATTTCCCGCAGGCGTTCACCCACCTGGCCCTGATCAACGCGGTCATGCACGTCATCGGCCACGAACAGCACCAGGCCAGAATGCGCCGGGGCTCGGACGCGACCATCACGCCCCGGCAACTCTCGCACTAATCTCCGGCCAGGAAAATAGTTCGACGCTTTGGCTGAGCCCTGGCACAGTGGCCCATCGTGGATGACGTCGGCCTGATAACGGCTTCGGACATGGAGCTCATGCAGGGCCTGGCCCAGCGGGTGACGGCTGTGCGTCTTGACCTGGTCAATAGCGACGCGTCGTTCGGAGAGCTGGCCTGGGTCTGGGGTAAGGGACACGCCTCCGAGGGCAGGAACTGGCTGCGCAGGCTGTGGTTCTCCGGTGGCGAACTGGTCGCCTGGGGCTGGGCTTACCTGCCCCGCGAGGTAAGGCGGAGCGACGGGTCGGTGCGTAACCTCACCAGCGTCTACCTGACCTATCAGGTCCATCCCGACCACAGCGAGCTGACAGATGAGGTAATCGGCTGGTACGAGGGCGTGCGGCCAGGACTCGAGCACACCGTGATACTGCAGGCCGCCGACGAGTTCGCCTTGAAGCGATGGACGGCGCACGGCTACCGGACCGATTCGGCCGAGCTCGGCGATACCGGCTCCTGGCATCAGGTCAATGAGCGGGATCTCGCTGACCTGGAACAGCCGGTACTGCCGGACGGATTCCTGTTCCGCAACGCCGGCGAGGCCGGACCGCAGGCCGCCGTCCAGGCCCACGTCGACGCCTGGCATCCGTCGACGTACTCAGCGCAGGCCTACGAGGGCGTCAGGCAGACGCGAGCGTATCGCGGCGACCTGCACGTGCTGGTAGAAGCGCCCGACGGAACGATGGCCGCGTCGACGATCATGTGGCTCGACGAGGCGAACAAGACCGCTGAGTTCGAGCCGGTCGGAACGCATCCTGACTACCGGCGGTGCGGGCTCGGCCGGGCTCTGCTGCTGCAAGGAATGCACCTGGCCAGGCAGGCCGGAGCCAACCACATGACGGTCGCCTGCCTAGCCGGGTCCGGCCATCCGGCGGCGCGCGGGCTGTACTACAGCGTCGGGTTCCGCAAGTGCTCCCAAGACGTGCCGCTCATCAAACCCTCGGCCTAGCCCCCAACTCGGGCTGAGCTGCTACTTGCACCTCACCTGGCGTGAGGTCATAGCGTTCCGAGCATGGGCGGGAGCAAGGATCAGCAACCCAGACGAACCTGGAAGGTCGGCGCCCTCGCGAAGGCCACCGGGCTGACGGTCAGGACGCTGCACCATGACGACGAGATCGGGCTGCTGAAGCCCTCGGCGCGGCTGGCCGGAGGGCGCCGGGTCTACGACGCCGAAGACGTCGCCCGGCTGTACCGGATCATCCGGCTGCGCCAGCTCGGCTTTCCGCTCGCGGGCCGGACAGCAGGTGATCGGCCTGCATCCGGCAGGCGGCAAAAGCTACCGGTCACCCAGGTCAGTAGGCGCGGTGACGGGCGTGACGGTGATGTCCGTCGATGACACTGACGCTCACTACGCGAGCGCTGTGACCGCCGGCGCGAACATCGTCTGCGAACCGTTGACCGGCCCTACGGGATCCGCGAATACGGCGCGATCGACCCAGAAGGCCAGATCTGGTGGTTCCAGTCCCCGCTGGGCTAGCCGCCGCCTTCGGGAAGCAGCGCACGAACCCACCGGCCCGCCCCAGGTCCCGCCGTACCCCAGTCCCCGCGTACCCCAGTCCCCGCGTACCCCAGGTCCGGGCGTACCCCACCGCCCGCACTTACCATCCGTTGCGGCCACTTACCATCCGTTGCGGCCACTTACCATCCGTTAACTAGTAGATTTGTCCGAAATGCGCTAGTTAGCGTATCGGAAACGAATGGGAAGACGCCGCGATGAATGGTAAGTGCCGCCGGTCCGCACCGCCCGGGGCTAGCCCAGCGCGAGGCGGATGTCCTCGATCAGGTCGTCCTTGTTCTCGATGCCGACCGACAGCCGCACCAGCTCTGGCGGTACCGCCAGCGGTGAGTTCGCTACCGACGCGTGCGTCATCGTGGCCGGGTGCTCGATCAGCGACTCGACGCCGCCGAGCGACTCGCCGAGGGTGAACAACCTCGTCCGGCCGCACATCTCGATCGCCGCTTCCTCGCCGCCGGAGTGCAGGAACGAGACCATGCCGCCGAATCTGCGCATCTGCTTCGCGGCGACCTCGTGGCCGGGGTGGTGAGGCAAGCCCGGGTAGTAGACGGCGCTGACCTTGGCATGGCCGGTCAGCATCGTGGCGACCGCGAGCGCGTTGTCGCTGTGCCGGTCCATCCGCACGGCCAGCGTCTTGGCGCCACGCAGGGTCAGCCAGGAGTCGAACGGCCCGGCCGCCGAGCCGACCGAGTTCTGGGTGAACGCGCAGCGCTCGGCTAGATCAGCGTCAGGCACAATGATCGCGCCGCCGACTGTGTCGGAGTGGCCGCCGAGGTACTTGGTGGTCGAATGCACGACCGCGTCGGCCCCGTGGGCCAGTGGCTGCTGCAGGTACGGCGAGGCGAACGTGTTGTCGACGGCGAGCAGGGCGCCGCCAGAGTGCGCGATCTCGGCCAGCATGCCGATGTCGGCGATCGACAGCAGCGGGTTGGTGGGCGTCTCGACCCAGATCAGCCTGGGCCGGTGCTCGGCCACGGCGGCCCTGACCGCGGCCGGGTCGGAGACCGGCACCGGGTGATAGTTCAGGCCCCAACCGGCCAGCACCTTGTCGAACAGCCGGTAGGTGCCGCCGTAGGCGTCGTGCGGGATCAGCACGGTGTCGCCCGGCCGGCAGATCGTCCGGACCAGGCAGTCCTCGGCCGCCATGCCAGAGGCGAATGCCAGCGCCCGGGTGCCGCCTTCGAGCGCGGCCAGGCACTCCTCCAGCGCTCCCCTGGTCGGGTTCGCGGTCCGTGAGTAGTCGTAGCCTTCGATCCACTGGCCAGGCCCGGACTTCACGCCCGCGTGGGTGCCGCCGCGCAGGCCGAGCACGCCGTCCTGCTTGTACGTCGAGACCTGGTAGATCGGCGGCACGACGGCCCCGGTCAGCTGGTCGGGTTCCTGACCCGCATGGATGGCCAGGGTCTCGAACCCGTCCGTCGCGTTGAGCTGAGCCATTGGCGCCGTCGCCCTCCTAGGAAAACGCACTAAATCACCCCAGCCAGCCGTGCCGGGGCTGGGATGCGAAAACTTGTTGTGAGATGAAGCTAGTGTGGCCGCTGAGCCGGTTTCTACCCCGCTAGAAAGGTAAGCACATCTTGCCTCGTGATCATTCCGGTCGGCTTTCCGTCCACTAGCACGACCGCCGCCCCGGCCTTCTCCAGCGCGGCCACGGCGGCGCTGACCGGCTCGCCGGAACCGATCATCGGCAGCGGCGCCGACATGTGCTCAGAGACGGGTTCGGTCGGCGCGGCCCGGCCGCTCGCGAGCGCCTCGAGCAGGTCCCGCTCGGTGATCGAGCCGATGACCTCGGCCGCCATCACGGGCGGCTCTTCCTTGAGCACGGGAAGCTGGGAGACGTCGTACTCGCGCAGCGTCTCGATTACCGCGCGCACGGTCTCGTCGGGATGGGCGTGCACGAACAGCGGAAGCTGGCCGCGCTTGTGATCGAGCACGTCGGCGATCCTCGGCTCGGCCGTCTCCGAGGTCAGGAAACCGTAGTCGGCCATCCAGTCGTCGTTGAACACCTTGGACAGGTAACCCCGGCCGCCGTCGGGCAGCAGCACGACGATCACGTCGTCCCTGGTCGCCCGCTCGGCGACGGCTAGCGCGGCGACGACCGCCATCCCGCAAGAACCGCCGACCAGCAGCGCTTCCTCGTTGGCCAGCCGCCGGGTCATCAGGAACGAGTCGGCGTCGCTGACGCCGATGATCTCGTCGCAGACCGTCTTGTCGTAGGTGGCCGGCCAGAAGTCCTCGCCGACGCCTTCGACCAGGTACGGGCGCCCGGTGCCGCCGGAGTAGACCGAGCCCTCCGGGTCGGCGCCGATGACCTTGACGCGGCCGCCTGAGGCTTCCTTCAGGTACCGCCCGGCCCCGGAGATCGTGCCGCCGGTGCCGATGCCCGCGACGAAATGGGTGACCTTGCCGTCCGTCTGCTTCCAGATCTCGGGTCCGGTGGTCTCGTAATGCGATTGCGGGTTGGCCGGGTTGGCGTACTGGTTGGGCTTCCAGCCGCCGGGGATCTCGGCAGCGAGCCGGTCAGAGACGCTGTAGTAGGAGTTCGGCGACTCGGGCGCGACCGTGGTCGGGCAGACGACGACCTCGGCTCCGTAGGCACGCAGAACGCTGATCTTGTCCTGGGCGACCTTGTCCGGGCAGACGAACACGCACTTGTAACCCTTTTCGGCCGCGACGATCGCGAGCCCGATGCCGGTGTTGCCGGAGGTCGGCTCGACGATCGTGCCGCCGGGCTTCAGTTCACCCGACGCTTCGGCCGCCTCGACCATTCGCAGCGCGATCCGGTCCTTGACCGACCCGCCCGGGTTGACGTACTCGACCTTCGCCAGCACGGCCGGCGCACCAGCGTCATCGCCGTGACCCGCTCCATGACTGCTGCTCAGGTGCTTGGTGACCTTGCGCAGTCGCAGTAGCGGCGTGTTCCCGATCATCTCGATCAGCGACTCATGTACCTGCATGAATGCAGCCTAGCGAGCGAAGCTGCACTAGTCCGGGGTGTCGTCCCCCCGGGCAAATACTGACGAAGGGTTAAAGCACCTAACCGTTCGCAGTCACGTTGTTACACTCTGTGCGCTATAGGGTTCGCGAATTGATTCTGACCTAGGGGGCGTCGTGACATTGTGGCTGGCAGACCGGGATGCGGTGACGAGCCGCGCCCCGGTCGCATCTTTCGCGCCCAGTGAACCCGATCTCGGCTCGTACCGGGCGGCGGTCAGCGAACTGGTGGCCGAGTTCGCGCAGTTCGGTCCATTGGACGTCGAAAGGGCGGAAGACCTTTTCGGCCGGCGGCTCGAAGAGAAACAATTCGCGGCGGTACTGTCGGCCACTCCGGATGGCCGGGACGAGACCATCACCAGGCTGGTGAGCGAGGTCAGGGACTACCAGCCGGTGACGCGCAACAACTCCTCCAGCCTCGCGGCGCTGGTCAGGATCTCGATGCTGGCGCAGATCGACTTGGTGTGGTGGGGGCGATACCGGGGTTACCAAACCGACGAGGACGTGCTTGAGTCGGCTGAGCTCGTCGATCTCGACGAACTCAGCGCCCAGGGCCAGCTGAGGTTCCGGTACCGGCACCAGGTCGACTCGCTGATCGGCCGGGCGGCCAGGTCGGCCGAGCGCCGGACCCTGCCCGGACGCTCGCCCAGGACGGCGGGACTGTGGCTGGCTCGGACCAGGCCGCAGGCGGTCGCCTGGCTCAACCAGCTCGCCGACGAATTTGCCCAGATCGCGCCTCCGGGGACACCGCCGCTCTGGGTCACTAGCCTGGCCCGCAGCGTGGACCACCAGCAGCACCTCAAGGATCTCGGCTACATGGCGCTGCTGCCGAGCGCGCACTGCGTCGGATACGCCGCCGACATCGAGATGGCCTGGTACCGCCGGTTCCACGCGCACCGGCGGCTGCGCGGCCTGCTGCTCGACCGCCAGCGCGCCAACGAGGTCAACGTCATCGACGAGGGCCAGGCCTGGCACATCTGCCTGCGGCCCCGGATCGTGCACGGGCCGCGCAGCATGCCTCACTCGCATCGCCAGTCGAGCTGACCGGATGTGCGGGATCGCGCTGATCGCTGGACCTGAGCCGAGCGAGGCTACGTTCCGGGCCATGCTCGACGAGCTGCGTCCACGGGGCGAGGTCGAGGAGGTCGCGGCCGACGCCCGGCTGCTTGCCGGGACGCACCGGCTCCGGATCACCGACCCAGAGAGCGCGGTGCAGCCGTGGATCTCGGCCGACGGCCGGTACCTGCTCTGCCTGAACGGCGAGATCTTCAACTACCGGGCGCTGCGCGGCGAGCTTGCGAGCCTAGGCCGGCGGTTCCGCACCGACAGCGACACTGAGGTCGTCGCGGAGGCGTTCGGCCAGTGGGGCGAGACGGCCGTGCGCCGGTTCCGCGGCGAGTACGCGATCGCGATCGCCGACCGGAGGGACGAGCGGATCTACCTGGCCCGCGATCCGGTCGGCGTCAAGCCGCTGTACTGGTCGCTCGGGGCCGGTCACCTCTACCTGGCCTCGGAGATCAAGGCGCTGGTCGGTGTCAGCCAGCAAGGGTTCGGCTCCGCGATCGGCGAGGTGCCACCCGGCCGCCACGGCTGGGCCAGCGCCAGGGCGATGCCGAGGTTCGCCGCGCACAGCAAGCTGGCCAGCACCGGGACGCCGCACGGGGCGCTGCCGGGCGCCACCGAGCCGCTGGCCGACGAAGCCGAGGCGATCGCCCGCGTCAAGGCGACCCTGCAGGACAGCATCAAGATCCGCGTCGACACCCCGCATGCGGTCGGGGTGATCTTGTCCGGCGGCCTGGACAGCTCCCTGCTGCTCGCCCACGTCCGCGAACTGCACCCGGACTGCGTGGCCTTCACGATCGGCGCGCCCGGCAGCGAGGACCTCGACTACGCCCGTCGGCTGACCGCCGACCTCGGCGTCCGGCACGAGGTCATCGAGATCTCCCCGCGCGAGATCCGGCTTGCCGACGTGCGCGAGGCGATCAGGATCTCCGAATTGACCGAGTACGGCGACATCATCAACGCGGTCGTGTCGGTGCCGCTGTTCCGCCGGATCGCCGAACTGGGCATCAAGGTCGTGCTCACCGGCGACGGCTCCGACGAGCTGTTCGGCGGGTACTCGATGTACGCCGACATCAGCCACGAACAGCAGCGGCGCCTCTTCCTTCACAAGATCGCCAACCTCGGCCGCACCGAACTGCAGCGGGTCGACCGGACCTCGATGGCGCACGGCGTCGAAGCCAGGGTTCCGTTTCTCGACCAGGCCCTGGTCGAACTGGCGATGCGGCTGCCGGGCGAGTTCAAAGTGCGGGACGGCATCGAGAAGTGGATCCTGCGCCGCGCCTTTACCGACCTGCTGCCCGGCTACATCATCGCCCGGCCGAAGAACCCGATGTCGCACTCGTCAGGACTGCACGAGCGGGCCAGGATCTATAAGCCGCTGTTCGCCCGGATCCACCGGTCTTTCGGCTATGACCGGCACCAGCCGGTACGCCGGGATTTCTCCATCGTGCTCGACCGGTGCGGCAACGACCTGGACCTCGCGATCGCGGCCGCCCGCAGGGCCGGCGACTACTCCCCTCGTGAGCACGCCAGGGATCTGGCCGGTGCGGCCAAGTGGAACGCGGTGCAGCTAGTGGGCTCACTAGCCGGCCCTACTCGGAACCGGCAGGCGTAAGCTACTCTGCGGTAAACAACCGGTTTCGCTGGCAGCGTTTGCCCACACTGGGAGCCATCATGCCTGAGGCAGTCATCGTCGCTACCGCGCGCTCGCCGATCGGGCGGGCCTTCAAGGGCACTATGACCAGCATCCGACCCGATGACCTCGTGGTTCAGATGATCAAGGCGGCTCTGGCCAAGGTTCCGCAGCTGGACCCGGCCGACATCGAGGACCTGATGCTCGGCTGCGGCCTTCCCGGCGGTGAGCAGGGCTACAACATGGCCCGCGTGGTCGCCGTGATGCTCGGCCTCGACTCGCTGCCCGGCACCACGATCACCCGGTACTGCTCGTCCTCGCTGCAGTCCACCCGGATGGCGTTCCACGCGATCAAGTCGGGCGAAGGCGACGTGTTCCTCTCGGCCGGCGTGGAGTGCGTGAGCCGGCTGGCCAAGGGCAGCAGCGACGGCGCGCCCGACACCAAGAACCCGGTCTTCGCCGACGCCGAGGCCCGCACCGCCGAGCGGTCGGGGGCCGACACGGCGGTCTGGCACGACCCGCGCGAAGACGGCAACATCCCCGACATCTACATCGCGATGGGCCAGACCGCGGAGAACCTCGCTCAGGAACGCGGCATCACCCGGGCCGACCAGGACGAGTTCGGGGTGCGGTCGCAGAATCTGGCCGAGAAGGCCATCGCCGACGGTTTCTGGGCCCGCGACATCACGCCGGCCACGCTGCCCGACGGCACCGTCGTCTCGGCCGATGACGGCCCGCGGGCCGGCACCACGCTGGAGAGGGTGTCGACGCTGCAACCGGTGTTCCGGCCGGACGGCACCGTGACGGCCGGCAACTGCTGCCCGCTGAACGACGGAGCGGCCGCCGTGGTCGTGATGAGTGACCGCAAGGCGGCCGAGCTGGGGATCACGCCGCTGGCTCGCATCGTCTCGACCGGCCTGACCGCGATGTCGCCCGAGATCATGGGCATCGGCCCGGTCGCTGCCTCCCAGCAGGCCCTGGCCCGGGCCGGGATGACGATCGACGACATCGACCTGGTGGAGATCAACGAGGCGTTCGCCGCTCAGGTGATCCCGTCCTACCGGGATCTCGGCATCGACATCGACAAGCTGAACGTGAACGGCGGCGCGATCGCCGTCGGCCACCCGTTCGGCATGACCGGAGCCAGGATCACGTCGACGCTGATCAACAGCCTGCAGTTCCACGACAAGACGTTCGGGCTGGAGACCATGTGCGTGGGCGGCGGCCAGGGCATGGCGATGATCTTCGAGCGCCTGTCGTAGATCAGCTCCTGACCGGCCTCAATCTCGGTTTAGTCTCACCTGCCAGCCGGAGTCTCTATCCCGTCTCTTGTTAGTCGCAGGGATATATGCGCCGCGTTGAGCCGAACTTAGTATTCATGTTCGTCTGACGGACTTCGCCGTCACTCCATCTAAGGGACGAACATGAAGCTCTTGGAAAGATTGCCTGCCCGGCTAGCGTTCGCCGCCGCCCTGCTGGCTGTGACGCTCGCGAGCGGGTCGGCGGCCGCGGCGGCCCCCACCGGGGCCGGTGCGGCCGCCAAGTCAAAGTTCACCTGGCACACGTTCAAGCTGCTGAACGGTTGGAGCTCGGCGAGCGCGCCCAAGCTCAAGACCGGTACGCCGTCCTGGACATCGCACAACGGCGTGATCTATCTCAGAGGTGCGATCAAACAGGCAGGCCCGGACACGAACGCCGATTTCGCCGCTCTCCCCAAGTACGCCCGGCCAGCGCACAACCTGTACATCCAGGTCTTCACCCAATCCGAGGCGCCCGGCACGGTCTACATCGCTTCCGACGGCACCCTAGAGGCGTACAGCGGCAACGCGACGACCTTTGCCTCGCTGTCGGGTATCTCCTACGCCATCGCACCGATCAAGTCGCACAAGCTGACGCTGACGAACGGCTGGGTCTCCAGCCAGTCGCAGTGGGGCACGGGGAACCCGGCGTACGCGGTCAGTGGAGGGATCGTGTACTTGTCCGGTTCGCTGAAAGCCGGGGCCACGGCGAAGGCGGCGCTCACGCTCCCCAAGGCCGCCAGGCCGCCGCACCAGATGTTCCTTTCTGTCTACACCAACGACGCCTCGACCGGCTACGTCACGATCAAGCCGGACGGCCGGGTGATCATCAACGGCAGCGACGCCGTCGACTTCACCTCGCTGGCGAACATCTCGTTCCCAGTGACCGGCACCAAGTGGACTAACTTCAAGCTGGAGGACGGCTGGAAGTCCGGGTTCACCCCGTTCCACACCGCCACCCCCGCCTACGCGATCATCAACGGCGTCGTGTACTTCACCGGCACGATGCTCGACCCCAAGGGCTCGGTGGGCCTGTGGACCACGTATCCGAAGGGGGTCAGGACGGCGAAAGACGTGCTCGAGCTTGAGGTCTTCACGGTGAGCGGCAACGTCGGTGCGGTGGGGGTAACCAACAGCTTCGGGCTGGCCGCCAGTAACCCGTTCCTCCTTGCCCAGGGATGCACCTCGCTGGCCGGAATCGCCTATCCGCAGAGCTCGTAGTTCCTGGTCGGAGCCTGGGTGCGGCCCCGATGAGTGGCCTCACCCGGGCCCTGCCTGGGGTCTGGAGTCGGACTTACCGTGATTGGGCAGGGACCCGGAAGTTAATTCTCTGGTCGTGTAACAGAAGTGTCACGTTCAGGTCTTGCCAGCAGGCGGCGAGTAGGGCAGTCTCACCAGTAGAAGACTCGGCATGGAGGTGCCCCTTGTCACTGACCCACTCTCCAGAGCTGCACAAGAACCTTATTGCCCGGATCCCGCGGGTAACCGGCAGTGATCTTCGAGAGTGGTTCCATCGTTTGGAATCCGGGCCATCCTTCCTCCGCCACACCGAGCGCGCCACCTGGCTTGCCGACGAGCACGGCCTGTGCCACGCCTACGCTTCCGCGATCGTTCACGAATACGAGGTCCAGCGGCGCCTCAGACTTAACGGGGCATAACCTTTATCGCATGGACCTCGAGCGCGCTCGCGAATTCATGCGGGCCAACCATCGGGCCGTGCTTGCTACCACACGTTCCGATGGACAGCCGCAACTCTCGCCAGTGACCGTTGGCGTCGATGACGCCGGGCGGGTAATGATCAGCACTCGCGAGACAGCGATCAAGACCAAGAACCTCATGCGTGATCCGCACGCTTCGTTGTGCGTGATGAACGACGGGTTCTTCGGCGACTGGATTCAAGCCGAGGGCACGGCCGAGATTGTTCGGCTGCCCGAGGCAATGGACCTGCTGGTCGCCTACTACCGGACAGTCTCCGGCGAGCACCCCGACTGGGACGACTACCGAGCCGCGATGGTACGCGACAAGCGCGTCATCATCGCGATCACGCTAACCCGGGCCGGCCCCAACCGCAGCGGCTAACCCAGCAGACCTAGCCCCGGC
>DATNFM010000262.1:0-5621 GCA_035606435.1 Streptosporangiaceae bacterium | reverse complement strand
GCTCCAGCCTGGCGGCAGTCCGGCCGGCGAAACCACGATCACCGTCCCGATGAGCTCCACCGCCTACCAGTTCAGCGCCGGGCACCGGATCAGGCTCCAGGTCTCCGGAGGCGCGCATCCCCGCTATGCGCGCAACACCGGAACAGCAGACCCCCAGGCCACAGCCACCCGGCTCGTGCCCGCCGACATCGAGATCCTTCACGACGCCAAAGCACCCTGCGTCCTGACGCTCCCCGGCCTAGCCGGCTGCGCTGGCCGGAGTGCTCCGCCTGCCTGGGTCGCCCAGCGAGAGGTTGCGGCCGGTGGCCGGGTCGAACACGTGCATCGCCCGGGCATCCACCCAGAGTTCGGCATCCTGGCCCTCGCGGGCGCTGGTCGCGGCGTCGAGCCGGGCCACGACGGTGTCACCCTTGCCACCGGAGTCCGCGCGTCCGGAGTCCCTGGCCAGCTCCTCGAGTTCGGTGGCGGTCACGCCCTGCTCCCGGCCATGCGTGAAGTAGACGTAGACGTCGGAGCCCATGGATTCCAGGACGTCGATGCTGGCATGGAACGTGATCCCGTGCGGCCGGCTGGCCGGGGACACCAGCGCCGCATCCTCAAAGTTCTCCGGGCGCAGCCCTACGATGACGCCTTGCCCGGACCCGGAACGCTCGACCTCGCGCCGCAGCATGTCGTTGAGCTTGAACGTGCCCAGCGGAGTGCTCAGCGTGCCATCCTCGGGCAGGCCGGACATGAAGTTCATGGCCGGGGACCCGATGAATCCGGCTACGAACAGGTTGACGGGCCGGTCGTAGAGTTCCTTGGGGGAGCCCACCTGCTGCAGCAGGCCGGAGCGCATGACCGCGACCCGGTCGCCGAGCGTCATGGCCTCGACCTGGTCGTGGGTAACGTAGACAGTGGTCGTGCCCAGGCGCCGCTGTATCCGGGACACCTCGGTACGCATCTGCACCCGCAGCTTGGCGTCCAGGTTCGACAGGGGCTCGTCCATCAGGAACGCTGCCGGGTCGCGCACGATCGCCCGGCCCATCGCAACGCGCTGCCGCTGGCCGCCGGACAGGTTCACTGGCTTGCGGTCCAGGTGCTCGGTCAGGTCGAGGACCCTGGCGGCCTCGTTGACCTTCTCGTCGATGATGGCCTTCGGGGTCTTGGCCAGCTTCAGCGCGAAGCCCATGTTTTCTCTGACGGTCATGTGCGGGTACAGAGCGTAGCTCTGGAAGACCATCGCAATGTCGCGGTCTTTCGGGGCCGCGTTGTTGACGACCCTGCCGCCGATGCGCAACTCGCCGTCGGTAATGTCCTCCAGGCCGGCGATCATGTTGAGCGTCGTTGACTTTCCGCAGCCCGACGGGCCGACGAGAATGACGAACTCGCCGTCGGCGATGTCCAGGCTCATCTTGTCGACCGCCAGCGAGCCGTCGGGAAAGCGCTTGGTGATGTTGTCCAGAGTGATTTCGGCCACGGTCTGCTCCTTTGGTGGTCAGCCCTTGACGGCGCCCGAGGTGAGCCCGGCGACGATGCGGCGCTGGAAGAACAGCACGAACACGATGATCGGGATGGTGATGACGACCGCGGCGGCGGAGATGGATCCGGTGGGCACGGCGAACTGCGAGCTGCCGCTGAAGAATCCGATGGCGGCCGGCGCGGTGCGCGCCGCGGTCGTGGAGGTCAGCGTGATCGCGAGCAGGAACTCGTTCCAGCAGAACAGGAACACCAAGATCGCGGTGGTGACCATGCCCGGCGCTGCCAGCGGCGCTATGACCTTGGTGAACGCCTGGGTCGGCGTGGCGCCGTCAACCTTGGCGGCCTTTTCAAGCTCCCACGGTATCTCGCGGAAGAATGCCGACAGGGTATAGATGGCCAGCGGCAGGCCGGTGGCGACGTACGGGATGATCAGGCCCGGCCACGTGTCGAACAGGCCGAGGATCCGCTCGATGTTGAATAGTGGCGTGGCCAGCGCGACGGCCGGGAACATGGCGATCAGCAGCGATACGCCGATCAGCAGCCGCTTGCCGGGGAAGGCGAGCCTTGCGACCGCGTAAGCCGCCATGGACCCAAGCGTGACGGCGACGAAGGTCGAGATCAGCCCGATCCCGATGGAGTTGATGAGCGGCCGGATGAACGACGAGGTGGTCAGGATGCCCTTGTAGTTCGACCAGGTCCACTTCGTGGGAAAGAAGGTCGGGTCGGTGATCGACGAGGGGGCCTTGAACGACAGCGACAGAATCCACACCACCGGGATCAGCGTCAGCACCACCACTACGGTGTTCGCCGTCCCCCAGCCGAGCTTCTGCCTGCCGGTCGTGGTAACGGCAGCCATCAGCGCCTCACCTCCCTTCCTGGAGCGGCGGTACCGAATCCCAGGATGAAGATCACCGCGATGATCGCGACGCAGATGAGGATCAGCACGGAAAGCGCCGAGCCGACGCCCAGGTTCAGCGCGGTGATCAGGTTGTCGTAGGTGAGGACCGATACCGAGCCGGTGCCATTGGCGCCCGCGGTAAGAATGAAGATGTTGTCGAATATTCGGAACGCGTCAAGCATCCGGAACAGCAGCGCGACCAGGATGGCTGGCTTGATCAGCGGCAAGGTGATCCTGGAGAAGCGCTGCCACGCGGTTGCCCCGTCGACCTTCGCCGCTTTCTGCAGGTCTTCGGGGACCAGGGACAGGCCCGCCATCAGCAGCAGCGCCATGAACGGCGTGGTTTTCCAGACTTCCGCCAGGATGATCACCCCGATGGCCGGGACGGTGTTCGTCAGCGGAGCGCCGTTACTGAATGCCGCCGACAGGTAGCCCTGACTTGGCGTCCACGCGTACTGCCAGCTGTAAGCGGCGACGACGGTGACGATTCCGTAGGGGATCAGGATCGTGGTGCGAACGGTGCCTCGGCCGAACAGCGTCCGGTACATGAGCAGGGCCAGCAGCATGCCGAGCACCAGTTCAATCGCGACCGATACCACGGTGATGATCACCGTGACGGACAACGCGTGCCACCAGAACGGGGAGCTGAGCACCGCGCCGTAGTTGTCCAGCCCGACGAACTTGGTGAGGTTGGGAAAGGCCAGGTTGTATCGCTGCAGCGACAGGTAGATCGCGTACCCGATCGGGTAGGCGGTCACGGCGAGCATGACGACAACCGCCGGAGCGCACAGCATCCAGCCAAGCCTGCGCTCGGCTCGCGCGCCTTCGGAAAGCTTCTTGCGGCGCCTGCCGGGCGCGGTCGCCTTCGCCCGCTCCCGATCGGCGACCGTCTCAATGGCAGTGCTCATCGGCTCGCTCCTTCCTCGCAGCGGGAGCGGCGGCCGGCCGGCTGGGCCCTCACGGGACAAGCCCCCTGGATTGCAGGGCGTCCTTGATCAGGCCCGCCATTGACCGCTCGGTGCTCTTCGGATTGATGGATGAAGGCGGCGACACCGAGTGCGAGATCGCGATCGACACGATCTGGTAGGCCGGTGTCTTCGGCCGGACAGCGGCGGTTTGCAGGCCACGCAGGATCTCGTCGGCAAAGGGGTAAGCGGCGATCAGCTTGGGATCGCGGTACAGACTGGTCAACGTCGGCGGGACACCGCCGAGCGTGGCGTTGATCAGCTGGTTCGGGCGGTTGCGGATGCACAGCGCCGCCTGGAAGGCCAGGTTCGGGTATTTCGAGAAGCGGCTGATCGCCAGGTCGATGCCGCCGATGGTGACATGGGCTGGCTGCCGGGGATTCAGCCGCGGGTACGGCGCCCACCTGAAGGACTTGAAGAGCTTGGGGTTGTCGGTCTTCATCGACGGATACACGAACGGGTAATTGAGCTCGAACGCCGCCGTTCCGGCCTCCATCGCCAGCCGGTTCTGGTCCTCCATCTGGACCGACAGCGAGGGGTCCGCGAACGGCGACGTGGCCAGCCGATGCATGACGCTGAGCGCCTTGACCGCGGGCGCGCCCAGGGAGACGTTCTGCGCATTCGGGGTCAGTACGGACCCGCCGGCACTGGTCAGCAGCGTGTTGAACCACACGACGACGCCCTCATACTGCGCTCCCTGGACCTCGATCAGGTGCGGCTTGCCCTCCCGCGCGAGCCGCCTGGCGTCGGCGAACATCTCCGCCCAGGTCTTGGGCGGATTCTTGACCAGGTCGGACCGGTACCAGAGCAGCTGCGTGTTGGTGTTGTACGGCACCGCGTACAGCTTGCTGTGCCAGATGCCGGTCTCCAGGGCCGGCTTGAGGGTCCCGGCCTCGGCCTTGGCCCGGTTGGCGCCGGTCCACGGCAGAATCCACCCCGCCTCGGCAAACTCGGGCTCCCAGGTGACGTCGAGCCCGAGAATGTCCATGGACGGGTCGCCGGCGGCCAAGCGCCGCACCAGCTGTTGCCGCTGGCCGTCGGCGGCGAGCGGCAGCTGGTTGTACACGATCCGGTACTTCCCGTGGCTTTGCTTGCTGCAGGTAGTGACGGCCTTCTGCACCGCTCCGGAGTGGTCGGGGTAAGCGTAGTAATTGAGCGTGACCGGGCCGGTGGCGGCGCTGCTGGAGCCGCACGCGGCGAGTCCTGACCCGGCCACGGTGACGGCCGCCAAGCCAGCGGCCAGTCGCCAGCGACCAAGCCGGGTCCTGTCCTGCGCCCGAATGCGACGCGCTGAATCGCGCATCGTGCCAACGCCGACCATCTCCCACCCCCCAGCCAGCGAGTTCCCAACCAGTGACTCATCGCGCCGGTCGACCGACGGCCTGCGGGACGCCCCGGATCTGCACGTCGGTTGTCACCAGCGGCATCCCGGCTGCAGGAAGCAGAGCAGTTTGTTACGGGACGCCGCAGTGACGCGACGATCACGCCGTCAGCGCGGCGCCTTCAGATCCGCAATAGTCACACTCCCCCCGGACGGAACCTCGGAATCGGTTCCACAGTGACAAGATCATCGTCACTCCGCGCCCCGGCGCCGTCAAGAGCGCGCTTATGAAGAACCGGCCTCTGCCCTAGTAAGGGAAATATGCGCCAAATGATTTCGAAGATGAGCGTTCGTGCAGGTGACGGCAGCTGGCACCGGAATCCAGACACCCCGTCTGGGCGGTGAAGAAAGCTCCAATACCAGGCCGAAGGACCGGCGCAAATCTTTCTAAATAAAAGAGATTATTTAGGAGAAACGCATTGCGGCAGTTCCGTGCCCGCCGACCTGAGGTCGGTTGTCTTCGCGGCGCCCCCCGCTGTTCACGAGCACGTACCCGTGCCCGCTTCGGTTCTCGGCTGAGCGCGTCGGTGAGGAGGTCGAGCAGGCGGTCGGTTCGCTCCTGGGGGGCGCCGTCTGTGATGGCGAGGAACACGCCGACCTGGAGCGGGCCCATGAACACGACCCCGATGACCACGACATCGCCGCCCTGATCCGGCAATCCCAGGCCCAGCACGTGCAGGCTCACGCATGACCGAGACGCCTGGCACGGGCGGGCCTGCTGGTCTGGTTCACGGGCGTCATGGCTGCCATGTTCGCCGAGGTGCGGCACTGGCCTGCTAGCCAGGTCGCGCCGCGCAGTCCCAGGCGCCGAGCCGGCACTGGCGTCGCCCGTTCGGGCGCGTGGCCGGTGCCCGAAATGGGCGGTCTGCCCGGTCCACCGGCGTTCCCGGGCCGCAGGTAACGGACGTCTTAGCCC
>DATNFM010000261.1:0-21396 GCA_035606435.1 Streptosporangiaceae bacterium | reverse complement strand
CGGCGGGCGGGCGGGTTCCGCCCGGGACAAGAGATCGCCGTCAGCTGGAAGAGTCCAGATCGAGAGGTCGAGGCCGCGCTGTCCGACTGCGCGCGGTTGATTAGCCAGCGGGTCGGAGCCACCAAGTACGAACGCGCCCTCACCGGCGGCTCCGACGCCTTTGAATGCACAGACGAGGCCCTGGCGGCTACCTTCTGGCTCAGACCTCTGTTATCGCCCTGGACCCCTTCACGGCCGGCCTGATCCTGGCTTTGATCATGATCATGATCATGGAATCTTCGTGATCGCGGCCTGTTGACCTGCGTGCATGTTCTTGCGTGAGGCGCACTCATATGAAGCGGCTGCGAGTGCCGCGTTCGCGTTCATAGTTCGCCCGGGGGTCGTTCCTGCGGCGGCGAGCGTCCCGGCAGGCCACCGGCTCGGGGTAGTCAGCTGGTCATCTCGGCCCAGGCGAACCCGGCGAGCTCGCGTGCCACGGCGGTGACCGCGACGCCGGCGGGCTTGCCGCGCGCGGTCATCGTCTTGTACTTGGCGTGCAGCCGGCGCTGGGCCTGCCAGGACCGGGCCAGCGTGTCCGGGGCCGCGCCGTGCTGCCGGCGCCGCAGCGCGACGCCGATCGCGGGCCGGAACCGGCAGGACCAGGCGGCCTCGGTCAGCGCGGTGCGCGCCGGCGCCGACCCGGCCTTGGTGATCGGGCCGCGGCCGGTCCGCTCGCCGCTGGAGTACCCGGCCGGCACTAACCCGGTAAGGCACATGAACGCGCGCGCCGGGGGGAACCGCCGCCAGCCCGCGACTTCGGCGGCCAGAGTCAGGCCGTTCATCTCGGCGATGCCCCGGTAGCAGCCGAGCCGGGCTGCCGCTTCGCCGGGCGGCGGACGAACAGCCCTCGGCGCCAACTCGGCCCCGACCGCGTCCAGCCCGGCGCGGCGGGTGTCCAGCGCCGCGCGGTAATGCGCCAGCGCGGAGGCCAGGGCCGGCTCGCTGAACCGCTGCCCGGCAATCCGCTGCTCGTGCGCGGCGGTCCAGGACGTCCCGCGCCAGGCCCGGCCGTGCCGCAGCAGCATCGCGGTGATCCGCTGCCGGGCGCGCCTGCGGTCCGCCATCAGCGCCGCCCGGGCGCGGACCAGATCCCGGACCGCTTCCCCGGCCTCGCCCGGCACCCGGATCGCGGTCAGTTCCCCGGCCCGGTGCAACCGGGCCAGCCGGCTCGCGTCGCGCCGGTCAGTCTTAACCCGGTCCCGGTGCGGCGCGGAACCAGCACACCACCAGCATCCAGCGAACCACGACACCAGCCAACAAGGCCCAGACGGTCACCAGGGAGCTGGCCGCTCCATAGTGACTAGCCGGGAGACAAGCCCGTCCCTGCGCGAACAGCCACGGACACACCCTGTTCCCGCCGATGCCACCTGGCCCTGGCGACGCTGTCTTAGCCCGGGTTACGGACGTCTTAGCCCTGATTACGACGTCTTAGCCCTGGTTACGCGGTCTTAGCCCTGGTTGCCGCCACCGAAACCGGCATAAAACCGGCAAAGTTCTGCGCCAACCAGGGCTAAGACGTCGTAACCCGGGCTAAGACGTCCCTAATGTGGGCTAAGTGGTCGGTGACCCGCAGCCCGGGAATGCTAGCGGACCGGGCAGACCGCCCATTCCGGGCACCGGCCCACGCGCCCGAACGGGCGACGCCCGGTCCCCCGCGGACCAGGCCCCGGTCGGCGTCCGCAGAGTACGCACCAGCCTGATGAAACTCAGGATTGAATAAACCGACGAGGCCCTGGCGGCTACCTTCTGGCTCAGACCTCTGTTATCGCCCTGGACCCCTTCACGCGCGGGCCTGGTCGTGCGGCTTACTTGGCGGCGTCGGCCGTGAGTTGATCGGGCTTGCACGCCTTGCAGGCGAAATAGCCCTCGTCTGACGCTGACTTCAAGCTCATGACCTCAAGATCGTCCGCCGCGAGGAACCTGATCAGCAGGCAGTCTTCCTTGTGATATCTGGTGATGCCGGGAACGATCCGCACCATGATCGACGAGGTGTCGGCACCGGTCGAGGCCTTGGCCGGGGTCGCGTCGCTGGGCTTCGCCCCGGTCTTAGCGGCCTCGGCGGACTCACCCGCCGTCGACTTGGCCGCCTCGTCCTTGTCCTTGTCGGCCGGGTCCTTGTCGGCCGGGTCCTTGTCGGCCTTGTCCTTGTCGGCCGGGCCCTTATCGGCCGGGCCCTTATCGGCCGGCTTGCCCTTATCGGCCGAACCAGCGACCGATGGTGGCGGCAGTGCACCACTCGCCGACTTGGCGGTACCCGTGGTGGCCGGGCTAGCTGGGCCAGCACCAGTTGAGCGCTCTTTGCCCACGCCTTCGCTGGGGCGGGATGCCTCGGCGGAGGGTTGCTCGCCCTGGGCTCGATCCGGCCTCGCGGACTCGGGCCGCGAGGCATCAGTGGATCGCGACGAGTCAGGTCGAGTCGGCTCAGGCCGCGCAGGCTCAGGCCGCGCAGGCTCGGGCTGGGGCCGCGAGGCATCAGCGGCGTCGGTGCGCGAGGACTCTGGCCGCGAGCTTCGACGGAACACGTCCGATCCCGGCGAGTCCGATCGCGACGACTCGGGTCGCGCCTGCCGGGATCGATCGGCACCTGGCTGCAGCGAACTCGACCGCGAACTACTGGCCGACTCCGCCCCGCTGGCCTCATCCCGAGCACCGGACCGCGAACTGCTCGGCGACTCTGCCCGGCTCGGCTCTTCGCGGGCACCGGGCCGCGATCTCTCGGGGCGGGCTGTCTCAGACCGGCTCGCGTCAGACCGGTCCGTCTCAGACTGGCTCGCGTCAGTTCGACTTGCGGCTGGCCGATTGGTTTCTGGACGGGTTGAGTCCGGACGGCTCGGTTCGGGCGCCGGTCGAGCGGGCTCGGTCCTCGAGGAGCCTGGCCGCGGCTCGAAGCGAGGTCGCGCCGGCGCCCTGGACGCCTGTGACCACAGGTCGTCACCCCGAAGCGGGTCCGGCCGTGACTGCTGGCCAAGCGCATCGCGCGCGCTCGACGGCCGAGCGGCGGGGCGCGCACTGTCGCCATCCGATCCCGTCGATCCAGCGGAACCCGCAGCCCTTGGCTCTGGCGAGGCGTCGCGAGTGCCGGGCGGCGCGGTTCCGGCACCACCTGACGCCGCCAGTCCAGCCGACGCCGCCAGTCCAGCCGACGCCGCCGGTCCAGCGGTTGCCTTCTCACTGGAGGCAGCCGTTCGCTCGTCTCCGGCCTTGGTCGACGCCTTCTGTGCAGACGCCGCCGCTTCCTTGTCGGCACCCGGCTGCTGAGCCTTGTCTTTCTCGCCATTGGCCCGGTCGGCGCCGAGGCGCCCGAGGCCGATCCGCTCGGCGGCACCACGGTCCCCGCCTAGCCGTCCGAGTCCTCCATGGCTCGGCGCGGCATGACTCGGCCGTCGCCGACCGCCGCTGGCTGTCTCCGAGGGCCGGTCAAGCCGGTCACCTTCGCGGCCCCGATCATTCCGGCCGACGTCGGATCCAGCCGACTCTGCGGCCTTCGAGGAGGCGGCCGCTTCGGGCTTGGACTTGCTCGCGTCAGCGACCGGCGCGCCCGGTCCCTGATCAGAGCGCGCGGTTCGCGCAGGCGGCGCGCCTGGATCGGCCTTCTTGTCCGCCTGAGCCCTGGTCGCTTGCGCGTCAGTCGACTTCGCTGCCCTAGACGTCGCCTCAGGGGATCCAGCCGCCGCCGTCGCCGCGCTGGCCGCAGCCAGTTCAGCGGCGGCCTTCGACTCCGCCGGTGTGCCAGCATCGGCGGACTCGGCTCCGGCTGACCCAGCCGCCCCGGCACCGGACGGCTCAGCGATCGGCCGCTCTGGACCTATCGACCGGCCCCGTCCGGGAGCGCGATGCCCTCCTCCGCCCTGACCAGGGCCCGTTCCACCTGGACTCCCGCCGCCGGCTGGACCGCCACCATGCCGGGAGGTACGGCCGCGAGTCGAGCCGGCCGCAACCACCGCGTCGGTGCGCTGCTCGGTGCCACGGTGATCGGGACTACGAAGATCAGGACCACGAAGATCAGCGCCACGCAGCGGTGCCCCGGCTCCCACCGGTTCGGCAACTGTCTCGATCGCGGGCGCGTCGGCACTCATCGCCAGCGTCCGGGCACCAACTCGCCCGAAACCAGCCGGCGTGACGCCGACCCGCTCCCGGGTGCCGCTCATTGCTCCGAAGATCTCGTGGCGCCAGATCACCACGAAGGTCACCAGCAGCAAGGCAGCTAGTGACGCCACGCCGATCGATACATCGACAAGCAACAGGCTGCCGGCGACGACTCCCGCCGCCAGCAGCCCGATTGCGATCAGCACGACCGAAAGGACGATGCCGAACCTGAACACGCGCGAACTCCACTCGCCTGACTAAGAGACCAGCCTGACTAGGAGGCCGATCGTCGATTAGCGACGGTCGTGCTGGCCCGTGTCGGCCGGGTGGTAACCACCGTTGTGGACGACCGGCTCCGGCATCCCGAACGAACCTGTCGGCGTGGACACGCCGGCGTTGCGTAGGTCGGTCCGCATGTCGCTGCGCATGTCCGTACGCATGTCACTGCGCATGTCCATCCGGCCCATGCCAACCGGGATCGCCGGCTGAGGACCAGTGGCGGCCACCGCCGGGAACACACCGCTATCGGCCGCACCCGCCTCAAGGTCACGGAGCTGACCTTCGAGGTAGGCCTTCAACCGGCTGCGGTACTCGCGCTCGAACGCACGCAGGTCATCGACTCGCCGCTCAAGCTCCTCGCGCGAGGTGACCAGCGAACCCATCGCCTGGCGGTGCCGCTCCTGCGCGTCCCGCTCAAGGCTCTCGGCCCTGGCCCTCGCGTCACTGGTGATCTGCTCAGACTGCCTGCGGGCCTTGGTCAGCAGGTCGTCGGCCTCACGCCTCGCCCGGCTCAAAGTCTCATCAGCCTCGCGACGGGCATCGGCAATTGCCTGGTCCGCAGTCTGCTGCGCCAATGCGAGCACCCGTGCAGCCGTGTCCATGTTGTCCTCGGCCGACGACTTCATCGGAGTCATTGGCTGGGGCTCAGGCCGACGCTCTGGCTCAACGCGCAACGGCTCGCTCGGCATCAACTCGGGGCCGTCCATGTGCGGCGAGTTGAGCGGGCTGGCCATCTTGCCACCACGAAGAACCTCGGCCAGCTTGGCCCGAAGCTCCTCGTTCTCCTGGATCAGCCGATCAAGCTCAGCTTCGACCTCATCCAGGAAGGCATCCACCTCTTCCTCGTCGTAACCAGGCCGCAGCCTCGTCGTGCTGAACTGCTTGTTCCGCACATCCGCGGGCGTCAGTGGCATGTCTATGTCTCCTTGGCGCTTAGATCCCCTAGGCAGGCTACATCGATCACAATCTGCCTACGACCGAAAGCAACACAACGATCACTAGAAACAACAGCGGGTAGCTGAGGTCTAGGGCAACACTACCTAGGTGCAGGGGCCGAAGGTAGCGCCTTAGCAATCTCAGCGGAGGATCAGTTGTGATGAAGATTAGCTCCGCGACCCTCGCCAGGACACCCGTCGGAGTCCAGGAACGGCTGTAGGACTGCAGAACATCGATGATCAGGCGGCCAACCAGCAACAGCAGGTACAGGGCCAGCACGTAGTAGAGCACGACCTTCAGTACGAACACGTTCCGGCCCTACCAACCCAGCGGGCCGGGCACCCGCCAGCTCAGTGTCGACATGCTCGGTATCAAGCTTCGTCGCAAAACTCGCATCTGCCTAACTTTGGTTAAAAAAATCCCGCTCCGCGATCCTAGCCTTGTCCTCAGCGGTCACCTCAACGTTCGCCGGGGAGAGCAGGAACACCTTGTTGGTGACTCGCTCGATGGAGCCACGCAGCCCGAATATAAGCCCAGCGGAGAAGTCGACGAGCCGCTTGGCGTCGCTATCGACCATCTCGGTCAGATTCATGATCACGGGTGTGCCTTCACGGAAGTGCTCACCGATCGTGCGGGCTTCGTTGTAGGTACGCGGATGCAACGTCGTGATCCTGGCCAGGTCAGTGGCCTGAACTGGCTCGGCCACGGCGCGGCGCTCCACCCTCGCTCGTCCGTCCTGCCCGCTGTCTCCCCCGTAGCCAGCCTGTCCCTCGTTCGGATCGGCGGGCTCGGTGTAGTCGACTACATAATCCGCGTAGTCGTCGCCGTCGGCATACTCGGCTGGATAGGAGTCGTCATAGCGATGGTCGTCCTCCACCAGGCCGAGATAGACCGCCATCTTGCGCATTGCGCTGGCCATCGTCAGTCCTCCGTCATGCTGCCGGGCCGCATGCAAGCCCGGGTAGCAGCAAACAACCGCAGCCCAGTTGACGCCGCGTACTACGCGTCGGACATTACCTGACGAAGAGCGGCCGGCCTCCGAGCAACGCCGTACCGACACGCACGTGTGTCGCGCCTTCCGCAATGGCGTCGTCCATATCGCCACTCATGCCCGCGGATATCATCGTTGCGCCTGGATGGGCGGACCTCACCAGCTCTGCCACCCGCCGGAGCCGGGCGAAAGCGGGCCTGGCCGGCTCGTCGAGCGGAGCGATCGCCATTACGCCCCCGAGTACCAGCCCATCCTGGGCGGCGATCTCAGCGGCAAGAGCAGGAACGTCACCGGGAAAGGCACCGCCGCGGGGAGCATTCTGCCCGCCCGGCCCGCCCTGCCCGCCCGGACCCTCCCCTCCCGAGCCCTCGGCTCCCTCGTCCAGGTTCACCTGGATCAGGCAGGTGAGCTGACGCCCGGCCGTGATCGCGTGCGAGCCGAGAGCCCGGATTAGCCTGCTCCGGTCGACGGAGTGAACGACGTCGGCGTACCTGGAGACGCTGGCGGACTTGTTGACCTGAAGCTGGCCGACAAAGTGCCATCGCAGGTCCAGGCCGAGCGCAGCGCACTGGGCAGCCTTGGGCTCGGCTTCCTGATCCCGGTTCTCGCCGAAGTCGGCTAGGCCGAGCGCGGCGAGATGAGCCACATCCGACGCGGGAAAGGTCTTGGTAATCGCGATCAGCGTCACCTCGTCGGCCCGGCGGCCGGCGACCGCGCAGGCCTCCGCGATCCTTGCCTCTACGGCCTCGAGCTGACGGCGAAGCTGCTCGCGCCGCTCGGTCTCCTGCGCCTGGCTCGTCACTGATTCATCATGACGCGAGCCAGATCACCCCGGCGAACCGCCCGGTCTTACCGTCGCGGCGGTAGGAGTACAGCTCGGCCGACTCGGCCGTGCACCGAGTGTCATCCGCGATCTGGCCGACCCCGGAACCGGCGCCTACGCCAACGGAGGCCAGCTGAGCGCGCAGCCCGGCCCGCAGGTCAAGACCCGGCGTGCCCTTCCTGGTGTCGCACCACGAGGCAGGCACCACAGCGGCGACCTCGGCGCGCATCTGCGCGGGTACTTCATAGCAGTCACCGCAGATCGACGGACCGACCACGGCCCGCATCCGCGCCGGGTCAGCGCCCGCCTTTGTCATCGCGGCCACCAGCGCGGGCACCACCCCGGCGGCTAGGCCAGGCCGCCCGGCATGCGCCACTCCGACCAGGCGGGCCACTGGATCGGCCAGCATGACCGGCACGCAGTCGGCGACCAGCACAAGGAGCGCCACCTCCGGCGAGTCGGTATAGATGGCGTCGGCCACGGGCTCGTCGCCTGAGTCCCGCCTCCCCGCGTACGCCACCGCGGCGCCGTGGACCTGATGCATCGCGGCCAGCCGATTCGGACCAGGCGTGATGGCGCGGGCAGCACCGAGCACCTGCGCCCGGTTAGCGCGGACTACTTCTGAGTCCTCACCAACAAGCAGGCTGAGATTCATCGCGCCGTACGGATCACCGCTCTGGCCGCCATGGCGGCTGGTGAACAACGCGCCGACTCCGTCGCACGGCTCGACCCGCCGGACCGAGCCGGCGAGATGGACAGGAAAGGCGGTCACTTAAGGAAGTCGGGCACGTCGAGTTCGTCGTCCTCCTCGAAGACCACCGACCGGCGCCGGGTATTCGGGACGTCACCTCGAACCGGATAGGGGCCGGGATCACGTTCGTGCACAACCGGCCCGCTGGCGTAGTCGCCGCCGACGGTCAGCCCGCCCGCGTCGACGGCCGGAGGCGCAGGCTCGAACACCGAGCCGCCCGCGACCGCACCGTCGGTACCGTTGCTTACCCCGGCGTCGCTGACCGCCCTGGTAGCCGGCTCCGAGCTGGGGCTGCTGGCCGCGACCGCATCGTTGTACCCGGTCAGTGACGAATCGAACTGGCCGCCAGAGGCGCTCCCGACGTCATCGAGTCCCGCCGAGTCGCTGGCCGTCACGCCCGGATCCTTGATCGACGGCAAGGTCACCGGCCGCCACGGTGCACCGAACGCGTCCGATCCCTGCGACGGCTGGTAAGCCGAGGCCGGCCGGTTAGACCTGGACCTGCCATTTTGCGTCTCGTCAAAACCGGCCGCGATCACCGTGACCCGCACCTCGTCGCCGAGCGCGTCATCGATGACGGCGCCGAAGATGATGTTCGCGTCCGGCGCGGCCGAGTTGGCCACCAGCTGCGCGGCCTCGTTGATCTCGAACAGCCCGAGGTCCGATCCGCCC
This sequence comes from Streptosporangiaceae bacterium, assembly GCA_035606435.1. Lineage (GTDB taxonomy): Bacteria > Actinomycetota > Actinomycetes > Streptosporangiales > Streptosporangiaceae > Chersky-822. Next base: position 12,819 of record DATNFM010000261.1, on the reverse strand, counting down.
TGGATGGACAGCAGCACGCCGTGGGCGCCATCGATGCTGGCCTCGAGCAGCGGGCTCGAGATCGCCATCTCGGCCGCGGCCACAGACCGATCGTCACCCCGCGAGGAGCCGATTCCCATGAGCGCCGAGCCCGCGCCCGACATCACGGACTTGACGTCGGCGAAGTCCAGGTTGATCAGGCCGGGCGTGGTGATCAGGTCGGTGATGCCCTGAACACCGGACAGCAGCACCTGGTCGGCGGCCTTGAACGCGTCCAGCACGCTGACGTGCCGGTCGGAGATCGACAGCAGCCGGTCGTTCGGAATGACGATCAGGGTGTCGACCTCGCTGCGCAGCCTGTCGATGCCGGCGTCCGCCTGCGCCGCCCGGCGCTTGCCCTCGAATCCGAACGGCCGGGTCACCACGCCGATCGTCAGCGCACCAAGTGAGCGGGCGACCTGAGCCACCACGGGCGCGCCGCCCGTGCCGGTGCCGCCACCCTCTCCAGCGGTGACGAACACCATGTCGGCGCCCTTGAGAACCTCTTCGATCTCCTCGCGGTGATCTTCGGCCGCCTTGTGCCCGACATCGGGATTGGCGCCGGCGCCAAGACCCCTGGTAAGTTCCCGGCCGACATCCAGCTTCACGTCGGCATCGCTCATCAGGAGCGCCTGCGCATCGGTATTAATCGCGATGAACTCAACGCCCTTGAGGCCCTCTTCGATCATCCGGTTGACGGCATTGACACCGCCGCCACCAATGCCGACGACCTTGATGACCGCGAGATAGTTCTGCGGTGCTGCCACGGAGGGACCTTCCCGTTCGGTTGCCTATCGCTGATGTCTCCCGGCGAGCGCCGGGTCGCACCTGCCCGCCTCGGTGTGCAAGTTTGGTGATTCTCGCTGACACCCCGGAAAGAAAGACGGCAGTGCCGCGATCAGCACGTTAAACTCTCACCCTCAGGTTGAGATTTAAAGTTATGTCAAGTTGTCAATTGATAGGGACAGTAGAGATGCCTGGCCTGGGTGGTCAACTAACCTCGCCGTGACCTCCCTAACCTCTTGCCATTGGTAATTCCAAAAGCACTCACAGTATGCGTCCATGCCCGCCCCGCCACCCCAAGACCCGCCCTCCGCCCCGCATGCCCACGCGGCTCACCGGCCGCGACCGGCCGTCGCCTCATGCGGATCGCTCACGTCGAAGTACCGCGCGTTGGTGCGCAGCAAGATCGCGGTCTCCTTGGCCTTGGCGACCGCCCGGTCCGGACCGCCCCAGACGACCGTGGTGCCGCCCCGCAGCACCAAGATCACCCGGCCGGCCCGCACGGCCCTGACCTCACCTACGATGTCACGCAGCCACGACGGCAGGCGGCGCACGACTGCCCCGGCCGCCTGAACGGCCCGGCTGCGCCGCATCTGCGCCGGGTCGGCCGGCGCCTTCAGCGGCAGAAGCCCGGCCGGGCGATGCGCGTCCTGCCCCAGCACCACCCCGTAGGAGTCGACCACATCGAAGCCCTGGCTGACCCGGACGGTAAATACGGCCGTCCTGGGCACCACCGAGATCACCACGGCATCTGGCCAGGAGCGGCGCACGGTGACGGACTGCACCGCCGTGATTGCCGCCACGCGCCGCCGCACCTGCGCGGTCTCCACCCGAATAAGAGGCATGCCGATCTTGATGCCGGTCGCGACCCGTATCTGGTTCCGCGGCACCGGCATCGCGGCAAACCCGGGCAGGGCCATGCTCGAGTTGCCCGAGTCGTAAACATGCACCGACCGCACGACGAACAGGCTCGAACCCAGCAGCGCCCAGGTGACACCCCCGACCAGGGCGACCGCCGTCAGCAGGAAGAACGCCGTCTTCCACCGATCGGTCCGCCGCCGCCCTCCCCGACCGCCCTTCCGGCCAGCCCGGCCAGCCCGGCCAGCCCGGCCAACCCGGCCAGCCTCGGCGGGCTGCGGAATCCCCAGCCCCGACTCATCGGGCTCGCTCTTCACATCCGGCGAAGGACCAACGGTCGTACTCACGATGCCTCACCGTCCCGACGGCGAAGCTCGGCCAAGATCAGCGGCCCGAACGTGGTCACGTCGCCGGCCCCCATGGTCAGCACCACATCCCCCGGCTTGACGACATCCGCGATCGCCTCCGGCAATCCGGAGTTGTCGCGGACGAACACGGCCCGGCCCCCGGGCACGGCGTCGGCCACCAGCGCACCGGTCACCCCAGGCTCCGGATCCTCCCTGGCCGCGTAGATGTCGAGCACGAACACCTCGTCGGCCTGGTCGAGCGCGGCCGCGAACTGGTCGGCGAAGATCCTGGTCCGGCTGAACAGATGCGGCTGAAAGATCGCGACAACCCGACCATGGGCTGCTATGTCCCGGGCGGCGGCTAGATCCGCTGCCAGCTCAGTCGGATGGTGTGCGTAGCTGTCCAGCACCCGCACTCCCCCGGCCTCACCCTTAACTTCCATCCGCCGCTTGGCTCCGCCGTAGCCCGCCAGCCCGGCCGCGACCTGCGCCGGCTCAAAACCAAGCTCCACCGCGATCGCATACGCCGCCGCCGCGTTCCGCGCGTTGTGCCGGCCGGGCACGGCAATCCGCAACTTGACCGGCCCGGCCCCGGCCAGGCCTGGCCGCCCGGTCAATTCGAGCTCCGTCGACATCCCGTCGGGCCAGATCCCGGTAATCCGGTAGTCAGCCTCGTCCGACTCCCCGTACCGCACCAGTCGCACCGGCCACCCGGACTCTAGGACCCGCGCCAGCTTCCGCGCACCCGGATCGTCCGCGTCGATCACCAGCAGCCCGTCGACGGAGATGTTGCCGACGAACGCCAGAAACGCGTCCTCGATCTGGGCCAGGTCCTCGTAGTTGTCCAGATGATCGGCCTCGACGCAGGTCACCACCGCCGCATCGGGCCTGAACATCAGGAACGACCCGTCGCTTTCGTCGGCCTCGGCCACGAACGTGGTACCGCTACCGTCATAGGCGCCCACGCCGGTCTGCGCCAGCACCCCGCCGATCGCGTACGAAGGGTCGGCGCCGCACGCGCGCAACACGGTCGTGATCATCGAGGTCGTCGTGGTCTTGCCGTGGGTTCCGGCGATCACGACCGACTTGCGGCCGAGCATCACCGACGTCAGTGCCGCCGCCCGGTGCAAGACCAGCTTCCCGGCCTTGCGAGCCGCTGCCAGCTCAGGGTTGTCGGCCCGGATCGCCGAAGAAACGACCAGCGTGTCGATTCCGGTCAGATGGTCGGCGCTATGACCCACCGACACTCGCGCGCCGAACTCGGCGAGTTCGGCCAGCTGCGCTGAGGCCGCCGAGTCGCAGCCGGACACCTGCATTCCCCGAGCGAGCATGATGCGCGCCACCCCGGACATGCCCGCGCCGCCGATGGCCGCGAAGTGCACCCGGCCAAGGCGGTCAAGCGGAACCGGCTCGACCGGCCTCACCAGCCCCATGTCGCCGCAGCCCTCCCCGATCGATCCGAATAGAAGTACCTAACCCAGCCGGGCAACCTCACCCGGCCCGATGCGACCCGCGGTGCTTCCCGCCACCCGACCCGCCCGGTGGCCCGCCATGCCCTCCAGCCGGCCCGGCCGGCCCAGCCGGACCCTGAGCAACCCGCACGCTGGTCCGCCTCGCCCCGGCCGCATCGATGATCCGAAGCACCCGCAGCGTCAGAGCCTGATCAGCGTTCGGGTGCCCGATACTGGCCGCCCCCCGCGACATCGACGCGATCCGATCGTGGTCGAGCAGCACGGGCAACAGCACGCCCCTGATCCACTCCGAATTCAGCAGCGCGTCGTCCACGATCAGCCCGCCCCCGGCCTTCTCCACCGGCAGCGCGTTCAGCCGCTGCTCGCCGTTGCCGTGCGGAAGCGGCACGAACGCGGCCGGCAGTCCGACCGCGGTCAGCTCGGCGCAGGTCATGGCACCGGCCCGGCACAGCGCGAAGTCGGCCGCCGCGTAGGCCAGGTCCATCCGGTCCAGGTACTCGACGACGACGTACGGCACCTCGCTGCCGGGAACCTCGACCACGGTGCCCGACTTCGGCCCGATGATGTGCAGCACCTGGACGCCACTAGCCAGGAGCATCGGGGCGGCACCGATCACGGCGTTGTTCAGCGACGCCGCTCCCTGCGACCCGCCGGTCACTAGCAATACGGGCAGGTCGGGCCGCAGGCCGAAGTGGACCCGGGCCTTGTCGGCCATCGCCAGTCGGTCGAGGCTGGCGATCTCGCGCCTGATCGGGATCCCGACCAGCGTGGCGTGCGGAAGCTTGGTCCCGGCCTGCCCGATGAACACGTTCTTGGTCAGCCGCGAGCCGATCCGGTTGGCCAGCCCGGGGCGGGGGTTCGCCTCGTGGACAACGATCTGGACGCCGCGTCGCCGTGCGGCGAGGTAACCCGGCGTCGACACGTAACCGCCGAACCCGACCAGCACGTCCGCCCGAGCCCGGTCGATCACCGTGGCGGCCGCGTTGACGGCGCCCATCATCCGACCAGGAACAGAAAGGAGATCCTTGCTCGGCTTCCTGGGCAGCGGCACCGGCGGAATGAACTCAAGCTGATAGCCGCGCGCCGGGATCACTCTGGCCTCGAGCCCGCGCTTGGTCCCGAGGCAGGTGATCTGAATCTGCGGGTCGGCTCGACGCAATTCGTCGGCCAGCGCCATGGCCGGCTCGATATGCCCGCCACTGCCGCCACCTGCGATGACTACGCTGCGCACCCTTACTCCTCGTCCACGTCAGCCTTTTTGGCGGGGGTTCAAGGGGGTTGCCCCCCTAGGCCAACACTGCGACGCCGGTTGCTTCGATCGGCTGCCGCCTCGATCAGCAAGCCTAGGGCGCGCGGACGCGGCCGGCGGCCTTGTCGCCACCTGTCCTGATTTGTTACGTGCTGGTGGCGTCGCCGACGACGCAGAACGGAACGGCCGCGCCAGCCGGGCAAGCAAGCTCGGCCCGCCCGCCGCCAGTGCTTCCCTGGCCCCAGGCTCTCGCCGCGCCAGCGACAGCAGCACGCCGACCGCTGCCATCGTGACCAGCAGCGACGACAGCCCCTGCGAGATCAGCGGCAGCGGCACCCCGGTGATCGGCAGCAGGCCGACCACCGCGCAAATATTCACCAGCGCCTGGACCACGATCCACACCGTGATCCCGGCCGCCGCGAGTCGCAGGAATGGCGACGTCATCCGCCGTGCCACCCGCAAGCCCGCATAGGCCAGCCCTCCGTACAGGAACGTTACGACCGTCGTGCCGATCAGGCCGAGTTCCTCACCGAGGATCGCGAAGATGAAGTCGCTGCTCGCGTTCGGAACCCAGCCCCACTTCTGCATGCTCTCGCCGAGCCCGACGCCGAACAGCCCGCCGGAGCCGATCGCGAGCTTCCCCTGAATCGACTGCATATTCTCACCGACCGGGTTCCCGCCTTGGTTCAGGAACTCGGTGAACCGGTTGGCCCGGTACGACTTCACGACGATCAGCACCAGCAACGCGAACACAATCAACCCGAGCATGCAAGCGAATAGCCGCCCCGGCGTCCCGATCACCCAGAGCAGGGTCAGCAGGATCACCAGCAGCACGAACGTGGTCCCAAGGTCGTCACCCAGCATCACGAGCAACGCCAGCATGGCCGAGCCCGGCAGCAGCGGCACGAGCAGCGCTCGCCAGTCGTTGAGCTGCTTGAGCTCGTCCTTGCGGGCCAGCAGGTCCGCACCCCAGATCAGCAACGCGAGCTTGGCGAACTCCGACGGCTGGATCTGAATGCCGACGACCGTGATCCACCGCTCCGCGCCGTAGTTCGACACGCCGAAAGCCTGGACCAGCACCAGACCGCCGATCGCCACGATGAAGACCGGCTTGGCGATCGACCGGAGCAATCGCGGCGGCGTCCTGGACAGCACCCAGATCATCGGCAGCCCGACGAGCGCACCGATCAGCTGCTTGGCGAACACGCTGTAGGGCGACCCGCCCTGGGATAGCTGACTCGCCGACGACGTGGACAGCACCATGACCAGGCCGATCGCGAGCAGCAGCCCGGTGGTGCCGATGATCAGGTGGTACGACGTGAGCGGCCGGTCAAGCACCGCCAGAAACGACAGCCGCCGCGACTGCTGCCTCGGCGTAGCTGTTTCCTCAGCGACCGCCGCGGCCGGCTGCGTGGTCACCTCGCGGCCGCCAGCCGTCGGACCGCGTCGGCGAAGGCGTCACCTCGAGCCGGGTAATCGCGGAACATGTCGAACGACTGCGCGGCCGGCGCCAGCAGCACCGTATCCCCAGGTTCGGCGAGTTTTGCGGCGGCCCTGACGACGAGTTCCATGATTCCAGTGTCAGGTCCGGTGACCTCTACGACCGGTACATCCGGTGCGTGTCGGCTAAGAGCTGCCGCAATCTTGGCGCGATCAGCGCCCAGCAGTACCACTCCGCGCAGCCTGGGCGCGGATGCCGCGACCAGCCGGCCGAGGTCGTCGTCGGCGCCCTTCAGGAGCCCGCCGGCCACCCACACCACCGGCTGGTACGCCGCGAGCGAGGCCGCGGCCGCGTGCGGGTTGGTCGCCTTGGAGTCGTCCACGTAGTCAACGCCGCCCACGGTCGCCACCAGGGTGATCCGGTGCGGGTCAGGCCGGAATGCCGCGAGCCCGGCTCGTACCGCCTCCGGCGGCGCCCCGTAGGACCTCGCCAGCGCGGCCGCCGCCAGCGCATCGGAAATGTTGTGAGGCGCAGACTTTCTTTTTTTCTTTTTCGTGGGATAAAAATTTGCGGTAAGGGCCTGCGGCCCCTCCGTCTCCAGAGGCCGGTCACCTTCGGGGCCAGTCCAGTCCAGGTCGTCGACCGCCGCCAGCTCAACCAACTCGCCCGAAGGCCCGAACGCCCGATCCACCAGCATCCCGCCGCTGACACCCAGCTCACCAGGGCCGGGCTCCCTCAGCGAGAACATCACGACTCGCCCGGCCCCAGGCGCCCGTGCGGTTAGCCGGGCCGACCAGTCGTCGTCTAGGTTGCCGATCGCGGTTGCTCCTGGCACGAAGATCTTCGCCTTGGCGTCCGCATAGGCCTCGAAGGTGCCGTGCCAGTCCAGGTGATGCGCGGCGACGTTCAGCAGCGCGGCCGCCTGGGCGGCGATCGTCGAGCTCCAGTACAGCTGGAAGCTGGACAACTCAACGGCCACGACCTCGTGCGGCTCGGGCTCGGTGACCACCTCGACCAGCGAGGTGCCGACGTTCCCGGCGGCGATGCTGCGGTACCCGGCGGCTTCGAGCATCAGCGCGAGCATCCGCACGGTCGTCGTCTTGCCGTTGGTGCCAGTCACGGCGAGCCAGCGCTGCCGACCGCCTCCAGGCAATCCTGGCCGAAGCCGCCAGGCCAGCTCGACATCACCTATTACGTCGATCCCGGCGGCCGCGGCGGCAACCAGCAGCGGCGCGTCCGGCTGCCAGCCCGGTGACGTGACAACCAGGCCGGTCCCGCTTGGCGGCCCCGCTGACGCGGCGCCGCCAAGCCACACGTCAATCCCGAGGTCGATCAGCTCACTGGCGATCTTCTGCCGCTCGGTATCGTCCCGCGAGTCAACCGCCGTCACCTGGGCGCCAAAGGACGCGAGCACCCGCGCGGCAGGCGGCCCGGACACCCCGAGCCCAGCCACGCAGACAGAAAGTCCGCGCAGCGACCGACCAAAATCCTCGGCTACGTCGGCAGCCATTGCAGCCACTCGATATAGAACAAGCCGAGCCCGAGCGCGACGAATAGCCCAGCGATCAGCCAGAACCTGATCACGATCGTCGTCTCGGCCCAGCCGATCAGCTCAAAGTGATGCTGCAGCGGTGCCATCCTGAACACCCGTTTACCGGTCAGCTTGAACGACCCGACCTGGATCATCACCGACAGCGTGATGATCACGAAAAGCCCGCCCAGGATCACGAGCAGCAGCTGAGTCTGAGTACAGACGGCGAGGCCGGCCAGCACGCCGCCGAGCGCAAGCGACCCGGTGTCGCCCATGAAGATCTTGGCCGGAGGCGCGTTCCACCACAAGAACCCGAAACACGCCCCGAGAACGGCCGCCGCGACGACCGCGATATCGAGCGGATCTCGGACCAGATAGCAGTTGTTGGCCAGCTGCTGGGTGCAGTCGTTACGTAGCTGCCAGTTCGCGATCAGCACGTAGGCCGCGAGTACGAGAATGGTCGCGCCGGTCGCGAGCCCGTCCAGGCCGTCGGTGAGGTTCACCGCGTTGGACGTCGCCCCGATCATGATCACGATCCAGATCACGAACGGCAGGACGCCGAGCGTCGGGCCGAAGTCGCGCACGAACGACAGCTGCGGATCGGCCGGGGTCAAGCCCACCGCATCCGGGTGCTTGAGCACCTCGACCGCGAAGATCGCGCCGACCACGGACTGGCCGGCCAGCTTGGCGCCGCTGCGCAGGCCAAGGCTGGTCTGCCGGTAGATCTTGATGAAGTCGTCGATGAACCCGACCAGCCCGAGGCCGGCCATCAGGAACAGCACGAGCAGGCCCGAGGCTTCCATATGGGCCCCGGTAATCAGGTCAGCCGCGAAATAGCCGCACAGCGCGGCGATCACGATCACGCTGCCGCCCATCGTCGGCGTGCCGCGCTTGGTGTGATGCGCCGCCGGGCCTTCCTCGCGGATCAGCTGGCCGTACCCGCGACGGCGGAAAATACCGATCGCGAGCGGCGTCCCGAACAGGGCCAGGATCATCGATACGCCTGCCGAGACGATGATCGTCTTCACTCCGGGCCCTCCTGGGCGGTCAGCGCCAGCGCTACGGTCTGCAGCCCGGCGGCTCTCGAAGCCTTTACCAGCACCACGTCACCAGGCTTTAGCCGTTCGGTTATCGCGGCTATCGCCGATTGGTCGTCCGGGACTGCCACAAGCTCTCCGTTGAACCCTGGCCCGGACTTGGCTCCGGTCAGGATCGGCGCCGCCTCGTCACCGACGGCGATAATCCCGGCCAGCCCGGTCCGCGCCGCGATCACGCCCGCTTGCTCATGGAATTCTCGCGATCGCTCGCCTAGCTCGGCCATCCGGCCAAGCACAGCATAGGCACGCCGACCGACCGCCATGACCCGCACTGCGGCCAGAGCGGCGGCTACCGCCTCAGGGCTGGAGTTATAGGCATCATTGACGACAATGACGCCGTCGGCCCGCTCGGTAATCGCCATCCGCCATTTGCTCTGGGCCACCGCGGCGGACAGACCCGCGCCGATCGCCTCGACGCCCATCCCAAGCTGACTGGCGAGCCCGGCCGCCGCCAGCGCGTTGGTGACATTGTGCTCACCGGACAGGCCGAGTTCGACCCGGACCGTCCCGTCCGGCATCGTCAGCGTGAACCTGGGCCGGCTGAGCCGGTCGAGCTCGACATCACTGGCCCGGACGTCGGCACTAGCCGACCGCCCGAAGGTCACGACCCGCGCGACGGTGCGGTCGGCCATCGCCGCGACCAACCGGTCGTCGGCGTTCAGCAGCGCGACGCCGTCGGCCGGCAGCGCGGCCGGCAGCTCCGACTTGGCCTGCGCGATCTGCTCCATCGTGCCGAACGAGTCGGCGTGCGCGTTGCCGATGCACAGCACGGCGCCGTAGGTCGGCGGCGTGATCTCGCACATCGCGGCGATGTGGCCGGGACCGCGCGCGCCCAGTTCCGCGATCAGGTACCGGGTCTGCTCGTCGCACCTGAGCACGGTCAGCGGGTGCCCGATCTCGTTGTTGAACGAGTTGTGCGGCGCGACCGCCGGCCCGAGCTCGCTGACTAGCTGCGCAACAAGATCCTTGGTCGTGGTCTTGCCAGCCGATCCGGTGATCCCGATGATCGTCAGCTCGGGCAGCCGGTCGACGAGCGCCTTGGCCAGCTTCCCCATCGCGGCGGGAACGTCGGGAACGATGACTGCGGGGACGCCGACCGGGCGGGTCCCGAGCACCAGCACCGCGCCGGCGGCGACCGCCTGCGCGGCGAAGTCGTGTCCGTCGACGCGCTCGCCGGGCAGCGCCGCGAACATCCCGCCTGGCGTCGCCTCGCGGGAGTCGATCACCGCCGGGCCGGACACGACCGCGCTCAGGTCAGCGACGTCGTCCGGCGTGCCGTCAGTGATCGACGCGATCTGCCCGATCGTGAACGGAATCACGCATCCCCCTCGGGTTCGAACCCAGCCTGTGCAGGACCGACGTCAGCGGCCCGCGGGGAGTGCGGCGGATGCGACGCCCCTGTCCCCCCCGAGGAAAACTGCCTGGCCCGGCGCAGACCTGACCTGGCTTGCTCGTTTCGCGCGAGTTCGGCGAGCGCCTCGGCGGCGACCTCGCGGTCATCGAACGCAATCATCTGCCCGGCGATGTACTGGCCGCGCTCGTGCCCCTTGCCGGCGATCACCACGACGTCGCCCTTGCCCGCACCTGCTATCGCGAGGTTGATCGCGGCGGCCCGGTCGGGCTCGATGATCACGTGTCCTCGCTTGTCCTGCGGCACCGTCAGTGCCCCGGTCAGCATCTCGGCGAGGATCGCTAGCGGGTCCTCAGACCGGGGGTTGTCGCTGGTCAGGATCGCGATGTCGGCAAGCTCGGCGGCGGCCGCGCCCATCATCGGCCGCTTGGCCCGGTCCCGGTCACCGCCGCAGCCGAGTACGACCCGCAGCGACCCGGTCGTGACCGGCCGCAGCGCCGACAGCACGGCGTGGACGGCGCCCGGCTTGTGCGAATAGTCGACGAGCACCGTCAGGTCCTGGCCCGACTCGACCCGCTCGAGCCGACCGGGCACGCCCGCGCAGGCGGCGACGCCGTCCACGGCGGCGGACAGCCCCACCCCGACCTCGACCAGCGCCACGATCGCGCCGAGCGCGTTCGACACGTTGAAAGGACCAGGAAGCGCGGTGCAGGCGTCAGCCTGGACCCCGCCCGGGCCAACCACCTGGAAGTTCGAGCCGTCGGCGCCGCACCGCACGTCGACCGCTCGCCAGTCGGCGTCGCCGCGCCCGGCCGCGGAGAAGGTGGTAACCGGGATCTGAGCCCGGCCGACGAGCAATCGACCGTAGTCGTCGTCCAGGTTGACCACGCCGGACTTGGCGTACCTGGGCGTGAACAGCTCGGCCTTGGCCGCGAAGTAGCTGTCCATGTCGGCATGGAAGTCCAAGTGGTCCTGCGACAGGTTGGTGAAGACCGCGACCTCGAAGGAGGTGCCGCCCACCCGCCCGAGCGCGAGCGCATGGCTGGAGACCTCCATCGCGGCGGCGGTGACCCGGCGCTCGGCCATCACGGCCAGCAGCGCCTGGAGCTCGGTCGCCTCCGGGGTGGTCAGCTTGCTTGGCTCAACCAACCCGGCGATCCTGGTCTCCACGCCGCCGACCAGGCCGGTCTGGTAACCGGCCCGCCTGAATCCGGACTCGATCAGGTAGGTGCTGGTCGTCTTCCCGCTGGTGCCGGTGACCCCGATCAGCAGCAGCCGACCTGACGGATTCCCGTACACCCAGGAAGCGACCTCGCCGAGCCGGGCCCGAGGCTCGGCGACCACGAAGACCGGCAGCCCGCTGCGGATCGCCCGGTCCCGCCCGGCTGGGTCGGTCAACACGGCGACCGCCCCCGCCGCGGCGGCCTGCTCGCAGAACTCGGCTCCGTGGTGCTTGCTGCCGGGCAGGGCGGCGTACAAGTCGCCGGGCTGGACCGCCGTGGAGTCGTGCGTGATCCCGATCAGCCCGCGATCGTTGTGCAGAAAAGAGGAGTCCTCGGCGACGACGCTGGGCGACCGCAAGCCGAGCAGCGCGGCAAGCCCGGTGAACGAACGCACCGGGACTGAGCGAGGTCGAAGGACCGCTGGCACGGGCAGAGATTACCTAACTTCAGGGCACCGTGAGCGGGACGTTTGCGACATGACCGCCGTCAGGTGCGATCTTCATCGTGGCCAGCGCGAACTTCATCACGGCTTTGAAGACCGGGCCCGCTACCTCGATCCCGAAATAGCCTCCCTTACGAGGATCCTGAATGTTGACCGCGACGACCAGTCCGTCTTTGCTCGTCGCCGGCGCGATCCCGATGAAGCTCGAGCCGTAGGTGTTGTCCTGCTCCTGGGCGGTGCCCGTCTTAGCCGCGACCGTGTAGCCGCGGATGATGCCCCACGGCTCACCGCCGCGCTGGTAGACCAGCGGCACCTGCTCGAGCGCCGACAGCAGCTCGTGAGCGGTCCTGGCGGGGATTACCCGGTACCGCGATGGCCTGGGAGCGGAGACGTACCGGCCAGAGGCGGTGGTGTGCCCCGCCACGATCGACGGGGCGACCCGCACGCCGCCGTTCGCGATCGTCGCGTACACGCTGGCCATCTGCATGGCGGTGACGTCCACGCTCTGGCCGAACGAGATCTGGTACCGCTCGTTGCGGTAGTCGCCGGTCCACTCCGTGTCGGGCCGCAGCAGTCCCGGCGACTCTCCGGGCAGGTCGAGCCCGGTGTACCGGCCGAGCCCGAACGCGCGGAACTCGGCGTACTGCTCGGCCGGCGTGACGTGCTGGGCGACCTGCACCATGCCGTCGTTGAGCGAGTGCGCGATGATGCCCGCGATCGTGTAGCGCAGCGCCGGGTGATTCTCGGCGTCGCGGTACCAGGCTCCGTGCCAGAACAGCGCGTCCGGCACGGTGTAGCTGGTGCGCGGCGTCTCGCCCGCGTACTGGAACGCCGCCGCGGCGGTGATCACCTTCGCGGTGCTGCCCGGGGCGAAAACCTCCTGGACCGGGAGGTCCTCGGTCTGGGCGAGGCTGGTGATCGGCCCGCCGGGGTTGAACGTCGGGTACTGGGCCAGCGCCAGGATCTTGCCCGTGTGCGGCTGTATGACGATCACCGAGCAGTTCTTC
>DATNFM010000260.1:0-7862 GCA_035606435.1 Streptosporangiaceae bacterium | reverse complement strand
GATCCCGGTTTCGTCGGCCGTAACTAGGGCTAAGACGTCGTAACCAGGGCTAAGACCGCGTAACCAGGGCTAAGACGTCGGTGGACCCGAGTGATGCAGGCCCGACGCGCCACCAGAACGCGCTTGCCTGCCAGCAGGCTGCGGTACATCGCCGTCTGGGCATCGATCGTGTCCGGAATCCGTTCCTGTGGCAAGCCCAGCGCCTCCAGGAACCCGCGGACCGCCGACTCCGGGTCCACCACGTCACCTTGAGGGTGGAATCCGCGCAGGTTCACGTAGAGCTGGAGCCCCCGATCCAGTCCTGGCCGATGGTGGCGGCAAACCACCACGAGTCTGACTCGTCCGCAGGCTCAGCACAAATTGGGCACACCGGCGGTCACCCCGCGTCGGGCGCGGCGATGCCGAGCGACTCGGTGAGGAACGCCAGCTGGTGCCGCAGCACCTGGCTGACGGTGCCGGCGGCCGGCATGTGGGTCGCGCCTGACAGCGGCAGGACCTGGTGCGGACGGCCGGCCGCGAGCAGCGCCGTCGACATCCGGAGCGTGTGCGCCACCACCACGTTGTCGTCGGCCATCCCGTGAATCAGCAGCAGCGGCCTGGTCAGGCTGGCCGCCTCGGTCATGGTGGAGGACCGGGCGTACCCTTCCGGGTTCTGCTGCGGCAGGCCGAGGAACCGCTCCCGCCAGTGCGTGTCGTAGAGCCGCTGATCGTGGGGCGCGGCTCCGGCCACGGCCGCACCGAACACGTCAGGGCGGCGGATCACGGCCATGGCCGCGAGCGCGCCGCCGTAGGACCAGCCCCGGATCCCGACCCGCCCTCGGTCCAGGTCGGGAAACTGGGCACAGGCCGCGTCGAGCGCGTCCACCTGATCGTCCAGCGGCGCGGAGAGGGTGTCCCCGAACACGGACTTCGACCATTCCGGCCCGCGACCAGGCGTGCCGCGCCCGTCCGCGACCAGGACGGCGAAGCCTTTCTCGGCGAACCACTGGTCCTCGCAGAAGGCCGCGCCCCGCATGCGGAGGACCCGCTGCATGGCCGCCCCGCCGTACGGGCTCAGCAGCACGGGAAGCCGGGTTCCCGGCCGGTACCACGACGGCAGCAGCAGGGCAGCACGCAGCTTCCTGGCACCGAGAGTCAGCCAGGTGATCCTCGGCTTGAGCAAGGGTTCGGCATCGAGACTGGCGATGGCCGTCCGGCTCCCGTCGCGCCAGGCGACAACGGCGGTGGCCCCGGATTCGGTGCGCGACAGCACCACGACCGTGCCGCCCGCGGCCTCGCCCTCGTGCACGCCGGGGTCTGAGCTGCACCGCGACAGGCCCCGCCCCGGGTCGTACCGCCACAGGTGCCGTTCGGTGGGGTCGCGTTCATCGGTTGCGGTGAAGTAGACGGCCTCCCCGTCGGTGCCGCTGACCCAGTCGGCGTGCAGTCCGTCCGGCGTGACGGCGGCACGGCCGACCACCAGACGCCGGGAGCCGCCCCGGTCACAGACGCAGACCAGGTCCCCTGAGCTGGTCCGCGCCGGGGTGCCGGGCGCAAGCTCGACCCAGGCTTCATCGCGCTCGGTGTGCAGCACCGACGTCTGTCCCGTGACGGCGTCGGCCGCCAGCACCACAACGGTCCGCTGATCCCGGCTCTGCGCGCTGAACAGCGGACCCCGGGAGTCCCACCCCGCTGCCGCCAGGTACTCGTAGGCGACGCGATCCCAGGTGACCTCGGTCCTGGTCCCGTCAAGCCGCAGCACGTGCAAGGTGACGTCCGCATTGGCGGTTCCGGCGGCCGGATACCGGACCGCGCGCGGCGGCCGCTCCGGATTAGCCGGGTCGGCGATAAACCAGCACAGCAGAGGAGAGTTGTCCACCCGGGCAGCCAGCAGCTGCCGGCCGTCGGGAGCCCACCAGTAACCTCGGTAGCGGTACATGGACTCGGCCGCGACATGCTCAGCGAGACCATAGGAAACGTCGTCGTGCTCCGGGACGGCCAGCACCCGGCCCGTCCCGTCCGCCAGCTCGGTCACGTGCAGCGCCCCGCCGGTGACATAGGCCACGCGCTGCCCCGTCGGGTCGATCCGCGGATCGGCCACCGCACCCGCGACTGGCACCGGCTCAGGAACGCCAGCCGGCTCGAGCGGGTCGTCGCCGACTCGCAGCACGAACAGCCGCCCGTCCAGCGCGAACGCGACCGTCCGGCAGTGCGCGTCCGCCGAGTAGGCCACGATCCCGGCTGCCTGCTCGCGGACCCGCTCCCGGCGGACGCGCTCGGCCTCGGGCACATCACCAGGACCGAAGTTCCACGACGCGGCCGGGTCGGCCAGCAACCGTTCGCGTCCTCCCCCGTCGGCAAGGTCGAGCCGCCAGAGGCAGGTGACCGGGTCCTCACCGCCCCGAGTGCGGAGGAACAGCACCCGCCCGCCATCGGCCGACACCGTCACCGCGCGCGGAACGCCGAGCGTGAACCGCCTGGTGCTGGCCAGCTGCCGGGGAAAGTCGTCGATCGCCACCACAGCACCCTGCCACGCGACGCGCCGCCGCACGACCGGTTAAAACCGGAAACGGTGACCGGCATCGGGTTGCCGGGCAAAGGACGGCCGCAATGCGTTCCCTATTTAAAAGTCTCTTTCATTGAGAAAGATTTGCGCGGGTACCTTCGGCCCTCGTGCCCGCAGGAACTCCGCCGTTGGCGGGCGGCCGTGCTGCTGACAGGATTCTGGCGTGGCTGCGACAGATGATCAGGCGCGCGATGCCCTGCTGCGCCGAGGTTTTGCCCTGGAGTACGCGACCCTCGCGTGGAATGTGGTCGGGATCGTGGTGCTCGCCATCGCGGCGATCTCGGCCCGGTCGGTAGCACTGGCCGGATTCGGACTCGATTCACTGATCGAGATCGGCGCGTCCGCTGTGGTGATCTGGGAACTAGCCGGGACCGGCGAGGAGCGTCAGCGACGCGGCCTGCAGCTGATCGGGTACGCGTTCGCCGCCCTCGCGGTCTACCTGGCGGCTCAGTCGACCGTGGTGCTGGCCGCCGGATACAAGCCGCAGCACTCGGTACCCGGCATCGTCTGGACCGCGACCACCGCGGCGGTGATGTTCGCCCTGGCCGCCGGCAAGGCCCGCACCGGCCGGTCGCTGGGCAACCAGGTCCTGCGCACGGAGGGCCGCGTCACCCTGATCGACGGCATCCTGGCCACCGCCGTGCTGCTCGGACTCGTGCTGAACGCCGTGCTCGGCTGGTGGCAAGCCGACCCGGCCGCCGGATACGTCCTGGTCTTTTACGCGGCCCGCGAAGTCAGGGACATTTTCTTCTCGCCGACGCAACGGCACCTTTTGTTGCGGAAGCTCGTGATGGCTGCCGGGAGGGCTCCGCTCAGGTTGAGCAGGGCGGCGGGAGCAGGGAGGGTGCCGAATTGCAGGTCCATGATTGGCGCGTTGCCGAGCAGCCCGGCCCCGCCCATGAGCACGGCCCAGAAGTCGGTCTTTGGCGCCCAGGGAATGGGAATGACCCGTGAACTGGTGGTCTTGTTGGTGTAGATGCCGATCGCCATCTCGTCGAGCAGCATTCCGCCTATGTGGGCCCTGAAGTCATCCTGGCTGAGGTTCTGCGGCCAGTAGGCGATGAACATGTCGACGCCGACGCTGCACACCGCGGTCATCGACAGGAACCGCGGGTAAGTAAGCCAGCCCTGCCTGACCGCGTCGGCCATGCCGGCGTCCTCTGAGATCGGGATGAAGGTGCCGCTCAGGCCGCCGGCGTAGGCGATCGCACCGGAGCCGATCTTCTTGAGATTGTCGATGATCATGCCGGTGGCGGCGACGCTCCCGTGCGCGCCCGCCTGGACCCCCAGCGCCGCCATCGCGTCCGCGATGCTGTTGGTCGGGGTCCCGTCCGCGGCCCGGTCGCTGGTCGCGGCGACGGAC
Organism: Streptosporangiaceae bacterium; assembly: GCA_035606435.1. GTDB lineage: Bacteria > Actinomycetota > Actinomycetes > Streptosporangiales > Streptosporangiaceae > Chersky-822. The sequence continues at coordinate 3,954 of DATNFM010000260.1, read as the reverse complement.
AGGTCGACCACGCCGTCGGCCTCGCCCACGGGGAAGCCGGCGTCGCGCATCTTGGCGATGACCTCGAAGCGCACGGCCTCGGCGACGACGTACATGTGCCCGGCGTAAAGCTTCACCGAGTCGATGATGTCGTTTATCGAACTCGACTGGGCGGCGCGGATCGCGGCGGCGACGACGCCGGCGCCGTTGATGCCGACCGAGATGGTGCGCATCGGGGTCTCGAGGCCCGCGAAGCCGCCGGCCATGAACGGGTTCTCCTGCGGCGCGTTCACGAACACGGCAAGGCGGGCGAGGTTGCTGAAGAACGGTGCCGCCGTGGCCGACGGCCACTTGCTGCGGATGTTGGCCTGGCCGTTGGCGAAGGTCGCCTTTTCATCGGAAGTCAGCCGCCACGTGCTCGGGTCCGCTGGATTGGGCACCTTCTGCGCCGTGACCTGAATGTCGTTTGCCCCGACCTGCTGGGTGATCTTGGCCGCCGCCCGAACCGAGTCGAGGAAGATGCCGCTGTGCGTGGATCCCACGGTGATGTTGACGTTGAAGATCTGGGTGGTGGTGAGGATGTTCGGCAGCGCGTCGATGTAGGTCTGGCGGTCGGCCGAAATGCCGCGGTCAGCCAGGAACCCGGCACCGCCGAGGAATACGTTCTGACCCGGGTTCGGCTTCCCCTGCGAGTCTTGTCCCAGGAACTGGCGCACGGTGAGGTCGATGGCCGCCGCGAACTTGACGATGTCGTTCGAGGTCGCTCCGCCACTGGCCACGGCCGCTCGCGTGAGAGTCTCGAGCGGCGTGACGGCCGCCCGGCGGGTCTGCAGGTAAGGCAGTCCGGCCGGATTGGTGAGCCCGCCGAAGACTTCCTGGATCGTCTCCGTGATGGCGTTCTGGAAGGCCGGAAGCTCACGGCTCAGGCGGGCCGATGCGTTGGCGGCCATGGCCTGTATGTCGCTGCTGATGCTGTCGAACAGGTTGAAGCCCATGGTGACAGTGCGCAGGTGAAAGGACGACAGCACCTCCTGGTGCTCGTCCAGCAGCCGGCGCGCGCGGTCGAGGTTTTCCTGCCGGGAAAGTCTCACGGGTTCCTCCCAGTGCGGCGATCAGTGACGCACAGTATCTTCGCCGGCACAGTAAGTAATCACGCGTTGGCACGCCGGCCAACCCCATGGCAAAAGGTCATGCGTGCTGTTGCTGAGCGATCGCGTCGAGTTCGGCGGCCCGGACTCACCCGGCCTGGGCAGGCGAACTGCCGGAATGGTCGAGGCTGTCACTCGATCCTTCACCTGCGCAGTAGCGGCTCGCCTTCAAGTCGGCCTGCGGGGAGCTTGCGGCCGCAGAGCGCGAGCGCGAGGTCTCCGGCCGCGCCGCGCAGGACCGAGCCTGAGCCGTGTGACCAGTCAAGGTCGGTGGCCTGGAGGTAACGGGCCTCGATATCGATCCCGAAGTGGGCGTGGCCGCCGCCCGCCGTGAGGTCATCGAGAACGATCCTGATGGTTTCGTCGGAGGACCGGCGGGACGCGCCCATTGGCACGGTCACGTCCAGCCCGTGGATCACCACGTGATTGAGCGCACCGTGATAGCCGCCGCCGGGCGGCGTCCAGCGCTGCATGGTGTCAGAACGCAGGCATGCGACGAGCGCGTCGGTCGGCATTCTCGCGTCCCGGTCGGCCAGTTCGTCGGACAGCCGGGTGAAGTCGAACTCGCGGCGCCGTAGTTCGGCCATGAATTCGTCTTCTGAGTAGCGCGCGGCCATCGTCAGATGGGCGACGACTTCGCGGACTCTCCAGCCCTCGCACAGTGACTGGGTGTCCCATTGAGCAGCGGAGGCGGCGGCGAGCAGGTCGGCCAGGCCGGCGAACTCGGCGGCCACGGCTGGCTGCAGGTGGGCGTCTTCTGCCGTGGATGGCATGGTCATCGTGAGCCTCCTAGCTTGTCGAGGTATGCGGCAAAACGGTCGAGCGAGGTCTGGAAGCCTGCACGGGCCTCAGGGCTGCGATATCCCTCGGGGGCGTTGGCCTGGCGGATGTGAAGCTCGGTGCGCCCGCCGCCCAGGTCCCGGAACGTCGAAGTCGTCGTCACGCCGGAGTCGGGTTCGGTCCACACGATCCGATCTGGTTCAGCGATCTCGACATATACGGCTCGGGTGGGGTATCGGCTGCCGTCCGAGTCGTTGACCATGACGGTCTCGAACACCCCGCCGGGGCGCGGATCGACCTTGATCGTCTCCAGTGGCGCACTCACCCCGGCCGGACCCCAGAAGCGGGTCAGGTGCTCCGGTTCGAGCATGCAGCGGAAAACGAGCTCTCGCGGTGCGTCGAACACGCGGGTGTAAGCGAGTTCGCCGGCACTGGGCGCCTGATCAGTCATCACCGTTTCCCTCCGTCTCTCGGGAAGGTGCTCGCTGGAGGTCTCGCAGATGCTCGTCGAGCTTGTCGAAACGCTCGTCCCAGACGCGGCGGTTCTCTTCTATCCAGCCCAGGGCCGCGTCGAGCACCTTGCCCTCCAGATGGCAGGGCCGGAACTGGGCGTACCGGGTTCGTGAGATCAGACCGCAGCGCTCGAGCACCTTCAGGTGCTTGGAGATGCCAGGAAGCGTCATGTCGAAAGGCGCGGCCAGCTCGTTCACGGTGGCGTCCCCCCTTGCCAGCCGGGCGACGATCGCGCGGCGGGTCGGATCCGCCAGAGCGGTGAAGGTGGCGTCGAGCCGGTCCTCGGCGACGGTCATGATCGCATCCCTCCTTGCGATCTACTTCACCACTTGGTTAATTATCTGTCAAGTTAAATAGGCGCGCTGCCAGCCGCGCGCGGCTGTGACGGCTAGGCGGGCGCGGGAGCCGGGCGCACGCGGTTGTATTCGCGGTAGATCAGGACGCCGCAGCCGATGAGGATCACGACGGACAGCCAGGCGAAGGCGGGAACGGCGTACCGCTCGGTCTGTGGATCGGCGAAGATGGAGCCGTAGCTGGCGTGCCAGCCGAGTTGAATGCTGATCGAGGCGGTCAGCGCGATCCTCGCCCAACGGGTACCGGGCCGCCAGCGTCCCTGAACCGCGACGACGAATTGGAGTCCGCCAGCGATGACCAGCAGCCCGACTAGCCACGGCACTCGAAACGCGCTCGTGAACGAGTCGCTATAGGCCAGCGTTGCTGCGGCGACGCGACCACCGGAAACCATCTCTGTGACCCAACCGGGAACGAGATAACACACCAGCAGCGCCAGCCACCCAAGCGCGAGGCCCAATGCCCCGACCCGGCTCGCCGAGTCGGTGTCGGGCGCGGATGAGCTGGTCGAGCGGCGAGGACAGCACCCTCGCGCTGCACAAGACCCGCACCAGCGGCGAGGTCGAGGTGACCGGGTTGCCGACGACCGTGAACTAGACCGCCGGTTGCCGGGCGGGTGGCGATGCACGCGGTCCGCCGCTGCCCTGATCGCTCGATTCCCGCGCGCGGCCCCGGCGCCGGCCGGGACATGGTTCCGAGGGAACCGGGCTTCGCCCGCGCGGGCGAGCACGCCAATGCCCGAAATAAGCGCTCTGACCGGTCCGCTGACGTCGTCGGGCCACAGGTCGCATGCCACTTAGCCCGGATTGCGTACTACTTAGCCCGGGTTATGACGTCTTAGCCCTGGTTAGCGCAAAATTTTGCGAGGTTTATCCGGATTCTCGCCGCCGTAATCCGGGCTAAGACGTCGCAACCAGGGCTAAGGCGTCCGAAGCCCGGGGCTAAGACGTCCGAAGCCCGGGGCTAAGACGTCGTATCTAGGGCTAAGGCGTCCGGAGCCCGGGCTAAGTCCGCGCCACCAGGGCCAGGCGGCCCTTGGCGACGTGCCGCCGGGAGACGGTGAACCATCGTCCGGGGACGACGAGTCCGCCGCCTCCCGATTTACTTAGCGACAGTCTAACGATATATAAAGTCCGCATGACTGAACGGGCAATGCAGCAAGCGACCTTCCTGATCCTGACCG
>DATNFM010000259.1:0-11571 GCA_035606435.1 Streptosporangiaceae bacterium | reverse complement strand
AAGGCCAGCCGAGCGGAGCGACGCCAACGACCCTGGGGCCGCATGAAAGGCCAGCCGAGCGGAACGACGCCGACGACCTGGGGCCGCATGAAAGGCCAGCCGATGTAGTCATTCCAAAATAAGGTGATTTCGCGGCGGGCCGGCTGGCGGGTTTGCGGTACTGGTACGGGTCACTGCGGCCCAGATCGGGGAGAGTTTGCCGCGCGGGCGCCGGAAACTCTCCCTGATCATGAAATTCCGTCCGGTATGCCCGGTTCCTGAGGGAGAGTTTCCGTATCGGGGAGTGTTTGCCGCGGTTTTCCGCGGTCAACTCTCCGCCAGGCGGAAAGTCTTCCCGATCATGAAGCCCGCCGCCGAGGCCCGGCCCGGTACCGCGTAGCGGTGCCCGTACCGGGCCCTGCGCCAGGTCACTGCCCGGGTCCGGTCCTATCGGGCAAGAACCTCGCGGCACACCCCGAACTCACTTACTGGAATGACTACATCACGCAGGAATCCTGAGTTGCGTGAACGGTCAGCTGAGCGGGAGCGTGCCGAAGACTTCCTGGATCCGGCGGAGGTCGCGCATCCGGGGCTCGGTCGTACCGCCAACCCAGCGACTGATGGTCTTGACCGAGACGCCGAGTTGCCTGGCCGCCGCCTCCTGCGTCATGTTCTGATTGCGCAACGCGCTGGACATCCACTCCGCGAACGTCGCCGGCTGACCAGGTCCGCCCAACTGCACGGGACCAGCCGGGCTGAGCGCGGCCGCCCTGGCAGCATCATCGGCCGCATCGGCCAGCCCGCCAGCGCCCGATCCGGCGTAACCCGACCCGGCGTAACCCGACCCGGCCAGCGCCTGCCCATCTTGGCCGTTGCCCATTCCATGCCCGGCACTGCCCGGCCCGGAACTGCCCGGCCCGGCACTGCCTTGCCCGGCCGCGCCAGACCCGCTGCCCGGCGCTCCGTGCCCCGCCGCCCCCGACCCAGTCACCCCGGATCCGACCGCGCCTAGCCCGCCGACACCCTGCCCGGCCCAGTTCTGCCCGCCAGCACCCTGGTCCGCATACCCCGCGCCCTGCCCGCCGACGCCCTGCCCGCCGACGCCTTGCCCGCCCGAACCCTGGCCCGCATACCCCTGACCCGAGCCGAACTGGCCGCCCTGACCAGCCGCGCCGCCCGGACGGCCAGAACTGTCTGGTATCGGCAGCTGCGAATCCGAGCGCAGCACGTCAACTTCGACGTGCTCAGGGAAGATGCGGAACGCTACGTTGATCGAACCGGTCGGACCTGCGGCGTCAAGCAGGGCGCGGAAGACGGTCTCGCCGACCTCCCTGGTGCCCTCCTCGGTCAGAGGTGACTCAGCCAGGCAATGCCGGACAAAGTTCCGGATATCGGGAATCGACGACGGGCGCGCAGGGAATACCTGGGACAACACCACGACTGGTGCTACCTCGATCGGCTCGATCCCGGGCCCGTAACTGGGCTCAGCCACCGGTCACTCCCTCAACGTGCGCCCGTTCAGGCAAGTCTGCATGGCCCGGTCGGGCAAAAACCAGCCTCACACCCCGACCAGGCACGACCGCAAGACCAAGTGTGTGCAAGCGTACGTGCACGGCGGCCAATCCGGAAGGCCGACAGCCCGCCGGAGGCCGGTATTAACCCGAGATTCCCGCTTTGTAGTCATTGCTAATGGATCTCAATCGGGCGGCGAGCTGGGGGGCTGGTCGGGCAGCCGGACATTTCTGTCCGGTCAGATGCCGCTTCTGTCTTGTAGGTCAGTCCTTACAGGTTTACCATGGGCGGCGACTGCGCATCACTAAAGCGAGGTGCGTCTTGATCGCCGCAGCGCGTACAAATCTGCAAAATGTGATAGACGGTCTTAATGCCACGCATTGGTTAGCCTTGCCTGCCCAAAACGACAGTTTGGTGCGTTATAGGCACGCAGGATTTCCGTCCCTCCGCAGTGAATGGTGCGTACGTTCGGGCCACTCGCGTCATAACATCTAAGCCGACTGTCTAACCGAGGAGGTTGGCCCCTATGGCCGCTGACACGCAGGCCCAAGGCACCGCCCAGGAAACAGAGGCGGAACCTTTGGTTCATATCCTCTGGATGAACGGAGGCCTCGGCTGTGACGGCGACTCGGTAGCACTTACAGCCGCGACGCAGCCCAGCATCGAAGAGATCGCTCTCGGCGCACTTCCTGGTCTCCCGAGCATTGCAGTGCACTGGCCGCTGATCGATTTCGAATGCGGCCCGGAGACGGGTGCGGATAACTTCATCGAATGGTGGCATAAAGCCGACAGAGGCGAGCTTGACCCATTCGTGTTGGTGGTTGAGGGCTCGATCCCCAATGAGGCGATCAAGGACGAAGGCTACTGGTGCGGCTTCGGCAACAACCCGGCGACGGGTCAGCCGATGACCACCAGCGAATGGCTCGACCGGCTAGCTCCCAAGGCCACCGCGATCCTGGCGGTCGGCACCTGCGCCACCTATGGCGGCATTCACGCGATGGCCGGCAACCCGACGGGCGCAATGGGCGTACCTGACTATCTCGGCTGGGACTGGCGCTCGAAGGCGGGCCTGCCCATCGTCTGCGTGCCTGGCTGCCCCATTCACCCCGACAACTTGTCGGAGACCATTCTTTACCTTCTCTACCAGGTCGCCGGCCAGGCACCGATGATCCCGCTGGACGAAGCGCTGCGGCCAACCTGGCTGTTCGGGGCTACGGTGCACGAGGGCTGCGACCGCGCCGGCTACTACGAGCAAGGCGATTTCGCGAACGAGTACGGCTCATCAAAGTGCCTGGTCAAGCTCGGCTGCTGGGGTCCGGTCGTGAAGTGCAACGTGCCTAAGCGCGGCTGGATCAACGGAGTGGGCGGCTGCCCGAACGTCGGCGGCATCTGCATCGCCTGCACGATGCCGGGCTTCCCCGACAAGTTCATGCCGTTTATGGATGAACCGCCGGGATCCCGCGTCTCCACCGCCGCGAGCACGCTGTACGGGACAGTGATCCGCACGCTCAGGGGCTTCACCACGAAGACTGCCGACGAAGAGCCCAAGTGGCGGAAGAAGGGCAACGAGCTGCTCACCGGCTACCAGAAGAGCTGGTGAGTCCGGCCGCACGGGCCGGCGGTACACGGGTGCCGGGCCTGCCCGCCCGGTACCCATGCCGGCGCTCACCTGAGCCCTGCCGCCGCTAGAGCCGCCACCAGGTTGCGCCCGTCCGCGGCTGCGCCCGATGGCATCACAGGTCGTTCAAGGAGAGAAGGAATCAGCGATGACGACGGTCGACGACAGCGGCCTAGTGGAGATGGCCTGGGATCCGATCACCAGGATCGTGGGCAGTCTCGGGATTTACACGAAGATCGACTTCAAGCAAAAGCGTGTCGTCGAATGCCACAGCACCTCTTCGATCTTCCGTGGCTACAGCATCTTCATGAAAGGCAAGGACCCGCGCGACGCGCATTTCATTACCAGTCGTATCTGCGGGATCTGCGGCGATAACCACGCCACCTGCTCGGTTTACAACCAGAACATGGCCTACGGGGTCCGGCCGCCGCATCTTGGCGAGTGGATTATCAATCTCGGCGAATCGGCCGAGTACATGTTCGACCACAACATCTTCCAGGAGAACCTGGTCGGCGTGGACTTCTGCGCTCGCATGGTCGGCGAGACCAACCCGGGCGTGCTCGAACTGGCGAACCGGACCGAGGCGCCGCACGCCGCCGACCACGGCTACAAGTACATCGGCGACATCATGGCATCGCTCAACCCGCTCGAGGGCGAGTTCTATCGCGAGGCACTTCAGGTCAGCCGGTCCACACGGGAGATGTTCTGCCTGATGGAGGGCCGCCACGTGCACCCGAGCACGCTCTACCCGGGCGGCGTGGGCACGACGGCCACCGTGCAGCTCTTCACCGACTACCTGACCAGGCTGATGCGCTACGTCGAGTTCATGAAGCGCGTCGTCCCCATGCACGATGACCTGTTCGACTTCTTCTACACCGCACTTCCCGGTTACGAGGAGGTCGGCCGGCGTCGCGCCGACATGGTCTGCTGGGGCAGCCTGAACGACCCGGAGCACTGCGACTTCCGGTACGAGAACATGACCAACTGGGGCCGGAAGATGTTCGTCACCCCCGGAGTCATCAGGGACGGCCAGCTGCTCACCAATGACCTGGTCGAGATCAACCTCGGCATCAGGATCCTGCTCGGCTCCTCGTACTACGAGGACTGGGAGGACCAGGAGATGTTCGTGACCCGCGATCCGCTGGGCAACCCCGTGGACCGCAGGCACCCGTGGAACCAGCACACGATCCCGCGGCCGGCCAAGCGCGACTTCGACACCAAGTACAGCTGGGTCATGTCGCCGCGCTGGTTCGACGGCACCGATCACCTGGCCTGCGACACCGGCGGCGGTCCGATCGCCAGGCTCTGGGCGACCGCGCTCGGCGGCCTGGTCGACTTCGGCTACGTCAAGTCGACCGGCCAGAGCGTGCTGATCAACCTGCCGAAGACGGTCAGCAAGCCGGAAGTCACGTATGAGTGGAAGATCCCCAGGGACGCTTCCGGCGCTCCGCTGTCGAATGCCATCGAGCGGGATCGGGCCCGGACCTACTTCCAGGCCTACGCGGCCGCGTGCGCGCTGTACTTCACCGAGAAGGCACTCGCCGAGATCCGGGCCGGGCGGACCAAGACCTGGGAGCCGTTCACCGTGCCCGACGAGGCGAACAGCTGCGGCTTCACCGAGGCGGTCCGAGGCGTGCTCTCGCACCACATGGTGATTCGCGGCGGCAAGATCGCCAACTACCACCCGTACCCGCCCACCCCGTGGAACGCCAGCGTCCGGGACAGCTTCGGCACGCCAGGGCCGTACGAGGACGCGGTCCAGAACACGCCTATCTTTGAAGAGAACCCACCGGACAGGTTCAAGGGCATCGACATCATGCGCGCGGTCCGCAGCTTCGACCCGTGCTTGCCTTGCGGCGTCCACATGTACCTCGGCAACGGGAAGACCCTGGAGAAGGTGCATTCTCCGATGTCAGTCATCCTGTCGACCTGACAGGGCAGAGCTGCCCCAGGCCGGGCCAGGCGGAGCGGCCCGGCCTGGGGCTCCTCAGGTGGAGAATTCCAGATACGAGGTGTCAGGCCAGCCAGGCACCGCAGGACAGCGGAGGCAAGGCCTCATGACGCAGGTGCACGGAGTAGGAGAGCAGGTCGACGCGCTGCTCGCCGCACTGCGGTCTGGCAGCGGTGACTCCGCTGCCATCGCCGACGAACTGGTGCGGCTGCTGGTCGGCCTGTACGGCGACGGCCTGGCCCGGATTACCGGGATTCTGGCCGATCAGGGCCCAGCCGGCGCGGAGATCATGACCGCGATGACCGAGGACCCGCTCGTCGAGAGCCTCCTGCTGCTGCACGAGTTGCATCCGCTCGACGTCGACGCCAGAGTCCAGCGCGCCCTGGACGAGGTCAGGCCGTACCTGGGTTCGCACGCCGGCGGCGTGGAATACCTCGGCGTCTCCGATGGCGTCGCCAGGCTCAGGCTGCAGGGAAGCTGCGACGGCTGCCCGTCCTCGACGGTCACCGTCCAGCTCGCCATCGAAGGGGCCGTGCTGAACGCGGCCCCCGAGGTCAGCGAAGTCGTCGTCGAGGGCATGACCAAGGCACCCGAGCCGGCCCTGCTGCAGATCGGCCGCCGACCAGATCCCGGCCGGACGGGAGCGCTGACCGACAGCCCGCCCGCGAGCGCCAACGGAGGCGCCGGCTGGGTCACGCTGCCGAACATCGGCCCGCCCAGCTCTCGCCCGGTGATCGCCTCGGCGGCCGGTACCGCTGTGCTGGTCTGCTCTGTCAGAGGCACGCTTTACGCTTATCGAGACGCGTGCGCGGGTTGCGGATCGTCGCTGGCCGACGGTGTGCTCGAGCGCGAGCAGCTGACCTGCCCCAGCTGCGGCGCCCGGTACAACGTCCGTCTCGCCGGCCAGGCTGTCGCCGGCCAGGGTGTCGCCGGCCAGGCTGTGGACGAGGCTGGCCTGCGCCTCGACCCGCTGCCGCTGCTCGCGGACAGCCAGGGCGTCCGGGTCGCCCTGCCCGAAGCTGAGGCGTCGCGAGTATGAGCGGCGGCGCTGGTCTGCGGCGGTTTGTCGCGAGCACGGCTGCCCAGAGTCAGGGCCAGGGTGAATCCACCGCAACGCAGACCCCGACGCAGGCTGAAGCTCAAACTGACGGTGCTCAAACTGACGGTGCTCAGACTGACGGTGCTCAGACTGACGGTGCTCACACTGACGGTGCTCACACTGACGGTGCTCTGGCTCACGCCGAACCCGCCGACGCCCGCGCCACGCTCTCGGCCGCCCTCGGCCGCCCACTCGAGCCAACCGGGCAGCCAGCCAGCTCCCCAGGAGCCGGCGCCGGCGCCGCCACCGACGAGATCGAGAAGTGCGAGCTCTGCTCGACCGTCATTCCCGCCGAACACGGTCATCTCGCCGATCTCGAGTCCTCTCACTTGATGTGCGCCTGCCGCGCCTGCTACCTCCTGTTCACCAACTCAGACGTCGCCCGCGGCCGGTACCGGGCAATCCCCGACCGCTACCTGACCGACCCAGAGCACCCGATCTCAACCATGGAGTGGGACGCACTCGAGATCCCCGTCGGCCTGGCGTTCTTCCTGCATGATTCCCGCACCGGCCACGTCACCGGCTTCTACCCGAGCCCGGCCGGCGCCACCGAATGCCGGCTCGACCTTCAAGCCTGGGCCGACCTCACCGGCTCCCATCCCCTGCTGGCCGCAGCCGAACCAGACGTCGAGGCCATCCTGATCTCCCGCCCCAGCCCACGCGCCGAGTCAGCCTCCGGCCAGGGCCAGTCCGTGGAAACCTTCGTCGTCCCGATCGACGCCTGCTACGAACTGGCGGGACGCATGCGCCTGTACTGGCGCGGCTTCGATGGCGGCTCGGAGGCCAAGTCCAGCATCACCGAGTTCCTCGACACCGTCCGGACCAGGGCCCGCGCCCTAGACCAGGGAGCCTGAAGTGGCAGAACTGGTCTTCGACTGCATCGGCGCGTCCCCGGATAAGTATGCGGTCGCACCCTCGATGTCCTTGAAGCTCCGGATCTCGGAAACCTCAGGCCAGCGCGTCGACGCGATCGCCCTGCGCTGCCAGATCCGGATCGAGCCCGCCCGCCGCCGCTACTCCGCGGAAGAGGCCGGGCGCCTCAACGACCTCTTCGGCGACACCGCCCGCTGGGCCGACACGCTCAAGCCGATGCAGTTCACGACCGTGGCCACGATGGTGCCGGGATTCACCGGAAGCATCGAAGTCGACCTGCCGATCCCGTTCACCTACGACCTGGAAATCGGCACGACCAGGTATTTCACCGGCCTGGAGGGCGGCGAGATCCCGCTGCTCCTGCTGTTCAGCGGCACCGTGTTCTCAAAGGTCGACGACAAGCTCTCGATCCAGCAGGTGCCGTGGAGCAAGGAGGCCCATTACCGCCTCCCGCTGACCGTCTGGCAGGAAGCCATCGACGTGCATTTCCCGGACAGCGCCTGGATCAAGATGAGCCGGTCGACCCTGGACGAACTGCTGGAATTCAAGTCGCGCGCCGCGCTTCCGACCTGGGATGCCACGATCGCCGCCCTGCTGTCTTTGGTGGGAGAAAACATCGGGCGGGTTCATGACGTCTGATCCAGAGCACCTCAGGCAGGCCAGGAAGGTCGCTGACGCGGTCCTTTACGAGGGCTATCTGCTGTACCCGTACCATCAGTCCTCGCAGAAGAACCAGTCGCGCTTCCAATTCGGCGTCCTGATGCCGGTCGCCTACGCCGAACTTGACCCGTCCGAGCCGTCGGCCAGCCAGACCCAGTGCCTGGTCGAGTGCGGCGACAACGCCCAGGTCCAGATCACGGCCAGGTTCCTTCAGCTGCAGCGGCGCGGGGTTGCCGAAGCGACCGAATCCGGGGTCTTCCGCCCGGTCAGGACGCTCACCGTCGACGGGCAGGAGTTCACCGCCTGGGACGAGGCCGTCGAGCGCGAAGAGCTGATCACGATCAACGTCGACGAGCTGAGCAGCGAGGGACTAAGCCTGCCGTTCAGCTTCGGCCCCCAGACGACGAACGAAGACCTGACCGATGAGTCGGGCCGCCTGGCCGGCCGGATCGTCAGGATCGTTACGGCGATCCACGGCATCATCAAGGTGACCGGCGAACGAGTCGCCGGGCCGTACGGCGTGCTTCGACTGACGGTCAAAGTCGAGAACGCCTCGGTCCCAGCCGAACCGCTGGCTAGTCGCGACGACGCCCTTGCCTACGCGCTGATCGCGACTCACTCGCTGATCTCGGTCCCCGGCGGATCGTTCATCTCGCTGACCGACCCGCCCGAGTGGGCGTCGGCGGAGGTAGCCGCGTGCAAGAACACCGGCGTCTGGCCAGTGCTGGCCGGTCCGCCCGATTGCCGCGACCTGATGCTTTCCTCGCCGGTGATCTTGTACGACCATGCCGAGGTCGCTCCGGAGAGCAACGGAGACTTGTTTGACGCGACCGAGATCGACGAGATCCTGACCCTGCGCACCCTCGCGCTCACCGACGCGGAAAAACAGGCCGCCCGCGCCACCGACCCCCGAGCGACCGAGCTGATGGACCGGCTCGAAGGCCTGCCGCCGGAAATGCTCGACCGGCTGCACGGCGCGATCCGCTATCTCAACGCCGTCCCCACCCAAGCCTCAAGCCCCCAGGCCAGTCAAGCGCCAACCCTGCGCCTGCCCTCCTCCGGCCTAGACGAGTCAGATCGAGTCCCGTGGTGGGATCCCGGCGCCGACACCAGCGTTTCCCCCGACACCGACTGGGTGATCGTCGACGGCGTCCCCATCTCACGCGGCAGCAAGGTGATCATGCGCCCAGGCAGCCGGCGCTCCGACGCCCAGGACCTGTTCCTGGTCGGCCGCCGGGCCACGGTCGAAGCAGTCCTCTACGACGTAGACGACAAGGTTCACGTCGCCGTCTCCCCCGACGACGATCCGGCCGCCGACCTGCAAAAAAGCCACGGCCGCTACCTCTACTTCGCAACCGACGAGATCGAGCCCGCCGACCGCGCGGGTTCAGGCACACCTACCGAACTGGAGGATCCGGCATGATCATGAAACTGGTGAAGGCTGCCGTGATAGCGGTGGTCCTCGTGGTGATCATTCAGTCCGTCCCTGACATCAAGCGGTACCTCGAGCTACGCGAGATGTAGGTCCAAGGGCCGGCTCGCAGGAGCGGCCCGACTGACACGACGATGTGAGGCAGGGCAGCAGGCATGGAGACCATCATCGGATTCGCGGCCGGGTATCTGGTCGGCTCCAAGGAAGGCAAGGCCGGCTACGAGCGGCTCAAGGCCTCCGTCCAGGCGATCGCGAAGTCGAAGGAAGCGCGCAGGATTGCCGCCGACGCCGCGTCGCTGGCCGGAATGCTGGCCCGGCAAGCCTCCGCGCGCGGCATCGGCGCCAGCGCCAGCGGAGTAGCCGAGCTAGTCCTGCGCCGTGTCAACGAATCCGCGATCGCCAAGCGCGCCAACGACTAGCCCGTCGGGGTGCCGCGGCCGCAACGGGGAAAGTTCGTTGTGGCCCACGCAACAACGAACTTTCCCGGTCGTGGTCGCAGTTAGCGTCCCTGCCTGGTGAAGATGCGCAGGAAGAACAGGAACACGTTCAGGATGTCGAGGAAGATCGACGCCGCCAGCAGCGGAGCCGACGCCTGGTCGTTCGAGGTGCGCAGCCGCTGGAAGTCGATCATCGTGAACCCGGCGAAGATCACCAGGCCGATGATCGAGTAGATCAGCGACGCGTGCGGGATGTTGACGAAGATCAGCACGACCCCGAACAAGATCAATCCAAGCAGCGCCCAGAAGCAGATCCGCGCCAGCGCCGACAAGTCACGCCTGGTCGCGTAACCGGCGGCTCCGAACCCGGCAATGAACAACGCCGTCGCACCGCCGGACTGGGCCAGCGCCGCCGCGTCCGTGTGCGCGTAGTAGGCCAGCGTCGGCGCCAGAGCCAACCCCATCAGCACGCCGAAACCCACCAGCAAGCCCGTCGTCACGTTGGCCGAACGTCGCACCGTGAACCGCATGGCGACCAGGCAGACGATCGCGCCGATGAACCATACGATGCCGAGCCCGTAAGAAAGGTTGCGCCCGGCGTAGGCGCCGGCCGCGAACAATGCACCAGTGAGCGCGACAAGTCCCATTGTCTGGCTGAACAACGTGCGGGTCTGATACTGAGTCGCGGCGCCGCCAAAATCGCCGTAAAGGGCTGATCCGCTCACGATAATTCCCCTTTCTCAGCGCCAGCTCTGAGGGCCACGCCACTTCACAGGGCTTCCCTGCCGCTTCCATTTTCGGGCATGGGTCAAGGTGCTTGCGACAGCACGCACTGGCATCATTCCCTGCATGCGACTACTGATCATCGGGGGAACCGCGTTCGTCGGCCGGCACATCACCGACGCGGCGCTGGCGTCCGGGCACGAAGTCACGCTCTTCAATCGCGGCCGCCGCAACCCCGGCCTGTTTCCGCAGGCCACCCACCTAGTCGGCGACCGTGACTCCGACTTGTCCGCGCTCGAAGGCGGCGAGTGGGACGCCACCGTCGACGTCTGCGCCTACTTCCCGCGCCAGGTCCGCTCGCTAGCAGCAGCACTGGACGGCCGGGGCGGGCACCACATCTTCATCTCCTCGACCTCGGCGTACAAAGTTCCGGTCGCCGCCGGTTTCACCGAGGACGCCCCGCTGGCCGAAGTCGACGATCCCGAGACCGAGGAGCTCACCGACGAGACCTACGGCGGCCTCAAGGTGGTCTGCGAACGCACCGCCGCCGACCTGTACGGCGAGGCGAACACCGCGGTCGTCCGACCCACCTACGTGATCGGGCCGCATGACCTGAGCTACCGGTTCACCTGGTGGGTGCAGCGGCTAGCCCAGGGCGGCACCGTGCTCGCACCCGGCGACCCCGCCGACCCGATCCAGGTGATCGACGCCCGGGATATGGCGAACTGGATCGTCGACCTGGCCGCCAGGCGGGTCCCCGGCACCTTCCACGCGGTCAGCCCGCCGCCGCCGTACGGCTTCGGCGACCTGCTGGACGCGATCGCCTCCGAGGTCGCGCCGCCGGGAACCGAGCTGGTCTGGGTGGACTCGCAGTTCCTGCTGGCCCAGGGCGTCGATGAGGCCAGTCTCCCGCTCTGGCCGGCCTTCGACGGCTACGGCGACATCAACGCCGCCAGCCCCGCCGCCGCCATCGGCACGGGCCTCCGACCCCGCCCGGTCACCCGCAGCGCCGCCGAGGTGCACGCGGCCCAGGCCACCGACCCGGTCACGCCGCGCGAGGGAGTAGGCCTGTCACCAGAACGCGAAGCGACATTGCTAAAGCACTGGAGCACGAGCCGCGCATAGGCAAAACCCTGCGCCCGGCCATCAGGGCGATCGACCCAGGCGGCCGGGCAGCGAGAGCGACGGCCGGCCCCGAGGACGACCAGCCTCGGGCGGCTGGGCAGCCAGCCCGCACGACGAAGCCTTCGACCGCCGCCAGCACGACCAGCCCCGGGCACCCGGACC
>DATNFM010000258.1:0-34059 GCA_035606435.1 Streptosporangiaceae bacterium | reverse complement strand
CGGCCTGGCCAAGGCACTCGGCGCGGTCCATGCCGCCGGGGTCGTGCACCGCGACCTCAAGCCAGGCAACGTGATGGTGTCCGACGGCGAGCCCGTCGTCATCGACTTCGGCATCGCCCAGCTGGCCGAGACCACCAGGCTCACGATGACCGGCATGTTCATGGGCACTCCCGGTTACCTGGCCCCTGAGGTCATCGAGGGCCAGGACAGTGGTCCGGCCTCCGACGTGCACTCCTGGGGGGCCACGGTCGCCTTCGCCGCCCTCGGCCGGCCGCCGTTCGGTTCTGGCACCTTTGAGGCGATCTTCTTCCGGATCATGCACGGCCAGCCGGACCTGAGCACCTTGCCGTCGTCTCTGCGGCCGCTCGTCAACAGGGCGCTGGCTCGCGACCCGGCGAGCAGGCCGTCCGCCGACGATCTCGCCGCCTGGGCGGCTGGGCTCGACCCGGAGACGCTCATACCGGGCCCCGGTGACTACAGCCCGACCGACTTCGCCCAGGCGAGCCCCGGCTTCGTCCCAGGCCCCGGCCCCGCCCCAGGTCCCGGGTTCGGCGCAGGTCCTGGTTTCGGGCCGCCAGCGGGAGCCCAGACCGTCGCCGACCAGGCCGACCGATACGGCCAGCCGACCTACACCAGGCCGATGCCCTCGGGCGGCCCAGATGACGTCCGTGATCTGCTGCCGCCCGTCCGTTACGGCTCTGCGGCCGCTCTATTTTCTCCGGGACCTCCGGCCGCGCCGTATGCCGGTTCACCTGCGGGATCGCCCGGCGCCGCCGGGATTCCGCCCAACGGCGCCGGCCCGATCATGCCAGCGGGCGGACTCGGAGGCGCGGCCGCCGGGGCAGCGCTAGGCCCGACCCTCACCGGCGGCCCGCCCGGTCCAGCGCCGGGCAACGGGCAATTGGCACTGCGCGGCCAGCCGGGCCTGGGCCAGCCGGGCCTGGGCCAGCCCGGCCTGGGCCAGCCCGGCCTGGGGCTGCCGGGCCTGGGCCAGCCCGGGCCCGGGTCGTTCGGCAACGTGGGTCAGCGCGGTCAGTTCGGCCCGCAGGCCGGAGGGGCCGCCCGCCCGGCCGCCCGCGGCCCGGCCGACATCTCGCCCTGGAGCCCGCTCGTCCTCGCCTCGATCCTGATCGTGGCATCGGTCAGCGTCATGGCGCCGATCATCGGTACCGCGGTCGCGCTCGCCCTGCTCATCTTGCTGCGCGCGGCCGCGAGCACCAGCCGTCGGCTCGAGCGCCGGGCCCAATCCGACGGCGGACGGGCGGGACCGGCCTTCGTCGGTATGGTCCTGTACCCGCTGGCGGTGCTGCGCGCGATCATCGGCATCGTCCTGCTCTCACCGGTCGCGCTGCTTGGCGCCTCCGTGGCCGCGGCCGCCACGATCATCGCGGTACCGAATCATCCGCTGCCCCAGGCTTTGGCGTTCGCGGCCGGGACGTTGATCGCGATCGTCGGCCTCGGTCCAGGTTCGTCAGGGAGCCGGCAGGTCCTGGCCGGCTGCTACGGCTCCGTCGGCCGTAGCCCGGGACGGCTCGCGATCGCCTATGTCGGCGTGCTCAGCATCTGCGCCTGGGCGGTCGTAACCGCCTGGTATCAGTCCCCGGCGGCGCTGTACTGGCCCGTGGTCGGCCTGCACGCCAAGCTGGACCACCTTCCGACGCTGCATACGCTGCTCACCGACATCCGGCACAACCTGCTTAACCTGGGCCGCCAGTTCGGCCTGTAACCCGCCGGCGGTCGGCTGCGGCTGCGGCTGGCGGAGGGTACGGCGGCACCGACCCTGGCCCCGGCCCCTGCCCCTGCCCCGGCCGCCACCGCTGCGCTGGCTCGGGGGCACGGCCCGGCGGTACCGCCCGCGGTGCCGGTAACCCGCGCTGGTCGTCCGGTACCTGCGGCTTGGCCAGCCCGAGCGCGATCACCTCATTCGCCAGCCGGATCCTCCTGTTGACTCCTTCAACGATCCTGAGCTTGGAATACAGCCTGAGCAGGTGCTGCTTGACGGCAGCTTCGGTCACCACCAGGTCGGCCGCGATCTCCCTGGCCGTAGCCGGGGTCACGAACGCGTCGTCGGACATGGCCGGACGGCACAGCGAGGCGATGACATCGAGTTCGCGCCTGGTCAGCTCGGGGGTGACCGATTTCGGCGGCTGCTCTTCGAAGACCTCGCCGGCGACGATGCCGCCGATCCGGCAGCGGGCCGATCCGAACGTCAGCGCATCGCCGTCGGTGAGCAGCCGCTTGGCCACAAGACGGCCGTTTACGCGCGTGCCGTTGCGGGATAATCCCAGATCAGAGACGTACACGTACGGACCGCGCCGGACTATCTCGGCATGCAGTACCGAGACGCTCGGATCGGTCAGGGTGATATCGGTGAAGCTGCCACGGCCTACTGTCGTCACCTCTGGCTGAAGCGGCACTACCGCTCCGGTGACCGCTATCTGTAGGTGGGGGGCTTCCATGTCATAGCCTTCCGCGCCGGAGGCTGGCGCTCCGCTTCAGCATCACTACCCGGCTCACCGGAGATCCAATCAGAGGCGACACTGGCGGGGCTTGGCCACCTTGCTCCTATCGGATAGGACGGGAAAGTACACTTCGAGGCGGCGGTGCCCGATAAGCAGCAAGAAAAGTCCCAGGAGGCGACGCGTGGAGCGGCGACGGATCGGCAAGAACGGGCGCAATTCGGCAGTGCTCGCGATCCGATGACGCATGCCGCACCCGGGTCGGCTCGCTCTCCAGGCGGCCGCAAGGATGGCGGTCGCCGCCGGGCGGGCAAACGTCGCAGCTCCGAGGGGGCAAGGCGGCCGAATGACAGCGTCGGCAGCGACGGCCCCGAACCGCGGCAGCCGATCAAGTGGGAGCAGTTGCCCTACTGGTTGACTATCGCTGGGGCATGTGTCGCACTCGCGGTAATCCGGCTCGGTACGCACCATCTCAAGAGCGGTACGTTGGTACTCGCAGGAGTTCTGATTGGCGCCGCGATCGCGAGGCTGGTCCTGCCCGACCGGAGGGCAGGCATGCTGTCGTCGAGGCGTCGATGGCTCGACGTAGCCATCTTCGCCGCTCTTGGTATCGGCCTGCTTGTCGCTGGACTTGGAGTTCCAGCGCCGAGAGGCTAGCCGACGCGGCGGAAGCGGCAGAAGCGGCAGAAGCGGCGGAAGCAGGCGGCACGAGCCAGTAACTGGCCGGCAAGGGAGCGGGCTAGAAGTCGTGAAGGGACCTATTGGCATGTCCAAGATCAAGGTGGCAACCCCCGTCGTTGAGATCGACGGAGACGAGATGACCAGGATCATCTGGCAGTTCATCAAGGATGAGCTGATCTTGCCGTATCTGGATATCGAGCTCGATTACTACGACCTGTCTATCCAGAACCGCGATGCCACCGACGATCAGGTGACGATCGACGCGGCCAACGCCATCAAGCGGTACGGCGTCGGCGTCAAGTGCGCGACGATCACCCCGGACGAGGCTCGGGTCGAAGAGTTCGGCCTGAAGAAGATGTGGCGCTCGCCGAACGGCACGATCCGCAACATCCTCGGCGGCGTGGTCTTCCGTGAGCCGATCGTGATCGAATCCATCCCGAGGTTCGTGCCAGGCTGGACCAAGCCGATCGTGATCGGCAGGCACGCCCACGGCGACCAGTACCGGGCCACCGATTTCGTGGTACCCGGCGCCGGCACGGTGACGATCACCTACAAGCCGGACGACGATTCCGCCGAGCCGCTGGAGTTTGAGGTCGCCCAGTTCTCCGGTGGCGGCGTGGCGATGGGCATGTACAACTTCGACGACTCGATCCGCGACTTCGCGCGGGCGACGATGCGCTACGCGCTCGACCGGTCCTTCCCGCTCTACCTTTCCACCAAGAACACGATCTTGAAGGCCTATGACGGCCGCTTCAAGGACATCTTCGCCGAGGTCTTCGAGTCGGAGTTCAAGGCCGAGTTCGACGCCGCGGGTCTGACCTACGAGCACCGGCTGATTGACGATATGGTGGCGCAGGTGATCAAGGGCGATGGCGGCGTCGTCTGGGCGTGCAAGAACTACGACGGTGACGTCGAGTCCGACATCGTCGCCCAGGGCTTCGGCTCGCTCGGGCTGATGACCAGCGTGCTGATGACGCCCGATGGTTCGGCCATCGAGGCCGAGGCCGCTCACGGCACCGTGACCAGGCACTACCGGCAGCACCAGTCAGGCAAGCCGACGTCGACGAACCCGATCGCGTCGATCTTCGCCTGGACCAGGGGCCTGGCCTACCGCGGCAAGCTCGACAACACGCCTGAGGTCACGCAGTTCGCCGAGACGCTGGAGCGAGTCTGCATCGAGACCGTCGTCAGCGGCCTGATGACGAAGGATCTCGCTCTGCTGGTCGGCGGGGACGCACCGTACCTGACCACAGAGGAGTTCCTCGGCGCGCTGCACAAGAACCTGCAGGCCGCGGTCGCCTAGCAGCGGTCGCTGGCAGCGGTCGGATAACGCAGAAGGAGATCACGTTCATGGCCCGTTCAGGCAAGGTCACTGTGGTCGGAGCCGGGTTCTACGGCTCGACGACCGCGCAGCGGCTCGCCGAGTACGACATCTTCGACGAGGTCGTCCTCACCGACATCGTCGAGGGCAAGCCGGAAGGCCTGGCTCTGGACATGAGCCAGTCCCGGCCGATCGAGGGCTTCGAGACCACGATCACCGGCCAGACCACCGGCCAGTCGGGAGAGGGTTACGAGGCGATCGCCGGATCGAAGATCGTGGTGATTACCGCCGGACTCCCGCGCAAGCCTGGCATGAGCCGGATGGACCTGATCGGCGTCAACGCCAAGATCGTGCGCAGCGTGGTCGAGCAAGTGGTCAAGCACGCGCCCGACGCCGTGCTCATCGTCGTGTCGAACCCGCTCGACGAGATGACCGCCCTGGCCGCGAAGGTCTCGCAGTTCCCCGCCAACCGGGTGATCGGCCAGGCCGGCATGCTCGACACCGCCAGGTTCAGCTATTTCGTGGCCGAGCGGCTCGACGTGCCGACCGGCGTCGTCAAGACGCTGACGCTCGGATCGCACGGCGACACGATGGTGCCGGTCCCGTCGGCCTGCTCGGTCAACGGCACGCCGCTGGCCGACCTGCTGAGCACCGAAGAGATCGACGGACTGGTGGACCGCACCAGGAACGGCGGCGGCGAGATCGTCGGCCTGCTCAAGACCGGCTCGGCCTACTACGCCCCGTCGGCCGCCGCGGCTCGCATGGTCAGGGCGGTCGCGCAGGACAGCGGCGCCGTCATGCCGGTGTGCACCTGGGTTGACGGCCAGTACGGCATCGACGGCGTCTACCTGGGCGTAGAGGCGGAAATCGGCGCCGATGGCATTCGGCGGGTAGTCGAGCGCGAACTCACCGACATCGAACTGGCCGGCCTGCGCGAGGCCGCCGAAGCGGTCCGCGCCAAGCAGGCAGACGTAGCCTCGCTGTAGGCATGGCATGGTGGCGCCGGTCCGTCCTGTCCGGCGCCACCAATTTTTCTAGGAAGAAAATTTTGCGCGGGTTCGTCTCCCAGATTCCCGAGGCCAGTCACTCCCGGGCAACACACGTTCGCGTGCGGTCCAACTTGTCAGGTGGCAGGTGGCCCGCGCTCTAGCGGCCACGGCCTGCAGACTCGGTGGCGCACTGATGCTGGATGTCTTCCCGGGACGGAACAACACCAGGTGGGCACCGGTGCGGCCAGGACGGCACCTGTGCCCCACCGGTGTCGTAGCTTCCCGGGACGGAACAACACCAGGTGGGCACCGGTGTCGTGCGCCCGGCCGGACGAACGCGATCCGACTTTGGCGGCGGGACTGGCGACAACGCTGACCCCGGGCCGTTGTACCTGTCCTCCGGCTGCGACAGCGCTGACCCGGAACCGTCGCTGGAGCAACGTCTGCGGGCCGGCGCTGCTGCAGCTCCCGGCGGGATGGCGGCAGCGCTGACCCGCTGCCGCTGCTCGAAGGCTGGCTGGGGTGCGCGGCCAGCCCGGATCCGAGGCTGCAGCTTGACATCTAAGCCCCCGGGATGTCTTCCCAGGACGGAACGACACCAGGGAGGCACCGAGGTCGTAGCTGATAGCCGCCGCCGCGGCTCGCCTGCAGGAGGGTACGTCCAAAGCCCCCGCAAAGCTTGAATCTAAAAGGTCTTTAGCAGGCGGCCAGGCGGCGCAGGGCCAGCTCTGAGTACAACGTGATGCCGTCGGCGATCACGCCGTCGTCGAACACCGCCTCGGCCGAATGGTTGTAAGGAGCGGTGAACGGATCGATGCCCGGAGGGCAGGCGCCCACCATGATGAACGCCCCCGGCACCTGCTCGATCACATAAGAGAAGTCCTCAGACCCGGTCAGCGGGTTCGGCGCGGTCAGGAACCTGTGGTCGCCGAAGATCTCACCGATCGCCTGCTTGACGAAGTCGAACTCGGGCTCGGCGTTCGCGGTGACCGGGTAGCCGTCCACGTAGTCCACCTCCGCCGAAAGTCCGTGAGCCGAGGCGATCTGCCTGGCCAGTTCGACCGTCGCGTCCTTCACCTTGTCCCTGGTCTGAGCGGAGAACGTGCGCACGGTCGCGACGAACGAGGCGTCGTCCGGGATGACGTTGTCGGTGGTACCGCCGTGGAAGGTGCCGACCGTGATGACCACCGGGTCGAAGACATCGAATCGCCTGGTGACCATCGTCTGCAGGGCCAGGACGATCTCGCAGGCAGCCGGGATCGGATCGGCCGCGTGGTGCGGCTGCGCGCCGTGCCCGCCTCGGCCCTTCACCGTCACGTGCAGCGTGTCGGCGGCGGCCATGACCGCGCCGGCCTTGCTCGCCGACAGGCCAAGCGGCAGCAGGCTCGAGGCCACGTGCAGCGCGTAGGCCGCCACCGGCCGTTCACCCGCCGCGTCGAGTACGCCTTCATCGATCATCAGCCTGGCCCCGCCGTTGCCCTCCTCGCCCGGCTGGAACATGAAGATCACATTGCCTTCCAGCTCGGCCTGGCGAGCACTGAGCAGCTTCGCCGCCCCGACCAGCATGGAGGTGTGCAGGTCGTGCCCGCAGGCGTGCATCGCTCCCTCGATGCTGGAGGCGTACGGCAGCCCGGTGCGCTCGGCCACCGGCAGCGCGTCCATGTCGCCGCGCAGCAGCACGGTTTTACCGCCCGCCCCGCCCGCCCCGCCCGCCCCTCCCGCGCTCGGTTTGCCGCCGCGCAGGACCGCGGTCACCGAGGACAGTGCCTGGCCGGTGCTGATCTCAAGGGGGAGCCCGGCCAGCGCGGACAGCACCTTGTGCTGGGTCTTCGGCAGGTCAAGCCCGATCTCGGGCTCGGCGTGGATCGCATGCCGCAATTCGGCGATCTCGCCGCTGAGCGCCGCCGCCTCATCCTGAACACCAGTAACCATGAGATACCTCCGGGTGAGTCGGGCGGCTTCGCGCGGTTTGTCCGCAGCAGCATCGCACAGCAATTCTTCCCGGACCACTGCCGCCCGGGCTAGCCACGGCGGCGACAGACCTTAAACTGTTCGCACACCGCGATCAGCGTGGTGTCAACCCGGCGGCCGGTCGGGCTGACCGCCTAGATCAGGGATTACGACGTGAGTAGCGTCGGCTGGGACATCGCGATCGTCTTCGCGATCATTCTTGTCGGGGGGTTCTTCGCCGCCGCCGAGATGGCGCTCGTGTCATTGCGCGAAGGACAGGTCAGGGCGCTGGCCAAACGGGGCAAGCGCGGGCAGCGAGCGGCGAAGCTGGCGCAGAACCCGAACCGGTTCCTGTCGGCCGTCCAGATCGGCGTCACCGTGGCGACGCTGCTGTCTGGCGCGTTCGGCGCGGCGACCTTGGCCAGTGACCTCGACAAGATCCTGACCAAGCACCACGTGTCGGCGCACGTCGCCTCGGTGCTCTCGTTCCTGCTCGTCACGCTGGCGATCGCTTTCTTCTCGCTGGTGCTCGGCGAGCTGTCGCCGAAGCGGATCGCGCTGCAGCGGCAGATCTCGATCGCGCTGTTCACCGCGCCGGTGCTCGACGCGCTGGCGACCGTGGTCGCTCCGGTGGTCTGGCTGATCAGCGTCAGCGTGAACATGGTCGTACGCCTGCTCGGCGGTGACCCCAATCTCGGCCGCGGCGTGATGTCGAGCGAGGAGTTGCGGGACCTGGTCACCGCCCATCAGACGCTGTCTCCGGACGAACGCCATATCGTCAGCGAGGTGTTCGACGCGGGCAAGCGCCAGATCCGCGAGGTGCTGGTGCCCCGCACCGAGGTCGACTTTCTCCCGGCCTCCATGCCGCTGGAGCAGGCGACCACGGTCGCCGCCAAGGCCACGCATTCCCGGTTCCCGGTCTTCGAGGACTCCTACGACGACGTCATCGGCTTCGTGCACGCCCGCGACCTGCTCGATCCGAACCGCAACGGCACGGCCAAGGTCGGCGAACTGGTCAGGCAGGTCAAGATGCTGCCGACCAGTAAAACAGTCATGTCGGCACTTTCTGAGATGCGCGCCGACAAGTCGCACCTGGCGATCGTCGTCGATGAGTACGGTGGCACGGCCGGGATCGTCACGCTTGAGGACCTGGTCGAGGAGCTGATCGGCGACATCCAGGACGAGTACGACGTCGAAGGCGACCCGTCGCGCCGGCTGCGCACCGGCGAGATCGAAGTCGACGGCCTGATGAACACCGATGACTTCGCCGAGCAGACCGGCATCGAACTGCCAGACGGGCCGTACGAGACCGTCGCGGGCTTCCTGCTGTCGATGTTCGGTCACCTGCCGCAGACCGGCGAGTCAGCCGAACTGGACGGCAGCAGGCTCACGGTGACCGAACTGGACGGCCGCCGGATCGCCAGAGTCAAGATCACCGCCGGCGGAAAGGCCGGCCAGCAGCCGGGCGCCGGCGCCGGCGCCGGTCCGGTAGCGGGCGGCGGTCAGCCGGTGGCGGGCGGCGGTCAGGCGGCGGCCGGCGCGGGTCAGGCCAGCCAAGTAAGCTGACGCGGTGCTCGCCAGCGATCGAGAAGTCAGCCCCGCCGCACCGCAACCACGGCCGCGCCCAGTCCTCGTGGTGGACTTCGGCGCTCAGTACGCGCAGCTCATCGCGCGCCGAGTCCGGGAAGGCGGTGTCTACTCGGAGATCATCCCGGCGACAGCCTCACTCGACGATTTTCTGGAACGCAATCCGGTGGCTTGTATCTTGTCGGGCGGGCCGGCGTCGGTGTACGCACCAGGAGCGCCGCCGATGCCAGCCGGGCTGCTCGATGCCGGTCTCCCCGTGCTCGGAATCTGCTACGGCTTCCAGCTCATGATCCAAGCACTCGGCGGCGTGGTGGCCAGGACCGGCGCGGGCGAGTATGGTGCGGCGACGCTGGATCTGGCCCAGGGCCCGGTCGGCGCCCTGCTCCACGACCTGCCCCAGCGCCAGCAGGTGTGGATGTCCCACGGCGATACCTGCACGGTCGCGCCGGAGGGTTTCACGGTCACGGCGAGCACGTCGGGAACCCCGGTTGCCGTCGCCGAAGATAAGACCAGGCGGCTGTACGGGATGCAGTTCCACCCCGAGGTCGGCCACACCGATCACGGCCTGACGATGCTCAAGCGTTTCCTCGCCGAGGCGGGCTGCACGTTCGACTGGACCACGACGAACATCATCGACGAACAGGTCCAGTTGATCAAGAACGCCGTCGGGGCCGGTCACGCGGTCTGCGGCCTGTCCGGCGGCGTCGACTCGGCGGTGGCCGCCGCCCTGGTCCAGCGAGCGATCGGCAGTCGCCTGACGTGCGTGTTCGTCGACCACGGACTGCTACGCAAGAACGAAGCCGAGCAGGTAGAACGCGACTTCGTCGCGGCGACCGGAGTTGACCTGGTGACCGTCGCCGCCCAAGACGCCTTCGCGGCCGCCCTGGCCGGCGTCACCGATCCGGAGCACAAACGCAAGATCATCGGCCGCGAGTTCATCCGAGCCTTCGAGCGGACCGCCCGCGAGATAGCCGTCAAGGACGGCAGTGTTAGTACGGACGTACTAGCGTCCGGATCTAGGCGCGCGGCTGATGCGCCGGGTGCCGAGTTTCTGGTGCAAGGCACCCTGTACCCGGACGTGGTCGAGTCGGGCGGCGGCACCGGCACCGCGAACATCAAGTCCCACCACAACGTCGGCGGGCTGCCGGCCGACCTCGGGTTCAGCCTGATCGAGCCGCTGCGGTCGCTGTTCAAAGACGAAGTCAGGGCGGTCGGCGCCGAACTCGGCCTGCCACCCGAGATCGTCTGGCGCCAGCCGTTCCCGGGCCCGGGCCTCGCGATCAGGATCGTCGGCGAGGTCACGGCCGACCGCCTGCGCATCGTCAGGGAAGCCGACGCGATCGCCAGGGAAGAACTCACAGCCGCCCACCTCGACCGCCAGATCTGGCAGTGCCCGGTCGTACTCCTTGCCGACGTCCGCTCGGTCGGCGTCCAAGGCGACGGCCGCACCTACGGCTACCCAATCGTCCTGCGGCCGGTCACCAGCGAGGACGCCATGACCGCCGACTGGGCCCGAGTCCCCGACGAGGTACTGGCCCGCATCTCCACCCGAATCACCAACGAGGTCCCCGAGATCAATCGCGTAGTCCTCGACATCACCAGCAAGCCCCCCGGCACCATCGAGTGGGAGTAGCAACCCCATTCACCCGAGTCCAATCCCCGGTGGCCTTGTGGTTGATCTGGCCGATGAGACAGATGGTGCCTATGTGACATCGCTGGCAGGTGGCGCGACCGGGTGAATTTGCAGATTCACCGGCTGGATTCCAGGTGAATATGCCCATTCACCGGGTTTATCAAGACGATCATGAGATACCCGTTTGTGACTGGTGAGGCACCTGCGGACTTTGGGACTCAGGAGGCGACGGGCTGGCGCCGACCGCGAGCGCTCGCTCGAACTCGGCTGTGGTGAAACTGGCCCGCACCCGCCTATATGTCACGATCGGCCGGATCGGCCAGGTGATTCAGGTGACGCGGGTGAACTCTGGGGTGAAGTTGGCGTAGGAGCCGTCGGCGGTGAGGGTTCTCAGGCGGTCCAGGGCGTCCCAGACGTCGGTGAAGCGGGTGGTGATGGGGACCGGGGCTAGCCTGATCCGGTCTGGGGCGCGGTAGTCGCCGATGATGCCCGATGCGATGAGGGCGGCGTTGATCTGCTTGGCGTGGGGGTGGGCGAGCGTGACGTGGCCACCCCGGCGGGCGTCGGCGCGGGGGGTGGCGAGCCGGAAGCCCAGCGGTGCCAGCCATTCATCGAAGAGGTGGATCAGGTAGCTGGTCAGCGCGGTGCTCTTGGACCGCAGCCGCTGCATCCCGGCTTCGGCCAGGAGTTTGGTGCCCTCCTGCACGCTGACCACTCCGATGATCTGGGGCGTGCCGGTGGAGAACCGTTCGATGCCGTCGACGGGGTCGTACGCCGGTCCCATCGCGAACTGGTCGCGCTGGCCGAACCAGCCCCAGATCGGCTGGCGTAGCCGGTTCTGCAGTTCGCCGCGTACGTAGAGGATCGCGGGGGAGCCGGGCCCCGCGTTGACGTACTTGTAGGTGCAGCCGATCGCGAAGTCGGCACCGCTCGCGTCGAGCTCGATCGGTACCGAGCCGATCGAGTGGCAGAGGTCCCACAGCATGAAGGCGCCCGACTCGTGCACTAGCTCGGTGATCCGGGCCATGTCGGCGAGCGCGCCGCTACGGTAGGCCACGTGCGAGAGGCTGACCAGCGCGACGTCGTCGCCGAGGGCGGCCCGCAGCGCCTCCTCGCTGAAACCCAGGTCGATGTCGGTGTGGATCATCCGCAGCTCGATGCCGCGCTGGGCGGCGATGCCCTGGACGACGTAGCGGTCGGTCGGGAAGTCGTCTTCGTCGGTGATGATCACGGTCCGGCCTGGCTGGGCCGCCTGCGCCGCGTCGAGCGCGGCGTTGGCCAGCTTGTACAGGTTGACCGTGGTGCTGTCACTGACCAGGACCTGGCCTGGCGCCGCGCCGACTAGGTGCTCGCCGACCAGGTCGCCAACCGCGCACGGCAGCGTGACCCAGCGGCTGTTCCAGGACCGGATCAGGCCCTTGCCCCACTCGGAGCTGATTACCTCGGCGACCCTCGCCTTTGTCGCCAGCGGCAGGGGGCCGAGCGAGTTCCCGTCCAGGTAGATCAGCGACTCATCATCCGGCCAGGCGAACCGGTCCTTGAAATGAGCCAGCGGGTCTCCGGCGTCAAGTAGCTCGGCGTGGGTCCGGTCAGTCGGCAGCGCAGCAGTCACCAGCCAACTCTAAACGAGCAGGTCAGACGGGGCCCAGAGGCGCTACTTGTGGCGGCGCTTGGCCTTGCGGCGCCAGCTGATGATCAAGACGGCGGTAACCCCGGCGATGACCGGGATGGAGCGCTTGAGCACCGGCATGCCGGCCACCTTGAGCAAGTTCAGCGAGTCCTCACTGGCAGGCTGGGCCGTGGGCCGTGGCGCGGAGGTCGCGGTCGCGCCCGTCCGCGCGCCGTTGGCGCTGACCTTGTCGCTGCCCACGACAGCGGACGGCGACGCCGCGGAATCGACCGGAGTCGTCGTGCCGGACGGAGCGGCGCTCACCGGAGGGCTGGCGGGCTGAGCGGGCTGGACGGGCGCCGCGAGCTTGGCCTTGATCTCTTCGACCGAGGCGCGGCCGATGCCATCGAGCGCCAGCAGTTCGTCGTCGCCCTTCGCCGCGAGCTGGTCGACCGCCGTGATGCCGTCCTTGTGCAGGGCCGCCGCTGTCCGGGCGGACAGCCCGAGCTCGTCGATCGACCGGCTCGACTGGGACGCCGCTGGTGCAGCAGCTTCAGCCGGAGCCTCCGCCGGCGGGCCAGGAGAGCCGCTGCCATCGTCGGCCTTGGAGATCATGTCGGCGAGGTTCGTCGCGAAGATGCCGATCAGCTTGCCGCTGACCTCGTTCATCACGCCGCGGCCGAACTGGGCCGGCTTGCCGGTCACGTTCAGCGTGGTGTGCACGGTCACGTGCGTGGAGTTGCCGCGGTCTTCGAGCACCGAACGGACCGAGGCCGAGGCGGTGCCCGACCCCCTGGTCTCCTTGCCCGAGGCCTTGAGCGTGACCACGCCGGCGTCCTTGTCGCGTTCGACGAAGTTCGCCGTTCCGGCGTAGGTCATGCTGATTGGCCCGACCTTGACCTTGATTTTGCCCGCAATCTCGTCGCCGTCGACCGAGTCGAGGGTGGCACCCGGCATGCAGGGCGCCACCCTCTCGACGTCGAGCAGCACATCCCAAGCCCGTTCCTTAGAAACCGGGACGGTGAATGAGTGCTCTAGTTCCATCTCGTTAAGCTCCCGCTGTTAAACACCCGCTGCTGCTGCCAATGCTCGGCCGGTCAGGACCCTCGCGAGATGACGCCGGTAGTCGGGCGCCCCATGCAGATCCGCCGGTGGTTCCGTGCCATCGGCCGCGCTTGCCGCCGCCGCGCTCAGCGCGGAACGACTCGCCTCGGCCCCCGCGGCGGCTGCCTCGGCGGCTGTAGCCCTGATCGGCACTGCGCCCATGTTAGTGAGCCCGATCCTGGCCTCGGCGACATGCCCGTTAGATCGCCTGGCCAAAGCGGCCACCCCGACGATCGCCCAAGCCTGCGCGGTCCGGTGGAACTTCTCGTAACGATAGCCCCACTCGGGTCCGAGCTTTGGTACCCGTACCCCCGTGAGGATTTCCCCGGCCTGCAGCGATGTAGTCAGGTAGTCGACGAAGAACTCCGCCGCCGGTATCTCGCGGTCCCCGTCAGGTCCGCTGACCAGCATCGTCGCGTCCATCGCGAGCGCCACCGCGGGCAGGTCACCGGCCGGGTCGGCGTGGGCGAGCGAGCCGCCGAGCGTGCCCCGGTGCCTGACCGCCGGGTCGGCGACCGTGCCCGCCGCCTCAGCCAGCAGGCCACAGTGCTGGGCGATCAGGGCGTCCCTGGTGACCTCATAGTGGGTGGTCCTGGCGCCGATCACCAGGGAGTTACCCGCGTCGGTGACGCCGCTCAGGTCGCCGATGCCGCCGAGGTCGACCAGCAGTTCCGGATAGGCGAACCGCAACCGGAGCAGCGGCAGCAGGCTCTGCCCGCCCGCGATGACCTTCGCGTCATCGCCGCCCGCGGCCAGCCTTTCGACCGCCTCCATGACCGAGCCAGGACGAACGTAATCGAACTTGGCCGGAATCATGCCGCGCCCCCATTCCCCTGAGCAGCCTGGATAGCCCGCCATACCCGCTCAGGCGAGCACGGCATTTCCACATCGTTGATCCCGAATGGACGCAACGCGTCGACGATGGCGTTCACCACCGCCGGCGTCGAGGCGATCGTGCCGGCCTCGCCGACGCCCTTGACACCGAGCCGGTTGTCGGCCGGCGACACGGTCCTGTCGGTCACGAACGACGGCAGGTCCGCCGCCGACGGCACCAGGTAGTCGGCCAGCGTCGTGGTGAGCAGGTTGCCCGCCTCGTCGTAGACGGCCTCCTCATACAGCGCTTGGCCGATGCCCTGCGCGATGCCGCCGTGGACCTGGCCGTCGACGATCAGCGGGTTGACGACCTTGCCGATGTCATCGACCGCCACGTAGGACCTGATCTTGACCATCCCGGTCTCGGTGTCCACCTCGACCGCGCACAGATGCGTGCCGTGCGGGAACGAGAAGTTCTCCGGGTCATAGGTCGCGTCGGAGTCCAGCGACGGCTCCATGCCCTCGGGAAGGTCGTGCGCCGCGAAGGTGGCCAGCGCCACCTCCTGAATCGCGCGGCCCTGCTCGGGGTCACCGCGCACCTGGAACCGGCCGCCGGTGAACTCGATGTCGTCCACGCTGGCTTCCATCATGTGGGCGGCGACGCGCTTGCCCTTCTCGACTACCTTGTCGCAGGCAGCAACGACCGCCATCCCGCCGACCGCCAGCGACCGGGACCCGTAGGTGTCCATGCCCTTGTGCGAGATGGCGGTGTCGCCGTGCAGCACCTTGATGTCCTCGAACGGCACCCCGAGCTGGTCGGCGACGATCTGGCTCCAGGCCGTCTCGTGGCCCTGGCCGTGCGCGCTCGAGCCGGTGACGACCTCGACCTTGCCGGTGGGGAGCATCCGGATCGAGGCGTGCTCCCAGCCGCCGGCCCCGTAGGACAGCGAGCCAAGGACGCGTGACGGGGCCAGTCCGCACATCTCGGTGAACGTGGAGACGCCGATGCCCAGGCGCACCGAATCGGCCCGCGCAAATCTTTCTTCCTGCTCGGCCCTTAGGTTTTCATAATCGAACAGCTCCTTGGCGCGCGCCGTCGCCGCCTCGTAGTTGCCCGAGTCATAGGTCAGTCCGCAGATCGTGGTGAACGGGAACTCTTCGTGCTTGATCCAGTTACGCTCGCGTATTTCGAGCGGGTCAACGCCCAGGTGAGCGGCGAGCTCATCTACGATCCGCTCGATCGCGAAGGTGGCCTCCGGCCGGCCGGCGCCGCGGTAGGCGTCGGTGGGCATCTTGGTGGTGAAGACGCCGGTGCACTTGAACGAGTACGCGTCCATCTTGTAGATGGCCGGGAACATGAACGCGCCGAGCAGCGGCACGCCTGGTGTCACGAGCATGAGGTAGGCGCCCATGTCGGCGAGCAGGTCGACGGACAGGCCTCGGATCCGGCCGTCGCTGTCGGCGGCGAGCTTGATCCGCTGCCACTGGTCACGCCCGTGGTGCACGGTCATGTTGCCTTCGCTGCGTGACTCGGTCCACTTGACCGGCCGCCCGACCTTGCGCGAGATCAGGACCGCGAGCACCTCTTCGGCCGTGACCTGGAGCTTGGAGCCGAAGCCGCCGCCCACATCCGGGGCGATCACGCGGATGTTCTGCTCGGGGATGCCGAAGAAGGCCGCGATCGCGAACCTGAGCACGTGCGGGATCTGGGTGGCCGACCAGAGCGTGACCTCGTCGCCGACCCACGCCGAGACCACCGAGCGCGGTTCCATCGCGCAGGGGATCAGGCGCTGCTGACGGTAGTCGCGTTCGATGACGATCGGGGCGTCGGTGAAGGCGGCGTCCACATCGCCGTTGGCGAAGACCCACTCATAACTCTTGTTGCCCGCTTCGTGGACCTTGGGGGAATCGGCCTTCAGGGCCGTCCTCATGTCCAGGACCGCGGGAAGTGGCTCGTAAGTCACGTCGATGCTGGCGAGAGCATCGGCGGCGGCGTACTTGTCCCTGGCGACCACGGCCGCCACCGCTTCGCCGACATAGCGGACCTCCTCGGTCGCCAGCGGCGGGTGCGGCGGGATCACGATGTCCTCGGTGACCGGCCAGGCGCACGGCAGGCTGCCCTGCTCGTCGGCCAGGTCGGCGCCGCTGAAGGCGGCGATGACGCCCGGCTGCTTCAGCGCACCGGACACGTCGACCGAGGTGATCTTGGCGTGCGCGTGCGGGCTGCGCAGGAACGCCATGTGCAGCATGCCGGGCAGCGTGATGTTGTCGGTCCAGTTGGTCTGGCCGGTGATCAGCCGGGCGTCTTCCTTACGGCGCCTGGCCCTTCCCAGCTCAGCGGTGGCATTTTCGGCGGTGGCTGTCATTGGCCGGCTCCTGACGCTGTGTTGGCCTGGGGGGAGGACTCCCCTGAACCCCCCGCGGCGCGCTTGACGGCGCGGACGATGTGCTCGTAACCGGTGCAGCGGCACAAGTTGCCCTCAAGGCCCTCGCGGATCTGCTCCTCCGACGGGTTCGGGTTGTCACGGAGCAGGTCGGCCGACGCCAGGATCATGCCGGGCGTGCAGTAGCCGCATTGCAGCGCATGCTCCTCCTTGAACGCCTCCTGCAGCGGGTGCAGTTCGCCGTTGGCCAGCCCTTGGATCGTGGTGATCTCGGTTCCTTCGGCCTGGACGGCGAGGACGGAGCAGCTCTTGACCGAGACGCCATCCATGAGCACCGTGCACGCGCCGCAGTTGGAGGTATCGCACCCGATGGGCGTACCGGTCTTCCCTAGAACATCCCTGAGGTAGTGCACCAGCAGCATCCTGGGCTCCACCTGGTCGACGTAGTTGACGCCGTCGACGGTCACGTTTACTTGAGTCATCCGATTGGCTCCTCGACAAGACGGCTGATGCGCCTGTTGCCCAACTTAGAACCGTCGGCCTGTCCGTCGCTAGACCCAAAACACCCAAGATCATCAAGATTATTGAGAAAAATTTGCGGCTATTTGCTACTAGCTGCCAGAGGTCAGCCGAAGCGGCCGTTGACGTAATCAGAGGTTCTGGGGTCAACCGGATCGTTGAAGAGTTTTTCGGTCGGGCCGGCCTCGACGATGTGGCCTGGAGTCTTGTCGGTTGCCAGGAAGAACGCGCACTTCTGGGAGACCCGAGCGGCCTGCTGCATGTTGTGCGTGACGATGACGATCGTGACCTGGCCCTGGATCTCGGCGATGGTCTCCTCGACCCGCCTGGTGGAGGTCGGGTCAAGCGCCGAGCACGGCTCGTCCATCAGCAGCACGGCCGGGCTGACCGCCAGCGACCTGGCGATGCACAGACGCTGCTGCTGACCGCCGGATAGCGAGCCGCCGGGTGCCTTCAGCCGGCTCCGCACCTCGGTGCCTCTTAGCCCTGGTTGCGCTGACATAGCCCTGGTTAGCGACTCTGAAAACAGGATCAATCCGGCAAAATTCGTCGCCAATCAGGGCTAAGTCGTCGTAACCAGGGCTAAGCCGCGGCGGCTGGGGTTAAGTCGGTGTCAGGCGTGATAAGTGGCGGGGGGTCAAGGGATCGCGGCCCCGCGCTGCGGCGTGCGCGGGAGTGGTCCGGCGGTGATTGGGCTGGCGAAACCGGGAAGGGAGCCCCGCGCAAATTTTTCTTCTCAATAAAAGAGCGGGGTGGCGCCGGACTGACCGGCACCACCCGTGTGGAGCTCACTGCTTAGTGCGTGTCACCGCACTTGTTGATGGCGTGGCCGGTGGCCGTGCCCTTGCCGAAGACCACGAAACCGTAGTTCAGCAGGACGGGCCTGGCGGCGGGGCTGCAGATGAAGCCGCTCCTTCTTGGTGGAGCCGTCGCTCACGCAGGTGCCGGGGACACCCGAGGTGATGCCGACGGCGGCCAGGAAGAAGTTCCTGGTGCCGGACCCGGTCTGCGGGATGAAGGCCGTTCATGTAAATTCAGGCAATTCCGCCGGCTATTGCGAATTAAGCGGTACCGAGTACCTGGAAGGCCTCGGCGAGCCGTCCTTCCGGCAGATTCGCCATGCTCGCCTGCCTGGTCAGCCACCCTCGGAGGATGGGCTCCAGGTCCATCTGTCCGGTCTGGCTCTCGTGGGACCTGAGCGCGGCCAGTTTCTTGTCGAAGGTGGCCGTGACGTCGACGAAATGGTGAGCCTGCGGGCTGGCGATCAGCCAGACCTCGCGGACCGTCCAGGGCTCTAGGTTCTCCTCCGAGAGCAGTTCAGGGAAGGCGAACTGATTTCGCGCGTCCGGATACACGGCATCGATCGCCGCATTGCCGACGGCCCTGTGATCCGGATGACTGGCGCCGACTCTGGCGTAGTTGCGTTCGGGGGACGACGTGAGGACGCGATCTGGGCGTGCCTGCCTGATCACCCTGGTCAGGTCCTTGCGCAAGGCGATCGTCGACTCGACGTAGCCGTCGGGGTAGCCGAGAAAGCGCAGGTCGGTGACGCCTACGCATTTGGCGGCGGCGGTCTGTTCTGCCCTGCGCAGGACGGCCATGTCCGGGCGGCTGATCGACGGATCGCTGCCGCCCGCATCGCCGTCGGTGACGATGCAGTAGATCACTTCGATGCCGGCGTCCGTCCACGTCGCGACCGTGCCCGCCGCTCCGAAGTCAACATCGTCGGGGTGAGCGGTGATAACCAGGATTCGTTCGATCTCAGCGTCGTCTAGCACGTCATCGATCGTAGACGGCGCCTAGTCCAGCGATGACATTACGTGCTTGACCCTGGTGTAGTCCTCGAACCCGTACATCGACAGGTCCTTGCCGTAGCCGGAGTGCTTGAAGCCGCCGTGCGGCATCTCGGCGACCAGCGGGATGTGCGTGTTGATCCACACGCAGCCGAAATCGAGCAGCCGCGCCATCCGCATCGCCCGGCCGTGGTCCGAGGTCCAGACCGAGGAGGCCAGGCCGTACTGGGTGCCATTAGCCCACTTGAGCGCCTCGTCCTCGTCGCTGAACTGCTGCACCGTGATGACCGGGCCGAAGACCTCGTTCTGGATGATCTCGTCGTCCTGCTGGAGACCGTCAACCACGCTGGGCTCGAAGAAGAAGCCGCGGGACCCGGTCTGCTTGCCGCCGGTCTTTACCTCCGCGTGGCCCGGAAGCCGGGAGATGAACCCGGAGACCCGCTCCAGTTGAAGGGCGTTGTTCAGCGGGCCGAAGTCGGCTGCCTCGTTGTCCGGTCCGCCGACGGTCTGGCCCTCCGCCTGCTCTACGAGCGCGGCCACGAACTCATCGTGCACGCCAGGCCCGGCCATCACCCGGGTCGCGGCCGTGCAGTCCTGGCCGGCGTTGAAGTAGCCGGCGATGGCGATCGCCTCGGCCGCCTTGGCTGGATCGGCGTCGTCGAAGACGATGACCGGGGCCTTGCCACCCAGTTCGAGGTGCACGCGCTTGAGGTCGGTCGCTGCCTGAGCGGCGACCTCCATGCCGGCCCGGACGCTGCCGGTAATGGAGACCATCCGCGGGATTGGGTGCGAGACCAGCGCGCGGCCGGTGTCGCGGTCACCGCAGATCACGTTGAACACCCCGGCGGGCAGGTGCTCGCTCAGGATCTCGGCCATCATCAAGGTGGTGACCGGCGTGGTGTCGCTGGGCTTGAGCACGACCGTGTTCCCGGCCGCGATGGCAGGTGCCCACTTCCAGACGGCCATCATCATCGGGTAGTTCCACGGCGTGACCTGGGCGCAGACGCCGATCGGCTCACGCCTGATCATCGAGGTGAACCCGGACATGTACTCGCCGGCCGACCGGCCTTCCAGCATCCGGGCGGCCCCGGCGAAGAACCTGATCTGGTCGACCATCGGCGGGATCTCTTCCGACGTGGTCAGCGCGAGCGGCTTGCCGGTGTTCTCGCTTTCGGCGGCGACCAGCATGTCGGCGTTGGCCTCGATCGCGTCCGCGATCCGCAGCAGCGCGAGGCTGCGTTCGGCCGGAGTGGCGTCGCGCCAGGTCGGGAAGGCCTCGTCGGCGGCGCCGAAGGCTTTGTCCACGTCGGCCTGGGTGGAGACCGGCACGGTGGCGAACGCTTCGCCGGTCGATGGGTTGATCAGCTCAGCCCTGGTGTCGCTGGCCGCGTCGGTCCACTTGCCGCCGACAAAGTTCCGCAGCTCTTTCATGGCCGGTTCTCCTTAAACTGGGCTGTTCTGGCTCTTGCGGCTGTTCTAGCTGTTCTGGGATGGGGCGCGCTCGTCGCAGGCCCACGGCGAGCCGTAGTCGGTGAGCAGGTCGAGGAACGGCTCGGCAGGAAGCGCCTCTGGACCAAGTACCCCGGTGCCCGCCCAGGTACCCGAGTCGATCAGCTCGAGCGCGACCACTGGGTTGACCGCGGTCTGCCAGACGACCGCCTGGGAGCCGTATTCGGCCATCGACCAGGCGTTATCTACTACGTGGTAGAGGTAGACGTCGCGCGGGCTGTCGTCTTTGCCTTTGCCGGTGACCCAGGTGCCCGCGCAGGTCAGGCCGGACATCTTGTCCCCGAGTTGGGCCGGGTCGGGCAGGCAGGCGGCCACCACGTCTCGCGGCGCTACCTGCTGGCCACCGATGGCGACCGGTTGGGTGGAGTCCAGGCCGAGCTTGTGCAGCGTGCGCAGCACGCCGATGAACTCCTCGCCCAGGCCGTACTTGAAGGTCACCCGCTTGGCCTGCACCCAGCGGGGGATCAGCAGCACTTCCTCGTGCTCGACGTTCACGCACTCCACGGGGCCGATGCCGGCCGGGAAGTCGAAGATCTCAGGCTCGCTGAACGGCTCGGTCGTGTACCAGCCTCGGTCGGCCTCCCAGATCACCGGCGGGTTGAGGCATTCCTCGATCGTCGTCCAGATCGAGAAGGTCGGTGCGAAGTCGTAGCCGGCCACGACCAGGTTGGCCCCGTCGCGCACTCCGATCTCGGAGATCTCGCTGAACATGGTGTCGGCCGCATGCCGCGCGAACACGTCGGACAGGCCAGGCTCGACGCCGATCCCGACCAGCGCGAGCTTGCCCCGTTCGGTCCAGGCGTCGGCCAATTCGAACTGCTCATCGCCTAGCTTGACACCAGTATGGCTGTAAGGCGCATCCTGGTCTGGATGGGACAACGACATCGCCATGTCCAGATAATTCGTACTCGTCCTCAAAGCGGCGCGGTACAGGGGCATGACGAACCGGGGATCGGTGGCGTTCATCAGGGCGTCCGCAGAATGGGCGGTCAGCAGATCCGCGACCGCCTGCTCGTCCCGGGCGTCGAGTCGCACCGCGGTGAAGCGATCACTCGCCGCCGCGGCGCGCTGGGCTCGGCCCAGGTCGTAGTCGGCGACGATCAGTTCGGCGAATGGCCGTCGCGCGGCTATGCGGGCGAAGGCGGTGCCCACGCCGCCCGCCCCGACGAGGAGTATTCGCATACGGGCGATCCTAGACCTATACCGGCTGCGAACAACTGGACCGGTAGCGATTCACGCACTTTGCCACTGAAACCGTTGCGTAGCGGCACAATGCCTGCAGTATCAGACGGTGTGGGAGTTGCCGTCCCACTGGGTAAGAACGCGAACGACCGCGTTGAGCCGTGCGCGGTCGTCGTCAGGAGGCATGAGATATATGGCCATAGTCCATGAGGCTGATCAGCCGGCCGAGGCTGTTGTAGACAAAGGACTTAAGACCGGTGCGCTCGGGCTTATCTCCACGATCGTCATGGGCGTGGCGTCGACCGCCCCGGCCTACAGCCTCGCCGCGACGTTGGGGTTTATCGCCCTGGTAGGAGGCATCGGGTTTCACGCACCCCTGATCGCGCTCGCCGCGTTCATCCCGATGTTGTTGTGCTCGATCGCCTACAGCGAGATGAACAAGGCCGACCCTGACTGCGGCACGACGTTTACCTGGGCCGCCAGGGCGTTCGGCCCGAAGACGGGCTGGGCCGGCGGCTGGGCGATCGTGGCGTCTGACGTTCTGGTCATGGCCAGCCTGGCCCAGGTCGCCGGGCAGTACGTGTTCTTCCTGGTCCAGGGGCCCACTAGTGCCATCGGCCAGAACCCGGCCAGCGGGTGGGTGCTGCTGGTGGGTGTCTTGTGGATCGTCGCGATGACCGTGATCTGTTACATCGGCATCGAGGTCTCGGCCAACTTCCAGAAGATCCTGCTCGGCGTAGAGATCGTCATGCTGCTTGTGCTGTCGGTAACCGCGCTGACCAAGGTTTTCGGCAGCAATCACCCGGCGGTGTCGGTCAGACCGGAGGTCAACTGGTTCCTGCCCACGAACCTGCCGCTTTCGGCTTTCGTAGGCGGCCTGATCCTGATGCTGTTCATCTACTGGGGCTGGGATACCGCGGTCGCGGTCAATGAGGAGACCAAGGACAAGGCGCGTACGCCGGGACGGGCCGCGATTGCCTCGACGGTCATCCTGCTGCTGACCTACGTGATCATCATCCTGGCGGCCCAGTCCTACTCGGGAATCGGGACGACGGGGATCGGCCTGCAGAACGCGAACCACACTTCCGACGTTCTCTCCGTGCTCGGTGGCTCGGTCTTCGGCACGACCGGGTTCGGCGCGTTCATCGCCCGGCTGCTTTTCCTGATGATCCTCAGTTCGGCCGCCGCCTCGACGCAGACCACGATCCTGCCGACGGCCAGGACCACGCTGTCGATGGCCGCCTACAAGGCATTTCCGGCCTCGTTTGCCAAGATCAGCCCGAGGTTCCTGACCCCGACGGTCTCGACGATCGCCATGGGCCTCGCTTCGATCGTGCTGTATATCCCGATGAACTACATCTCGAAGGGCAACGCGATCGTCGACGCGGTGACCGCGATCGGCCTGTACATCGCGTTCTACTACGGGCTTACCGCTTTCTCGTGCGTCTGGTACTACCGCAAGACGCTGTTCCAGAGTCAGCGCAACCTGTGGATGCGAGGCATCCTGCCTCTGGCCGGAGGCCTGATCATGTACATCGCGGGCGGTATCGCGCTGCAGAGCGACTGGGTGCCGTTCAACAGCTACACCACCTGGTTGATACCCGGCGTGAACTGGCGGGTCGGCGGGGTCTTCCTCATCGCCGTTTTCGCCGCGCTAGCCGGGGTGATCATCGGCATCTACCAGTGGCGCACGGCTCCGGCCTTCTTCCGTAAGGAGACGCTGACCAGGGCGACGCCGACCTTGGTCCCGGACGTCGACTGAGTTACCGCTAGCTCTCCAGGCTGGGTCAGGCTGGGTAGCAGACGCCGACGTAGTGCGGTGCCAGCTACCCGA
Organism: Streptosporangiaceae bacterium; assembly: GCA_035606435.1. Lineage (GTDB taxonomy): Bacteria > Actinomycetota > Actinomycetes > Streptosporangiales > Streptosporangiaceae > Chersky-822. Next base: position 10,692 of record DATNFM010000258.1, on the reverse strand, counting down.
CCTTTTTTGATCGCCCGGCTCTGCGCTCGGGTCGTTTCCGGGACGCTGGGCCGGCCGGCCGGACGCGGCCCTCTGGACCGTGGCTCCGGACCGGGTGCCCTGGCGCACGCACGACTGTTAATCGCGGGCCTCGCCAGCCCTGTCAGCCACTCTGGCCCCGTCCGCTCAGCGCCAGCCCGGGCCGTTGGGCTCGCGCCCGCCGACTCTTACCGGATTCGGGACGTCTTTTACCGGGTCCGGACGTCTTTTACCCGGTTACGCACCGTCGAATCGGATTAAACCGGACAAATTTCTGCCCGAACCCGGTAAAAGAGCGCGCAACCCGGTAAAAGTGATCCCTAATCCGGGAAGAGTGAGGCTGGAACTGTCACGGGCAGATGGCAGGCTCGCAGGCATGACGACCAATGAGCTGCCCGATTCCGGGCGGTTAGCCGGGATCCTTACCACCGCCGAACTCGCACGCGCCGGAATCACCAGGTCACACCTGCGGATCCTGACCGGACGCGGCGCCCTGGTTCCCTTGGGCCGCGGCCTGTACGCCAAGGCTCACCTGGTCAGCCGGCTCAACTCCGCCAAGGCCGGCCCGCCCGCGCTGCGCCTCGCAGCCGCCGTCGCCGCCGCCGGCCCCGACGCAGTCGGCAGCCACCAGCACGCTGCCCTGATCCACGGGCTGCCGCTCCTGACCCGCCCGCGCACCGATCTCGTCGACGTCACCCGACCACCGGGCACCTCGACCAGTCATTCGGCCCGGCCGGGAACGCGGGTACATGCCGCGGCGATTCCGGCCGGGCACCGGACCGTGGTCAGCGGGATCCCGGTGACCACCGTCGCCCGCACCGTCATCGACCTCGCTCGCACCACCCCCGTCCGCGACGGCGTCGTCACCGCCGACTCCGCGCTGCACGCCAAAAAGACCACTAAGACCGAGCTGTACGCCGTCATCGACGCCTGCCCCCGCTGGCCAGGAATCGCCCGGGCGCGGCGGGTCACCGACTTCAGCGACGGGCTCGCCGAATCACCGTTTGAGTCGATCGCCCGGGTGGCCTTCCACGACGCCGAGCTCCCGCCTCCGCAACTGCAGGCCGAGGTCGGCGGCGACGGCCGGGTGATCGCCCGCGTCGACTTCTACTGGCCGGCCCACGCGACGATCGCTGAGGCCGACGGGGCGGGCAAGTACCAGGACCCGGGCGTCGCCCGCCGGCAACTGCAGCGCGACGCCGAGTTGCGCGCAGCCGGCTTCCAGGTCGTGCACTTCAACTGGCAGGAATTCCACATCAGCCCCGACCAGGTAATCCAAGCCATCACCGCCGCCTTCGCCCAAGCCGCACGGCTGGCAAGGATCAGCGGATGACGACGTCGTCCGCGGCGCCTGACGGGAGGAGCGGGCTCCGCCAGGCAGTTTGTGAGCGCCACCACCGACCGGCCCGGCAACTCTTTACGGCCCGCGCCTACCTGGTGTTATGTGGCTTTTGGCTAATTAATCACCGAAAGATCTTGATGCCGGACGGTTCCTGATGGACGCTGATGAGGTCAACAGCGTTCTCGGACTAGGCGAAGGGTCGGTGAATGGACTTACTTCGAAGGGCTGCGCGCTCAACTGCCGGTGACCGGCGGCGGGCGGATACAGGGCGGACTGGGCGAAGCCTCCGCCGGCTGATCGCCGTGGCGATGGTCCCCCTGTTCGGCGTGGCGGTCACGTTGGTGCCGGTTTCCGCGTCGGCGGCAAGCCGAACCGCGACCGCAGCCGAAAGCGTGTCGATCGCCGGCGCACCAGTGGCGCGTGCGGTGGCCGCGGTGCCCGCGGTGCCTGCGGCGGCCAGTTCGAATTTCTGGACCTACGAGACCTTCCAGCGCAAGTCTCAGATCAGCCAGGACGACGACTACGACTTCTCCGCGAAGATGACGCACGAAATGGAGAAGATCACCAGGAAGGCGCTCGCGGATAGGATCACGACCGTCACGAGATGGCTCAGCCTGCTGGCGGCCGCCATTAACGCCTTCGTGCACAACCATTCACATGCCGCCGCCATCGTGGGATTCATCGCCGCCGTGATAGCGGTCTTGAATATTAAGAAGGTTGCTTCTCTCTGGAAGTGGCTCAAAGGCATAATCTATAAAGGCAAGCACAGGAGGGCTGGTGTCGATCGGAGCGGTTTCTGGGCCACGATCTTCACCGCGGAGACTTCTCCTCCTGACAGCTATGCGGGCTGGCATACGAGGAGTTGCTCGACCGACAAGGTGACTTGTGGCTCTCCGGCCGATCATCACAAGGAAGTCTGGCCCTAGGCCACGGAATCGGGCCTGCGGACCGGGATATCTCCCCCGCAGGCCTGATTTGCGTCGCGGCCCGGTGTCTACTGTCAGTATGAGCCCCTAGGGTAGGCGGGTGACCATGATGGCGGCTGACTCCCTACTTGATGGACTTAACCCGCAGCAGCGAGCGGCGGTGCTGCACGAGGGCAGTCCGCTGCTCATCGTGGCCGGCGCCGGGTCCGGCAAGACCCGCGTGCTCACCCATCGAATCGGCTACCTGGTGGCCGAGCGGGAAGTCGCCCCGTCCGAAATCCTGGCGATCACGTTCACGAACAAGGCGGCCGGTGAGATGGCCGCGAGGGCTCGGGCCCTGACCGGCTCGCAGGCCAGGGGCATGTGGCTGCTCACGTTCCACTCGGCCTGCGTGCGGATCCTGCGCCGGGAGGCGGCCAGGTTCGGGTATCCGTCCTCGTTCACCATCTATGACCAGTCGGACTCAGAGCGGCTGATGGCGCTAGTCTGCCGCGAGCTTGAGCTCGACCCCAAGTACCACCCGGCTAAGGCGATGACGAACCGGGTTTCCACGCTGAAGAACGAGTTGGTCGACTACGAGACCGCCGCGGCGAACGCGACCGGCTACCGGGAGAAGGCGCTCGCCGAGGCGTACAGCGAATACCAGCGTCGGCTGGTCGCGGCGGGCGCGATGGACTTCGATGACCTGATCATGGTCATGGTCAACCTTCTGCAGGCGTTTCCCGACATGGCCGCCTATTACCGGCGCAAGTTCAGGCATGTGCTGGTCGATGAATATCAAGACACCAACCACGCCCAGTACGCGCTGGTGAGGGAGCTGGTCGGCACCCAGCCGACCCAGCTGGGGGACGACGAATTCCTGCCGCCCGGCGAACTCTGCGTGGTCGGCGACGCCGATCAGTCGATCTACGCCTTCCGCGGTGCGACGATTCGCAATATCACCGAATTCGAACGCGATTTTCCTGGCGCCAGCGTCATCCTGCTCGAGCAGAATTACCGCTCCACGCAAAACATCCTGGCCGCCGCCAACGCGGTGGTATCGCGCAACACCGGCCGCATGCCTAAGAACCTGTGGTCCGATGCGGGGGACGGGCCGCCGATCGTCGGCTACGTCGCGGACAGCGAGCACGACGAGGCCGCCTTCGTCACCGAGGAGGTCGACCGGCTCGGTGACGCCGGCGACGCGACGCCCGGTGAGGTGGCCGTCTTCTACCGGACCAACGCCCAGTCCAGAGTCTTCGAAGAGGTGTTCATCCGGGCCGGCCTGCCGTACAAGGTGGTCGGCGGGGTCCGGTTCTACGAACGCAGGGAGGTTCGTGACCTGCTCGCTTACCTGCGGCTCATCGCCAACCCGCAGGACGAGATCTCGTTGCGCCGGGTCGTCAACGTGCCAAGGCGGGGCATCGGCGACCGCGCGCTTGAGTACATCGCCTCCCACGCAACAAAGCAGCGCATAAGTTTCTCCGAAGCGTTGTCAAAGCCATCGGAAGTCCCGGGCTTGCCTACCCGCTCGGCCAAGGCCATCGAGGCCTTCAACGACATGATCACCGAGTTCCGCCTGGCCGAGGAGGTCGGCACGCCGGTCGGCGACATCGCCGCGGCGATCCTTGACCGCACCGGCTACGTCGCCGAGCTTGAGGCCTCAAGCGACCTGCAGGATGCGGGTCGGGCGGAGAACCTGACCGAACTGGTCTCGGTCGCCAGGGAGTTCGACTCCAGGGATCCCGACGGCGGGCTGGCCGGATTCCTCGAGCAGGTTTCACTGGTCGCCGACGCCGACGAGATCCCCGAGGGCAGTGACCACGGCGGCATGGTCACGCTGATGACGCTGCACACCGCCAAGGGCCTTGAGTTCCCGGTCGTGTTCCTGACCGGCATGGAAGAGAACGTCTTCCCGCACGAGCGCTCGATCAACGACGACCGCGAACTCGAAGAGGAGCGCAGGCTCGCCTACGTCGGGATCACCAGGGCCCGCCAGCGGCTCTACCTCACCCGAGCGGTCGCGCGGGCCTGGTGGGGCCGGCCGTCGTATCACAAGCAGTCCCGATTCATGACGGAGATCCCGGCCGAGCTCATCGACTGGCGCCGCGATGCCTCGGCGGCGATGTCGATGCTCTCCACTCCGGCCTCGGAGCGCCTGGCCAGACGGCCAGGGGTGATGGCGGCGGGAAACCGGCCGGTGCCGTCGCTGAAGCCGGGCGACCTGGTCAATCACGACAGCTACGGGCTCGGCCGGGTCCTGTCCGTCGAGGGACGCGGCGACGACCCAGAGGCGAAGGTCGACTTCGGCGAGGAGTACGGCATCAAGCACCTGCTGCTGCGCTACGCCCCGGTAGAAAAGCTCTAGCTACGGGCTGCTGCTCACGTGGTGGCGAGTTCAGCCAGCCGCGCCTGGCGGCCTTGGCAGACGGCCACGGGCGCCAGCCGGGCAGGTCTCCGGAAAACTAGGCTTCGCCAGCGCGGGCTCGCGCGCAGATCATCGCAGCCGCGGTAGAGCGGTAGATGGGCAGGCCGCGATCGGAACGGATGGAGACAGCGCGGGCTCCAGCGACGCGCGCCAGACTTGGCTGGAAGATCCTGTAGTCGCTCAGCGCGGGGCTCGCGGGGTAAGCTGCGACCCGGATCAGCCGACCGCGAGGGGCACCAGAAGCATGAGCACCATCCGGGTCATCATCGCTAAGCCCGGGCTGGACGGGCACGATCGCGGGGCCAAGGTGGTCGCGCGAGCCCTGCGCGACGCCGGCGTGGAGGTCATCTACACCGGCCTGCACCAGACGCCAGAGCAGATCGTGGCCGCCGCGATCCAGGAGGACGCCGACGCGATCGGGCTCTCAATCTTGTCCGGCGCCCACATGACTCAGTTCTCCAAGGTGCTTGAGCTGCTCCGCGCGCAGAACGCGACCGACATCACGGTCTTCGGCGGAGGCATCATCCCCGACGCCGACATCGCCGAGCTTGAGGCGATGGGCGTGGCCAAGATCTTCACCCCCGGCGCACCCACCCAGCAGATCGTCCAATGGGTTAACACTGCCCTGGCGCAAAAGGCAGAGAGTCGGGCCGGCTGACCGAGGCCGCTCTCAGGCCACTCTCACTGCCCGATAGGCTCAGCCTGGCGGTCGGCCGCTCTCGGCGGCGCTGTGACCCGGCAGCCCTGCGGCACCCTCTCGCAGACGGCGGGTACCACCGCGAACTTTTTCAGTATCGATCGAGGCAGTACCAATCAAGAACGGACGCGGACGTGGATCTGTTCGAGCATGAAGCCAAAGAACTTTTCGCCGAATACGGCGTTCCTGTGCAGGCCGGGAAGGTCGCCCATACGGCGGACGAGGCCAAGGCCATCGCGGAAGAGTTCGCCGCCGCCGGCCACCCGATGGTGGTCGTGAAGGCGCAGGTCAAGGCCGGCGGACGGGGCAAGGCCGGCGGCGTGAAACTGGCCCAGAATCCGGACGAGGCCTACGAGAAGGCCAGCAACATCCTTGGCATGGACATTAAGGGCCACACCGTGCACAAGGTGCTGATCGCCGAGGCCTACGACATCGACCAGGAGTACTACCTGTCCTTCCTGGTCGACCGGGCCGGACGGCAGTTCATGTCGATCTGCTCCGTCGAGGGCGGCGTGGAGATCGAAGAGGTCGCCCGCACCTTGCCGGAGGCGGTCGCGCGGATCGGCATCGACCCGCTGACCGGCGTGGACCGGGCCAAGGCCACCGAGATCATCGAGGCCGGCCGGCTGCCGGCCCAGGCGGTGGACGGGGCGGTCGAGCTCGCGACCAGGCTCTGGGCCATGTTCACCGACGAGGACGCCACGCTGGTCGAGGTCAACCCGATGGCGCTGACGACCGACGGCCGGGTCGCGGCCCTCGACGGCAAGGTAAGCCTGGATGACAACGCCGCCTTCCGGCAGGAGCACGATCGGTTCGCCGACCCGGCCGCAGCGGACCCGATCGAGGCCCGGGCGAAGGAGAAGCACCTCAACTACGTCAAGCTCGAAGGCGCTGTCGGCATCATCGGCAACGGCGCCGGGCTGGTGATGTCCACGCTCGACGTGGTCGCCTACGCCGGCGAGGAGTTCGGCGGCGTCAGGCCGGCCAACTTCCTGGACATCGGCGGTGGCGCGTCGGCCGAGGTCATGGCCAACGGCCTGGAGATCGTGCTGTCCGACCCGTCGGTCAGGTCCGTGTTCGTGAACGTCTTCGGCGGAATCACCTCGTGCGACGCGGTCGCCAACGGCATCGTGTCGGCGATCGGCCTGCTGGCCGAGCGCGGCGAGCCGGTCAACCGGCCGATCGTGGTCCGCCTGGACGGCAACAACGCCGCCGAGGGCCGCCGGATCCTGACCGAGGCGAGCATTCCCGTGGTCGAGCAGGTCGCCACGATGGACGATGCGGCCCGGCGGGCCGCCGAGCTGGCCAGCCTGGCCGCGACGGGAGCATGAGATGGCCATTTTCCTGACCAGCGAGAGCAAGATCATCGTTCAGGGCATCACCGGCTCCGAGGGACGTAAGCACGGGGCGCGGATGATCGCCGCCGGCACCAAGGTCGTCGGCGGCACCAACCCGCGCAAGGCCGGCCAGACCGTCGATCTCGGCGGGTCGAGCGTCCCGGTGTTCGGCACCGTCAGCGAGGCGATGGCGGAGACGGGCGCCGACGTTTCCGTCGTGTTCGTGCCCGAGCAAGGCACTAAGGCCGCGGTGATCGAGGCGGTCGACGCGGCGATGCCGCTGGTGATCGTCATCACCGAGGGCATCCCGGTGCACGACACGGCCGCGTTCTGGGCCTACGCCAGCGCCAACGGCAACGCGACCCGCATCGTCGGCCCGAACTGCCCGGGCATCGCCTCGCCCGGCAAGTCCAACGCGGGCATCATCCCGGCCGACATCACCACGCCGGGGCGGATCGGCCTGGTCTCCAAGTCGGGCACGCTGACCTACCAGATGATGTACGAACTGCGGGACATCGGCTTCTCGACGGCGGTGGGCATCGGCGGAGACCCGATTATCGGGACGACGCACATCGACTGCCTGCGGGCGTTCTCCGAGGACGACGAGACCGATGCGATGGTGATGATCGGCGAGATCGGCGGCGACGCCGAGGAGCGGGCCGCTGCGTTCATCGAGGCCAGCGTGACCAAGCCGGTGGTGGCGTACGTGGCCGGGTTCACGGCGCCCGAAGGCAAGACCATGGGGCACGCGGGCGCGATCATCTCGGGCTCGGCCGGCACCGCCCAGGCCAAGAAAGAGGCGCTGGAGAAGGTCGGCGTCAAGGTCGGGCGTACCCCGAGCGAGACCGCCCAGCTCGTCAGGGAGCTCATGGCCGGCCGCTAGTCACGATCAGCCCGGTCGGCTCAGACCGGCCTCTGGACTCCGGCACTCAGCCCGCGCAAATCTTTCAAAATCAAAGGCTTTAAATCTTTTAGGCATAACGCATTGCGGCGGACGGTCGGGAGTCCAGAGGCGGGTCGGCTGTTTGAGGGCGATCCGGCGCGCCTCCACCAGCCTGCGCGCCGGCATTGCAAGTGTGGGGTCTTGTGACGACTTCCGCCGAACGCGTCCGGCTCGCCGATCCTGGCCGTCAGGACTCAACCGATGACGGGCGGCGCAATGGTCTGTCCAACTCGCTGACGTTCAACGGCATCCGGGCCGCCGGAACGGCCGCGCTGACCGGGCTGGCGACGCTCACCACGCTGGCGGTCATCGGCTGGATCGCCTCGCCTCATCCCGGGCTAGGGCTAGGCGGCGTGCTGCGTACCGCCGCCGCACTGTGGCTCGTCGGCCACCATGTGGCGGTCGAGGTACACGGCGCCGGCCGGATCGGGATGCTGCCGCTTGGCCTGGTGCTGCTGCCGGGTGCCCTGTTGTGGCGGGCCGGCCGATGGGTGCTGCGGGCAAGCGACGACATCGGTCCCCAGCAAGCCGGTCCCCAGCAGGTTCTGTCCGCCGCGCTGGCCGTGGCCGTGCCGTACTCGGTGATCGCCGGCGTGCTGGCGATCGTGAGCAAGTCGGAGCTGGCGAAGGCTTCGGTCGCGCAGGCGGTACTGGCCGGGTTCGCGGTGGCGTTCGTGGCCGCCGGTTGCGGGGCCGCCAGGACGCTGGTGCCCTGGGAAAAGCTCGGCGTGTTCATGTCGGCCAGGTCAAGGTCGATCCTGGCCGGCTCGGCCGGCTCGCTCGCGCTGCTGTCGGCGGCGGCCACCCTGACCACCGCCGTCGCGATCGCCAACCACGCGCACCAGATCAAGGCGGTGTACGGGCTGCTCAACCCTGGCCTAGTAGGTGCCGGACTGCTGTTGCTGGCCCAGCTCGCCTACCTGCCGAACGCGTTCGTCTGGGCAATCGCCTACATGCTCGGACCCGGCATCGCCGTTGGCGTCGGAACCGTCGTCTCACCTACCGGTTCGGTGCTCGGCCCGGTCCCCGCGTTCCCGCTGCTAGGCGCACTTCCGGCTGGGCCGCACAGCTCGGATCCCGGCTGGCTGGCCGCCATCATGCTGGCGATGCCCTATCTGGCCGGTGCGTTCGGAGGCCTGCTCGTCGTCCGGCTCGTACCCCAGACCGTCGTCGACGCCGCTGCCATCAGGGGCTTTTGCAGCGGCGCGGTCAGCGCGACCGTGCTCGGCATCTTCGCCGCGTTCGCCGGCGGCCCGCTTGGCGATGGCCGGCTCTCGGCGGTGGGGCCTTCGGCCTGGCAGGTCACGATCGTGGCCGCGCTCGAACTCGGCATCTCGGCCGCGGTCACCGCCGGGGCAGCCAGTTGGTGGTTCGGCCGGTCCCGCGTGCAGGAGCAGCCGCCCATCCGCCCGCCTGGGCCAGGCCGGGGCGCGGGCCAGGACCCGCGCCGTGGTCAGGGCCCGGGTCAGGGTCCTGGCTTGAGCCGCGCCGGGGCCAATCCCAGCCAGCCTGTCTCCATGCCGTCCACGCACCCGCGCCTGGAACCTGGGCTCATCGATGATGGCATCGACGACGGGCACGTCATCTTCATGGACCGGTGGGCCGACGATCACGATGCCGCCGATCAGGCCAGGCGCCCCCACGGCCCGTCCGACCTGCCCTAGGCGCCCTTAACGGCCCGGGCTAGGCCCCAGGCCCGGCGTCGGCCGCGGCGTCGGCCCCGGCCCGCGGCTGAGCGAGGAACCCCCAGCCCAGCGCCGAACTCCCAATGTGGATTGACCGGTAGAACTTGGTCATGCAGGCCTGCTGCTGCGATGAGTTCTGGGCCTGACTCAGGCAGTTCACGTAGTTATTGACCTGCGTCGGGAACACCAGATAAGTCACCAGGATCGGAAGCGAGATCACCGTCGCCAAGGCGCCGAGCACAATGCCGCCGACCGCTCCCCGTGGCCGGTAAGTGCCGGTCCTGCGCGCCTTGATCAGGGCCGTGATGCCGATGACGCAGGCCGCCAGACCCACCGCCATGCTGAACGCCAGCAGGTAGACGCCCTTGCGCAGGTCCGTCCCGAGCCCGAGCAGAGCCAGCAGGCTGACGACGCCGAACACCAGCGAGGCGATCGCGCGCTGCCGAAGCTCGCGCCCTGGCGGCTCGGTCGGACGCTGGGGCCGCTGGGGCCGCTGCGGTCGCTGCCGTTGCGCGGACTGAGCCGACGGCCACCCGGTCTGCTGATCTCGCTGACCTCGCTGATCGAGCCCACCGGGAGCCTGGTCGCCAGGCCGTCCGTAGATGGGCCCGAGACCCGGCTGACCGTACGGCGGCCCCTGGCCCAGTTGCCCCGGCCGATGAGACCCGGGCGGCTGAGCTGGCGGCTGCGAGTCAGGCGAACCTGCCTGCTGATCCACCTCGAACTGCTCTGGCTGCTCGGCAAAGAACGGCTTCGGCCGACCGCCGCTCCCGCCGTCGCCAGCACCGGTCACGCCGGCCTCGCCCTCGCCAGCACCGGTCGTGCCTTCGCCGCCACCGGCGTTACCAGGCTCATCTGGGGTGTTCGGCGCGGGATGCGGGCTGATGTCGGCGGGCAGTGCCGTTCCTCCGGTCATCGATAACTCACGAGCTGCGTGCGATCCCATTCCATCACCAACGCACAAGCGGTTACTACCCGTGAACCCGTAGCCGCCCGCCAAGTGACCGGGACCGCCTGGCTCGGCTAGGTTACCGCCACGTTCGCCTGACTTGGTGACTGCGGCGGCGTGGCGCCGAATCAAACGCGACCGGACCGCAAACCAGCGACCGCCCGGCCCAGCCGCCGCCTTGACGCGGACGACCGGGCCCGGGCGGTCAGCTACCAGGCAGAACGCGGACTACGGCTGAGCGCTACCCGGCAACGTGAGCGTCTGCGCGGGGGTGTGGACAACAGATGGCCGCTTGCCGGTGAAGATCCAGGTAAGCCGGCTGAAGTACCTCTGGCTCGCGTGGTGCGGCTGCGGAACCGCCCGCCACAGCACGACCAGGATCGGGAAC
>DATNFM010000257.1:0-55058 GCA_035606435.1 Streptosporangiaceae bacterium | reverse complement strand
GTGGGTGCGGAGGATTCGCCGGTCGCGGGAGCAGGGAGTCCGCCGGTCGCTGGTGGAGGGAATCCTGAGCTGGGAGTGGCTGTCGATGATGCGGAGCTGACCTCGGGGAGCTGGAACGAGGCTAGCGCGGCGGCCAGTTGGCTTAGTTCCGGCGCGGTCAGGATCGGCGTGGCTGGAATGGGCGGAGGATGGGCGGGCGTGCGTGGGACTCGGCGAGGCAGTTCCGTGGAGCTCGTCGTCTCCGTGGTGCTCGTCGTCGCTGGAGCTTGGACCGATCCGCTGGTTGGGCGGGCGGCGGCGTCCGGTAGGGGTTGAGGCTGGCTAGGTGGTGCCGCGCGCTGATCCTGACCCGGCGTTTCCCGCATGAGTCGTGCTGACAGTTCGGACGGACTGGGTGCTGGCTCGCTGAATGGTGCTGGTGGGGTGCTTGGGCGGGGTGACGCTGCGGGGGTTGGTGGGGTGGCTGCCGACGCTGGCTGGGTCTGTGGTGGCTGGGTTTGTGGTGGCTGGGTTTGCGGTGGGGGTGGGAGTGGCCAGGCGGCGGTCAGGGCGGTGCTGGCTGGGGTCTGGGGGCCTAGCTGGTCGATTACCTCGGGCAGCGTGGGGCGGCTGGATGGGTTGGGTTCCATCATCGCCGCGATCAGGGCGGTCAGGGCTGGAGGGATGCCTGGCCTGGTGATTGGGGGCGGGCCGCCGCGCAGGGTTCGCTGGTAGAGGGCGGCTCGGCCCAGGCGAGCTTCGGCGGTGTAGGGGGCGTGCCCGGCCAGCATGGTGTAGAGCGTCGAGGCTAGGCCGTAGACGTCGGCGGCCGGGCCTGGGGTGTCCCAGCCGAAAAGCTCGCGGGCGGCGTGGATCAGGCACTCGACTGGCAGTTCCGTGCGACCAGCTGCCGAGACGGCTCGGCTTATCCCGAAGTGGGCGAGCAGCGGAGTTGGGGCGGCGGCGGTCCGCACGATGTTGGCTGGGCGGACGTCCAGGTGGAGCACGCCGGAGGCGTGGGCGGTGGCGAGGGTCTTGGCCAGGGCGGCCGCTAGACCGATTGCTATCTGGGGCGGCAGCGGGCCGATGACGAGGCGGGCGGCCAGCGTTCCGGACGGGACCTCGGTGACCAGGTAAGGGTGATGGTCGGGGGTGAAGTCGACCTCTAGGAGCGGGAGGAACCCGGGCTGGACGTTCAGCATGGTGGCGACCAGGCAGGCGTTGCGGAATTGCCTGCGGGCTGGTCGGCCGGGCACCGTCAGTTCGAGCAGGCGCACTGCCGTCTCTGGGCGACCGTCCGGAGACCGCGCTGCTGGTGCTTGCCGATCCAGTGCGATCTCCGGCCCCGGGCCAGGGCGGCTAGCCAGGTAAGTGACGCCGAGCTCATCTGCGAGCAGCGGCCTGACATTGTCAAAGCCAGGAAGCGGCTCGGTCACTTCGTCACTCCATTTCCTGATGAACCCCTGTGTGCATCAAGTGTGCAGTACCTTCAATGTCGTCGGAGGGCTAACCTCGCAGGTCAGCAAGGCGATCCGGAGGCAACGCGGTATGGCTGTCGGATTGGCGGCTCGAAGGGTGGTCGCGCTGGCGGCCGCCGCCCTTGTCGCGGCGACGCTCAGCGGGGCGCCGGCCGTCGCGGCTAATGGAGCGGCGGCCAATGCTAACTGCGGGTCGAGCAATCTGCCGCCGACCACGCTCGACCACGCGATGCCGTGGGCGCAGCGGGAGCTTGGGCTGCAGCGGGTCTGGCCGATCACCGAGGGCGCCGGGGTCATCGTCGGCGTGGTCGACACCGGGGTGGACGGCAACCAGCCTTTCCTGCGCGGTGTCGTGCTGCCGGGGTTCGACGTGGTGAACGGCGGAGGCCCGGCTGACACCGACTGTGACGGGCACGGGACGTTCGTGGCCGGGCTGATCGCTGGGCGGCAGATCTCCGGGTTCGGGTTCTCAGGCGTGGCGCCGCAGGCCACGATCTTGCCGATCCGCCAGGCCAACTCGCCCAGCGACGGTACGCCGGTGACGCTGGCCAAGGGGATCAGGGCAGCGGTCGACCGGCATGCTCAGGTGATCAACGTCTCGATCACCTCCCAGCCGACGCTGGAGCTGGCCGAGGCGATCCGGTATGCGCTCGCTCACGACGTAGTGATCGTGGCCGCCGCCGGCAACGACTTCGGCGCAGGGAACGCGGTCCAGTATCCGGCCGGGTTTCCCGGCGTGCTCGCGGTCGGCGCCGTTGATCAGAACGGCCAGCGGGCTAACTTCTCCGAGTCCGGGCCGAACGTCGCCATCACCGCGCCCGGCACCAATCTGCTCGGCCCCGGCGCTGGCGGCGTGGGTCTCGTCTCGAGCGCGGGCGGCACGAGTTTCGCGACGGCGTACGTTTCCGGTGTTGCCGCGCTGGTCCGCTCCTACTACCCGAAGCTCACCGCCGCGCAGGTGATCGACCGGATAGAAGCGACCGCCGATCACCCCGCCGGACGGCTGCCGTCACGTGGCGTCGGGTGGGGCAGCGTCGACCCGTACGCGGCCGTGACCGCCGTGCTGCCCGGACAGCGGCACCCGTCGGTCACCTCGCGGACCGACGTCACGCTTCCGAAGCCGCCTGGTCCGGGATCGCGCACTGGCCAGCTGGCGGCCGGGATAGCGGTCGGTGGCGCGGCGATTGCGATCGGAATCCTGCTCACCGGCGGCCTGGTTGCAGCCGGCCGCCGCCGCGACTGGCGCCCCGGCACCTAGCCGCGGATCTCCTCGGTCGTTGCCGGGCGCATGGTGTCGCCTTCGCGCATCATGATGGGGACGCCGGCGGCGGACCAGCGATGCAGGGCGTCCTCCACCTCGGGCGCACCGTTCAGGCGGTGAACTGGCAGGTCGTAGAACATGTCCAGGACCGCGCGGGCGGCCTGGTCGTCGATCGTGGTCGCGTGCCAGATGACCAGGTCACCCTCGCGGCTGACGGTATTGGTCATGAAGGCACAGCAGGCGTCTTCCCGGCTGGCCAGGTCGCGGGCCAGCTCCTCAATACCCGGGTCGGCGCGCAGTAGCCAGCGGACACCGGCGTAGTCGCGATCGCGGCCGAGGTAGGCGGCCTGGAACAGGCGGGCGTACTCGGTCAGTCGCTGGGGCGCCGTGTCACGCGCGCCGGTCATGTCGCAGACGACCGGAGGCTTCGGTTCCGCTATCGCGCTATTGCTCTCGGCGGCTTGGTCAATCCCGGGCTCGGGCGTGGTCATGGTGTGCCTCCTGGCTCTGGCTGGCTGTCGGCAGGGCGGTCCTGAACGGACATCGTCACGATAAAGTCTGGAGTATGGACCAGAGTCAAGAGATCCTATGGAAGATCGGCAAGGTGGCCGACCAGGCGGGCGTCAGCGTAGACACCGTGCGGTACTACGAGCGGCGCGGTCTGGTGACGCCGGTACACCGCGCCGGCACGGGTTACCGCTACTACAGCCCCGACGCTGTTGGCCGGATCCTGCTCACTCGCAGGCTTCAATCTCTGGGCATGACCCTCGACGAAGTAGCTCATGCACTGCAGGCCCACGACACCCACTCAGGGACATGCGCCTCCCAGCGCTGGCGCCTGGAAGCCGTCCGGGACAGGATCGCGACCCAGCTCCTTGAGCTGACAGCGGTCCTGCACGACATCGACGCCACCCTTGCGGCCTGCGCGAGCCGGAGCTGCGTCCTCACCACCAGCTCGCCGGGGGCCGGGCTTGGTGCGGTTAGGTGAGCAGGGCGGTCTGGATTAGGCGGGGTGGGCGGGCTCGGACTACCAGGTTGCCCCGGCCTGGGGGCATGGGCTGGCCGGAGAGGTTGCCTAGGAGGTGGCCCTCGTCTCGGCTGCCGGACAGGAGGATGCCGGGGGAGCCTAGTTCGCGCAGGCGCTGGATTACGGGTTCGAACGCGGATCGGGCCGCGCCGCCGCTGGCCCGGGCGATGATCACGTGCAGGCCGATGTCGCGGCTGTGGGGGAGGACCTCGATCAGCGGGGCGAGCGGATTGCCGGCCGAGGTCGCGACCAGGTCGTAATCGTCGACCAGGAGATAGAGCTCGGGGCCGCGCCACCAGGAGCGGTCGCGGAGCTGGGCCTGGGTTACGTCCGGGCCGGGGAGGCGCTGGCGCATCGCCTCGGCGGTGTCCTTGATCAGCTTGGTCGCCGTGGTCGCCGACGGGCCGTAGCCGATCAGGTAGTCTCCGCCGGCGGCCTCGAGCAGGGAGCGGCGGTAGTCGATGATGATCAGCCGAGCCTGCGCCGGGGTGTGCCAGCGGACGATGCCGTCGGCGAAGACGCGCAGCAGGTTGGACTTGCCCGAGGCGGTGTCGCCGAAGATCAGGAAGTGGGGGTCGGCGGCGAACTGCGCTGACACCAGTCCTAGGTCGTCTTCGGCCAGGCCCATGGGGATGCCCGTAACTGGACCGGCCTCTGGCGCTTCAGCCCGCTCGACCAACTCGGTGTGCGGGAACGTCGACGGGAGCAGGCGGACTTCGGGGGCGCGGGGTCCCGCCCAGGCTTCGGCGCTGGCGGTGACCAGGGAGCGGAGGGCGTCGGGGAGGTCGGTGACGGTGTCGCGGGTGTCTAGGCGGGGGAGGGCGGCTAGGAAGTGGTAGCCGTCCTTGGTGAGGCCCCGGCCTGGACTGGCCTCTGGGACGTTGGCTGCTAGGTGCCGGTTCACCTCGGACTCGAAGGGCTCGCCTACCTTCAGTTCGATCCTGGTTGCCAGCAACTCTTTCAGAGCCGGGCGGACTTCGGGCCAGCGGTTGGCCGCGATGATCACGTGGATGCCGTAGGCGAGGCCGCGACCGGCCAGCTTGGTGATCGCGGCTTCCAGGGTGTCGAACTCCTGGCGGAGCGTTCCCCATCCGTCGACGACCAGGAATACGTCGGCGGTTCCTCGGGCGGGGGGCTCCGATCCGGCGGCGGCCGCGTGGCGGTACGCCGCCATCGAGTCCAGGCCGAGCTTGGCGAAGGTGGCCTCGCGTTCGGTTAGCAGGCCGGTCAACTCGGCGACCGTGCGCCTGACCACGTCCGGCTGGAGCCGGCCGCAGACGCCGCCGACGTGCGGCAGGTCGCGGAGGGCGGCCAGGGCTCCGCCGCCGAAGTCGAGACAGTAGAACTGGGCCTCGTCCGGCGTATTGGTCAGCGCCAGCGAGCAGATCAGCGTCCGCAGCAGCGTGCTCTTGCCGGTTCTGGTCGCGCCGACCAGGCCGATGTGGCCGGCCCCGCCGGACAGGTCGACGCCGAACGGGTCCCGCCGCTGCTCGAACGGCCGGTCGACCACGCCGATCGGGGCGGCCAGCCGGCCGCGCAGCGGCCAGTCCCAGGCTTGGAAACCGGCTCCGGCTCCGGCACCGTCGGCGACCGGCTTGCCCAGGAGCAGGTCGAGGGTGGGGGATTCGGCCAGCGGGGGCAGCCAGACTCGGTAGGCGGGCGGGCCGCTATCGACGAGCCGCGCGATTGCCACGTCGAAGACCCGCGTCTGGACGGCGCACCCGGCCGGCGCCAAGCTTTCTGAATAAAAGGCAGTGTGCTCTTCTACGGACACGGGCTCTGGCTCGGAGTCCGGCTGGCCCGGGACCGGCACGTAGTCGGTCTGGAAGGGCACGATCTGCTGGCGGGCGGCCTTTGGGACAATCCGCTGCGCCGGCGCCCGGTAGACGCCCGACACGTACGCCGCCTTGAATCGGGTCATGCCCGACACGTCGAACTTCAGGTAGCCGCTGCCCGGTTCGGTGGGCAACTCATAGGCGTCAGGGACTCCCAGGACAACACGGCTTTCCATTGGAGAAAAAGTGCGCAGGCAGATCCGGTACGACAGGTGGGTGTCGAGTCCGCGCAGCCGCCCCTCCTCCAGCCGCTGCGAGGCCAGCAGCAGGTGCACCGCCAGGCTGCGGCCCAGTCGCCCGATCATCACGAACAGGTCGATGAACTCGGGTTTGCTGGTCAGCAGCTCGCTAAACTCGTCTACTACGATCAGCAGCGTCGGCAGCGGCTCCAACTGGGTGCCGGACTGGCGGGCGCGCTCGTAGTCGTAGACCGAGGTGTAGTTGCCGGCCGCGCGCAGGGCCTCCTGGCGGCGGACCAGTTCCCCGCGCAGGGCGTCCTGCATGCGGTCGACCAGCGGGAGTTCGTCGGCCAGGTTGGTGATCAGCGCGGAGGTGTGCGGGAGGGAGTCGAGGCCGAGGAAGGTCGCGCCACCCTTGAAGTCGACGAGCACGAAGTTCAGCGTCTGGCTTGAGTGGGTCATCGCCAGGCCCAGCACGAGCGTGCGGAGCAGTTCGCTCTTGCCCGAGCCGGTCGCGCCGATGATCAGCCCGTGCGGGCCCATGCCGCCCTGGGCCGATTCCTTGAGGTCGAGTTCGACCGGGGCGGCGTCCTGGCCGAGGCCGATCGCGATCCGCAGCCGGTCGCGGGCGACTCGCTGGCGCCAGACTTCGGCCGGGTCCAGGACCGCGATGTCGCCGATGCCGAGGAGGGCGGGCAGGTCGTTGTCGCCTTCGAGGGGTGCGTGGGCGACCGAGTCCGGCCCGGCCCGCATCGGGGCGAGCACCCGGGCCAGGGCCTCGGCCTGGTCGATGCTGAACCGGTCGGCCCGGCCGAGGAGGCTGACCTGCTCGGCGCCGGCGTTGTCGCGACGGATCAGGTCGATGCGGTCGCCGTCCAGCCGCAGCCTCAGCACCTGGCGGCCCTGGCCTCGGCTGAGCGAGCCGGTGAGGTCGATCACCGTGACCGCATAGGCGTCGCCGAGCGCCAGCTGCGCGTCGAGGGGCACGGTGCCGCCGTCGTAGATGATGATCAGCTGGGAGTAGTCGATGCCTGGGTCCGGGCGGGCGCCGAAGCGGGGGCGGTCGGCGAGGTCGGCGCCCAGCAGGTCTTCCAGTTCGCCGAGATCCTCGCGGACCAGGCGGATGCGTCCGGCGGCGTCGGAGAGGCTCGGGTGCCAGGCGTGAGGCAGCCACTTCAGCCAGGACCACTGGGCCAGGCGGGCGCGGGACGCGCAGACCGCGATCCGGAGCTCGTCGGGGGAGTGGAACGTGGCGAGCTGGCCGATCACGGCTCTGACCAGGTCGCGGGCGGCTGTGCTAGCCAAGGGGGGCGACCCCCTTTCAACCCCCGCGCTGGCACCGGCTGGATCGCCGTTGTCGGTGATCGAGACCCTGGCGTAGGTGCGGAGCGCGACGGCTACCGGCAGCTCGGGGACGGTCGAGTGCACCCTGATCAGATCGCGCAGGGCGCCGGCGGAGACCGGATCGAGATCTTCGACCGGCTGCGTCTCCGGCGGTACCAGCTTCACCGCCAGGCGCTGAGCGCCCGTGCCGACGCGGGCCGTGCAGAAGTCGTCGTCGGCCGGGCGGCGTTCCCACACCCGGGAGGTCATCGCCAGCGACCACAGTGCGGTCGGCTCGGGTTGCTGCCAGGTGAGCGCGGTCCGCTGAGCGGCGGCGGCTGCCCTGGCCCGGCGCCTGACCTGGGAGAGATAACGCAGGTAGTCGCGACGGTCGCCGTCGATCCTGCGCCGCTTGTCGCCGGCCGTGCGGCCGACCATGCCGATCATCATGCCGACGCTGGACAGCGCGTACATGCTGCTGGCCAGGTAGGTGGTGGCGCTGCCGCCGGCGCTGGTGAACATGAACACCATCGCGCCGGCGCCGGCCACCATCGGCAGGTAGACCAGCAACTGGGTGAAGTTCCCCGAGACCGGCTCGGGCAGGACGGGCGGCGATTCGAGCAGCAGCTCGCCTCGGGGGAGTTCCGGGCCCGGCCGCCTCGGGGGACGGCGGACCGGCGGCATTGAAGCATTGTGCCATTTGACCCAGAGGCGGGAGAGTAATCTCCGCTTTGCGTAGAAGCTGAGTTGTCTATGGCGGCGTTGTCTTTGGCGGCTGGAATGGCGGAGGGCTGGCGGACTATGACCGAGGCAGGCGGTGATCTTTGCCGGATCACCGTGGTCGCGCCGAGAATGCGACTCGATGTCGCGGTGCCGCAGGAGGTGCCGCTCGCTCACCTGCTGCCGACGCTGCTGTGGCATTCCGGCGAACAGCTCGCCGAAGAGGGCATCGCCAGCGGTGGCTGGGCTCTGCAGCGGGCCGGGGAAGGGCCGCTCGATACCGGGCTGACAATGGCGGCGCTTGGGGTCAGGGACGGCGACATCCTTTACCTGCGCACTGGCAAAGGCGCGGCGCCGACGCCGGTCTACGACGACACCGCCGACGCGATCACCAGCACGCTGCGGGATCGATCCGCACGGTGGAACCGGTCCGACAGCAGGATCGCGGCCCTGACGGCAATCGGCGTGCTGCTGGTCGCCGGGGCGCTGGCGCTGGCCAATGCCGGCGGGGTGCTCGCGGGGGTAAGCGGGTCGGGTGGTCATGGTTCCGCGCCGTTGGCGAAGGGCACCGTGCTGGTGATCGCGCTCTGCGCGGCCTTGCTGGCCGCCGGTGCGCTGGCCGGTGCCGCCGCTGCCTCCCGCGCGTTCGGCGACGCCGCGCTGGCCACGGTGATCGCGCTCGGCGGGCTGCCCTATGCGTTTTTGGCCGGGCTCCTGGCCTTGCCCGCCAACGGCACGTTCGGTGCGGGCGCCGATCCGCTGAGCCGGGCCGCGGCGGACACCGCGGCCGGGTTCGTGGTCGGCTCGACGGTGTTCCTCATCGCGGCCGCGCTCGGGGTGGCGGCGGTCGGAAACGCGGCGTCGATGGTGACCGGGGCGGTGGTGGTCGGCTTCGCGGGTGTGGCCGGCGGGCTGCTCGCGGTCGTGACCTCGGCGTCGGGTGCGGGCGGAGCCCTGGTCAGCCTCGCGCTGATCGCGACTCCGGCGATCGCGCCGGTCGCCTACCGGCTGGCCAAGCTGCCCAAGCCGGTCGTGCCCGCCAGCCCGGAGGAACTGCGGCAGCGGCCCGAGCCGACCGGCTTCGCTGGCGTGCCGAAGCAGAGCGTCGCGGCGGACAGCCTGCTCGGCGCGCTGATCTGCGCGACCGGGGTGGTCACGGTCGCTGGCGTGGCGATCATGCTCAGGCAGGGCGGCTGGGCAGCGTCTTCGCTCGCCGCGATCGCGGCGGCGTTGCTCTTGCTGCGGGCCCGGCTCTTTACCGGGACTGTGCCTAGGGCGTGGTTGCTGGCTTCGGGCCTTGCTTGCCTTCTGCTGCTGGTCGTCGTGCAGGCCGGCCGGTGGCCGGCCGGCCCGGTTGTGGCTGTCGCCGTCCTCGCTGGCGTCGGGTCCGCGCTGGTGTCGCAGGCGGCGCGGGGCGGCAGCCGGCCATCGCCGCCGGTCGCGCGGGCGGTGGACGTGGCCGAGCTGGTCGCGATGATCGCGACCGTGCCGCTGGCGCTCGACGTGCTCGGGGTGTTCCACGCCGTGCGAGGGCTGGGCGGCTAGGCGGCTAGGCGGCGGACATGGCGAGGATGAACCAGCGCGACCAGGCGCACGCGTATCGCTTCCTGGCCAGGCGGCTGTCCTCGGCGCTGGTCAGGGACGACCCGGACGGCCCGGACGCGCCGATGCGGCGGCTGGCGATTGCCTCGTTCGGCAGCATCATGGTGGCCGCGCTGGTGGTCGCCGGGGTCGGTGTCCTCGGCGTCGTGCGCCCCGGCGGTGCTACGGCGTGGAAGAAGGCCCACGCGGTGATCCTGGAGAAGGAGACTGGCACCCGCTACCTCTATACCCAGGGCCAACTGCATCCGCTGCTGAACTACGCCTCGGCCCGGCTGGTGCTCGGCCAGCAGGCGTACTCGCTGGTCACGGTCTCGCAGGCGTCGCTGCGCGGGGTGCCGCGCGGGCTGCCGATCGGCATCCCAGGCGCTCCGGACGAGCTCCCGACCACCGCCGGCCTGGTCACCGGGCCCTGGTCGGTTTGCTCGCTGCCCGCGCGGGACGAGGCGGGCTCGCCGAGCGCGTTCGTCCGGCTGTCGGCCGGCGGAGGTTTGACCGGGACGGCGCTCGGGAGCAACCGGGCCGTGCTGGTCACCAGCCTAGACAACACTCTGTACCTGGTCTGGAACAGCTCCCGGATGCGAATCCCCGGCGGGCAGGCCGCCCTCGAGGCACTCGGCTACGCCTCCACCCAACCGCTGGCGGTCGGCGATGCCTGGCTGACCGTGCTGCCGCAGGGGCCAGACCTGGCGCCGCCGCAGCTGCCCGGGCTTGGCGGCAAGGGCCCGCCGGTGGCCAGGCGGGCGACTCGGGTCGGTCAGGTGCTCATCGCCGCCGGAAGCGGCCAGGCCGGCGGGACGCCGCAGTACTACCTCGTCGAGCATGGCGGGCTGGCTCCGCTCAGCGTGACCGAAGCCGACCTGGAGCTCGCCGATCCGCAGGCCAGGTCGCTCTACCCGCCGGGCCGGCCGACCGCGATCAGCGTGCCCGCCGCGTCGATCGCCGCCGCGCCCGCGTTTCCGTCGGCGAGTCCGTCGGCCTTGCCCAGCCGTCCGCCGCAGCTCATCAGCCTGCCCGCCGGGCAGGGCGCGGTCTGCGGGGTCTACCAGGCCGCAGACAACTCCGTTCCTCAGGTGCGGACGTATCCGGTCGACGCCGGTTCGATCCCGACGGTGACCAAGCCGGCGCCGGTCGGGGTGCTCGGCATTCCGCTGGCGGACCAGGTGCGGATCCCGGCCGGCGACGGTGCGGTGGTGCAGGCGGTTCCCGCGCCCGGGGCGGGCGGCGGCACGATGTACCTGATCACCAGCTCGGGCGTGAAGTACCCCGTGCCGACGACTGATGTGCTCGCCTCGCTTGGCCTGTCCGGGGTGCGGCCGACGCTGGTGCCGGAGATCTTGCTCGATCTGCTCAACACCGGCCCGACCCTTGACCCACATGCGGCCGCCCGCACCAGCGCTCCTTGACGGGCGCCTGTGGTCTGGTAGTGCCTGCGGAAGCGACTTCCCCTTGGTTGCGCTGACTACCCATTGGTTGCGCGGTCGCAAATCATTGTAAATCTGACAAAACTACAGCGCAACGGGTGGGTAGTCGGCGCGACGGGTGGTAAGTCCGCACAACCAAGGGGAAGTGGGGCCCGAACGGGTGGGAAGTGGGCGCAGGCAGCGCCTGCGAGGCGGCGGCTGGCTCTGGGACCTGGTTGCGGGTGAACGTGGGTCGGTTCCGCGGCTGGTGAGCCATTCCGGGGTGGCTGTGGCGTCCTTTCTGGCGAACTAGATCCGGCAAAGTACGCAATGGCCGTACAATCTCAGGACCGCGAGTTAGACCGCCATTTTCTGTAGGTGCGTAAGGCATCCGAGCAGAGCCGACCGCAGACCGGGGAGCGTCCCATGGCAGGTACGCAGGCAACAGCGCAAACCACGGCGATGACCCAGGCCGCCGTTCACGTCGATCACGCTGGCCAGGCAATCGCCACGATCAGGAATCAGGTCAACGACGCCGTCGAGGCGACCTCGGGCGGCTACGTGACCGAGGCGGGCACGCTGTTCCGCAACGTCATGGGGCAGTGGGGCCAGGACTTCAACACGATCATCACCGGGCTGGAGACCATCCACCAGAAGCTCACCGGCACCACGGCGAACTACAAGGGCGCGATGGACATCGACGGTGAGAGCGTCAACCAGATCGCGGCGCTGCTCA
Source organism: Streptosporangiaceae bacterium (assembly GCA_035606435.1). Lineage (GTDB taxonomy): Bacteria > Actinomycetota > Actinomycetes > Streptosporangiales > Streptosporangiaceae > Chersky-822. The sequence continues at coordinate 43,518 of DATNFM010000257.1, read as the reverse complement.
ACGCGACCGACATCTAAGAATAAGGAGCACCAGATGTCTGAGCCGTCGTACATGGCCATCAGGTTCGAGACGCTGCAGCAGGCGCAGGACGACCTGGGCATGGCTTACGCCGCCGTCCAGCAGACCATCGAGGTCCTCGAAGGCGAGCTCAAGAAGGGCCTCGCCGAGTGGAGCGGTTCGGCCAGGGACGCCTACGGGCCGATCAAGGCGCAGTGGGACGCAGCGATCGAGCACATGGCCTCCGTCCTGTCCAAGGCCCACGTCCACATGGCCAACGCCGCCGAGATGTACCAGGCCGTGGAGAACCAGAACGTCAGCATCTGGCACGCCTGACCCCAAGGAAGGCAGTTGAGCTAAGGCGGCGGCGATGTCGGATTTCAAGATCGACGACATTAACAACCTGCAGAATTTCGCTGATCAGATGGACGAGCTGATCAGCTACTGGTTCGGGGTCGACAAGGCCGGTGGCTGCGCAGCGCTGCCGGACCAGCTCGTGCCTGAGCCGCTGGCACTGATGCCGAACATGGGCCAGCAGAACAGCGCCGGTCGGCTCAGCGGGTTCACCGATGGCGAGCAGCTGTACATGTCGTACAACGATTCTCGCCGCGAGCTGGTAGGCAATCCGGCCGAATTCAACGGCGATCCCGGCTCGAGTTCGTTCGCCGCTTTCGTCGACGGCCTGAAGCACCTGTCGGCGACCGTGCGCAGCATCTACCAGAACTACGACACCGTCAACAAGGACGACAAACTCAGCGTCGAGGCGATCAAGACGATGCTGAACTCGCCGCTACCCCCGGCAGGCTCGACGGGACCGACGGGCACGCCCACCTGAGAGGTACCGATGAGAATCCCCGACGACGGCCCCAGCGATCCGGTCAGCCAGTACGACTACTCGCACATGTCGGTCGCCGAGCTTGAATTCGTCCTCGGCACCAAGCCCAGCGAGGTGCAGAACGTCCAGAACGGCTGGCAGTCGTTCGCCGGAAACCTGTCCAGCGCGCTCGACGACGACGCGTTTTCCCTGAAGGCGATCCTCAAGCTTCTCGACGGCTGGAGCGGCGACGCCGCCCAGGCGGTCAAGGACAGGGCCACCCAGATCCACACCTTCGGCGGTCAGGTCGTCGCGGCGGCCAAAGCCAACAGCGAGGCGTTCAATCAGGCGGGCCAGACCTTCCACGTCGCCACCGACCTGCTCGGCTACTCGATCGGCGACATGAACCAGCAGCTGGGATTCGTCCAGCAGGCCAGGGACAACTGGTCAATGGAACTATGCGAGGCGCAGTGGATCCTGCTGCGCGACGCGGCGCCGACCGACGAGAACTTCAGGGGCTTCACGGGCTCGATCGAGTGGCAGCCGATCGAGGGCCGGGCCTACCCGCCTGCCTACAACTTCCAGTACTGGTACGGCTACGGCATACCGGGCGTGGTGCATTTCTGGGGCACGATGGCGTCGGACACCGGCGTCCAGATAACCGGAGACGCGGGCCCGTACGGGCTGCCCTCGCAGCTGCTTGACCCGGGCTGGTTCTACGGCGACACGGTGAAGAAGAGCTTCCCCTCGGTGTACCAGAACCAGCTCCAGTTGCTGCTCAAGCAGGTCGGCGGGAGCAGCTACGCGCCGCAGGTCGGCAAGTTCCCCAAGGCTCCCAAGCCGAACTGGACGAGCGCTTCGACGACGCCGACCAAGCCGACGAACTCGTTCGGCGGCGGCCCCGGCTCGTTCGGCGGCAGCGGCGGCGGCCTGCCCGGTGGCGGAATCGGCGGTACCGGGGGCGGCAAACCCCCAGGCGGCACCGGCGGTACTGGCGGCGGTGGCCTGCCCGGCGGCGGCTCAGGCGGCGGCGGCGGAGGAACCGGCGGCGGCGGTCTGCCCGGCGGAGGCACCGGAGGAACCGGTGGCGGCGGCTTCGGCCCGGGCGGCACGGGCGGAGGCGGCATGCCCGGCGGGCCGGGCGGTACTGGCGGCGGCGGAGTGCCCACCGGCGGTGGCGGAGGCGGCACCAGGCTGGCCGGCCCGATCGGCACCGGTGGCGGCGGCATGCCCACCGGCGGCACCGGCGGCGTCGGCGGGATCGGTCCCATCGGCGGCGGCGCGGGCGGGCTCGGCGGGTTTGGCCCAGGCGGTACTGGCGGCGGCCTCGGCGGGGCGGGCGCGGGCGCGGCCGGCAGCGGCAGCGAGGGCCTGGCGGGCCTCGGCTCGGCGGCCGCCCAGGGAGCAGCAGCCGAAGGCGCAACAGCCGCGACCGGCAGCGCGATGCCGATGATGCCCCCGATGATGCCGCCCATGGCCGGGGCCGGCCAGAACGACAACACCAGGCAGCGCAAGTCCTGGCTGCCCGACGACGATGACATCTGGGGCGACGACAGCGCCGCCGTACCCCCGGTGATCAGCGGCAGTGACTAGCCCGGTCGAGCCGCCCTGGCTCCTGAGCGGGCCGGCTACTCCCGAGATTAACGCCGCGCTGCGCGGACGGATCGAGCAACTGCTCGGCGATTACGACCGCGTCAAGGCCAACGTCGGTCAGATGCAGCGTCGGCTCGCCGAAGCCGAGGGACACGCGGAGACCGGGGACGGCAGCGTCAAGGTGACCGTCGGTCCCCGCGGCGAGCTGAGAGAACTGCGGCTTGACCCGCGCGCCTACCGGCGGTTCTCCCCGTCGGAGCTGGCCACCGAGATCATCGAGCTGACCGGTCAGGCGGCGCGGGAGGTGCAGAAGCAGGTGGGGGAGGCGATGAGCCCGTTCTTGCCTGAGGGTGTCTCCGTTGAGCAGCTGACCAGCGGCGAGGTGGATCCGGCGAGGTGGCGGCCACCGTCGGGGTCGATCAAGGACCTGCTGGAGACGTGGCTGCCGCGCGCCAGCGCGGCCGGGCCGGCCGGGTCAGGCGCGACCGGCCCGGAGGGAGACCGGCGTTGACTGGATTCGAGGCGAACCCGGCGGAACTCCAGGCCTCGGCGCCCGCCTACCTGGCGCACTCCCAGACTCTGACCGACATCTACGACACCCTGGTCGGCAAGCTCAACGACGCAGGTGACTGCTGGGGCAACGACGATGCGGGCAAGGCGTTCGCGGCCAAGTACGTAGGCCCGGCGGTCAAGGCGCTCGACCAGATCGCGAAGACCTGCGAGGGCCTGGGCGGCGCCGGCCAGGGCACCTATAGCTGGGCGATCAACTACATGAACGCCCAGGACACCGACCAGCAAGACGTCACCAACCTAGCCACCTGAGGCGTCGATGGCCGTAACCGTTCCTGCCGAGGTCAACTGGCTCCTGGACCTGCTCTGCGGCCAGGACTGGCCGCAAGGCGACGAAGACAAGCTCCGGGCGGCCTCGCAGGCGTGGATGGACGCGATGGTCGGCATCGCCGCGCTGGCCGACCACGCCGACCTCACCTCCCAGCAGGTGAGCAACGCGAACGCCTATTCGACCTCGGGCGAGGCGTTCACGTCGTTCTGGAACACCTACTTGCAGAATGACCCCAAGCTGCAGACCGCGGACGGCGGCGTCTTCGAAGGGCTGTACACCCAGTGCGAGCAGCAGGCCAGGGCGCTAGTCGACCAGGCCAACGAGGTCGAGTACACCAAGCTGATCATCGTCTTCACCCTGATCCTGGTCGCCATCCAGATCGCCTGGGCGATCGCGGCGGCGATCATGACGATGGGCGGCAGCCTGGCCGAGATCGGGCTGGCGATGTTCCTCGGCCGCGAGTCGATCATGATCGCGCTCAGCCGGTTCCTGCAGATGGCGCTGACCATGCTGATCCCCGACCTCATCGCGCAGACCGTGATGGTCGTGCAGGGGAAAGGCTGGGACGCCGGCAAGACCCTCAGCTCGGGCGAGAACGCCCTGGCCGGCGGGCTGCTCGGTGCCTTCCTCGGGGCCGGGATGAGCAAGCTGCCTTGGATGGGCGAGGACTTCGCCAAGACGTTCGGCGGCAAGCTGGTCCAGGGCCTGTCTCACTTCGCCGAGGGCGGCCTGGTCAACGACGGGACCACGCTCGCCACCGTCGGCACCCAGTACGCCTGGGCCGACAGCCGCGGCGACAAGGCCACGATGGCCCAGCTCAGCCAGGAACTGTCGGCCGGCAACCTGTTCCACCAGTTCCTGCAGGGCGGAGCGCTGGCGACCGCGTTCTACCTGCCGCACCTGGCGCTGCCCCACGGCGCGCCGCTGACCTTCACCGACGCCGACGGTAACCAGTATCAGGTCGTGCTGACCGACAGGACGCTGGCCCGATTCACCGCCGATGACAACAACCTGTCGGGCCAGAAACTCACCGTCTTCAACGACAAGGGCTACGGCGTCGGCCAGGTCACGCTCGACGGCAACACCGCGACCATCGACTACACGTTCGGCGGCAGCAAGACCGTCGACTTGTCCGAGCGGGGATTCACCGTCGGCGGGCACGATGGCTCGCTGACCACCTACGGCTTCGACGATCAGGGCCAGACCCAGGTCGTCTCCTCCGTCAGGCCCAGCGACGGGTCGGTCACGATCCCGGCCGCCGGCCACGACGTCACCGTGCCCGAGGGCTCGATGGTGCACTATGCCGTGCTGGCCAACGGGGGCGACGGCACCGTGTTCCGGGCCGACATCGTCGACGGCAACAAGGTCACGACCTGGCAGACCGGGACGCCGGGCGAGCCGCTCGCGGTGACCGGCGTGACCGTCCATGACGCGGTGCCGATCGCGACCGGGGTGTTCGGCGTGCGGTCGAGCACGGTGTACGGAGCGGAGGGGACCAGCGGGGACCCGGTCGCGAACACGAGTTGGTTCAGCGGGCACACGTCGTACGGGGACACTGGCGTGGCGGGCTACCACGCGGCGGTCGGCGATCGCTACTCGCCGTTTGTGCCCGCCGCCCGTGCGGAACCGTCGGCACTGGCCGGCGGGCAGCTGGCGGCGTCAGGTGCCCGGCACGCGGACCCGACGGGCACCGTCACCGGGGACGAAGGCACCCGCTCGCAGAACCAGGACCAGCCCCAGGTGACAGTCCCCATTCCGGTCGTGATCGACCCGAACCTGCTGGCTGGCCACGAGGGTGATCTGCTGACCGGACAACCCCGGCCGCCGGTGACCAGCCCCGAGCCTGAGTCGCGGGCGGCGCCGTCGTGGCCGGAGCTGTTCGACACCCGGCGCGGCCCGCTTCCTGTGCCGGAGGCGCTCAGGTCCGACACCGATCTGGTCGCCTCCCGCAGCGACTACGACCAGGCGCGCGCCGACGCCGACGCCGCGTACCGCCGAGACATCAGGGACCTCGAGGAGCGCGGCACGATCAGCGGCCGGCTCGAAGACCTGGACTTGGCCCGGCGCCAGCGAACGCAAGCCTATGGAGACCAGCTAAAAACCCTGGCCGATGCTTTCAAAACCCAAGATCGTGAACTGTTGCAGCAGCAACGTCAAGATCTTGAAAACCAGATCAAGCCTTATACGGAAAATATTGCGCGGCTTGAATCGGAGTTGCGCAGGCTGCGCGCCGCCGGGGCGGACTCACAGACGATCACCGAGCTGGTCGAGCAACGCAGGACGCTCGGCCAGGAGCGCAACCAACTCGGCGACACGCTCAACCGCGTCGACCAGGAGCTCCGCAACCTCGATGAACGCTACGGCCGTCCTCTCGACCGGCTCAAGGCGGATCTCGGCGTCGAGCTGACCAGACGGCAGCACCTGGATCTGGACCGGCTCTACGAAGGGGAGCAGGCGAAGGCCGGGACGCCACGCGAGTGGGCCGACCTCGATGCGAAGTACCGGGCGCTGCACGACGCGATCGACACCGAGCCAGGGGCCGGTCGGGCCCGCGAATGGGTGCTCCGCGAACTCGACCGCGACCGGGCGGTCTCGCAGTCCGACCTTCCTGACCTTGATGCCCGCCAGCAGGTCGTCCGGCAGATCGCCCAGCGGGTCCGCGAGCTGCGCGACCGGCCGGGCACCGAAACCGAGATCGCCGAACTGCAGCGGATCGGCGCGCGGATCCGGTCGGAACTGGCCGGCGGAGCGGCGCCGGTCCCGGAGGTGTCGCCGCCCGGGCTGGCCGGGCTGCCGGTCGACGCCGCCGTGGCCGAGATGCGGGCCCGCCTGCAAGCCAGCGGCGGCCGGACGGTGGCGGCGGGTTACAAGCTGCTGGTCGCCGGAACCGATGACCAGGTGCATCTGGTCAGGGGCGGGTCATCCGAGCCCGGGCTCGACCCGCGCTGGGTCCGGACCTCGTCCGGCGGCATCGTCGAGTACGGGCAGCGCTACAACGAGGTGCCGCTCGACCGGCTGGTCGGATCGTTCTCCGATCGCAGCGTCGATGCCGAATCGCTGCTGGTGCAGGAGGTCAGCGCGAAACTGGCGGCGCTGCGCGCAGGCGGCAACGAGCCCGTCGGCGTGGTCGTGATCGGGGCCGACAAGCTGATGTGCCCGAGCTGCCAGAGCCGGATGTACGACCTGATGGACGCCTACCCCGGGGTCAAGGTCGTGCTCGCCACCGGCGAGGAAACGGTGATCTTCGACCCGGACATGGCCGAGATCAGGCCGAACTCGGTGTACGGACCCGGGTACGTCGCCGGAGCCGAGGTCGTGCCGCTGGGCGACGCGGCTGTGCTGCCTCGGGGGGACGGCCCCCCGCAACCCCCCGCCGAGGTGCGACCGCCAGACCTGAGTCCGGCGCCTGGTTCGGCGGAGATCCCGCCGCTCGATGAGCCCGTGCTGGTCGAGACGCACGGTGTCGATCTGTCGTCGGCGCTGGCGCCCGCCCAGGCCCCGGACGCGTTCAGCCAGCTGGCCGGGGCGATGCGGCTGCGAGCGGCGAGCAGCGGCCGGATGCAGGCGATCGTGCTCGACGACGAGGGACAGCCGCGCTGGGTCGAGATCGGGCGGGACGGGATGTTCTACCCGACGGGGGAGGCGGGCCCGTCCTGGCAGCGGGTGCTGGTCGCGACCGAATCGCATCCGGTCGACCCGGCCGACGTGGCGCTGCAGTTCCCGCCCGAGCAGGCCGACGGCCGCATCGTGATCCCGCCGTCCGGCGACGCGTATCGACTGGTGCCGTCGTATCCGCCCGAGCCGCGCTCGGGCGGGTCTGAGCGGCCAGAGCCAGTGCCGCCCGGGCCACCCGAGCCGGGACTGCCGGCGGAGCCGGCCGCGTTCGGGCTCGGTCGCGGTGACGAGAGCCTGGTCTGGGCGGTGGCCGCCGGGGAGCCGACGCTGCCGCCCTGGTATCACGGGCCGCGGGTCGAGTTCTACGGCGACCGGTCCGATGGCGGGAACGAGATCGCGCTGTACGCGCTCTACGACCGCAAGACGCATGAGTTCCTCAAGATCGGGATCTCCGACGACCCGCTGACGATCAGGTACCGGGGCGGCATCAGGCACGAAGACGACCGGGAGATCGATGTCTTCGTGATCGGCAAGTTCGGGCGCACCCCGCTGGGTGATTCGAGAACGCTGATCACGGCGGTCGAGCGGTACCTGGTGGAGCGCTGGACCGGCCCGCTCAGCAACGAGGAGTGGGCCGGACGGGAGGCGCCGACGCAGCCGGACCCGGCCTGGCAGGCGGTCAGGGACCTGCTCGACAAGCCAGGAACTCCTGGCGGCTGGCCGGCCACGGAGGCGGAGGACCGGCAGTTCGTGGCCGACCTCACCGCGATGGTCAAGACGCACATCGGGCCGGCCTTCGCCGACCGGCTCAACGAGATAGCCGCCGATCTCGCGGGTCCGATGAGCGCCGGCCGGCGGGCCGCGCTGCAGGCCGACCAGCACACGCTGACGGCGGCCGCGGGGGCTCCGCTGACCGACTTCTTCTCCGATCGGCCGGCCGGGGTCAACCTGTACGACCACGCGTTCTACGACCGGCCGCAGGTGTACCGGGACCGGCTGAACGGACAGCAGGTCTGGGCCGAACCGGGCCGCGAGCAGCTGGTCGGTGCGTACTACCGGTACACCGAGCAGGCCAAGCTGCTCGACCAGATCGCCGACCGGTTCCTGAGCGGTGACCCGGTGGCGCTCGCGGCGGCCAAGGCCGCGATCGCCAGGATCGACGCGTTCAGCCGCGACATGCTGGATGCGGCGAAGGACAAGACGCCGTTCCCGAGCGGGCCCCAGCTTCACGACCGGATCGTCGACATCGAGAAGCTCAAGGACGACCTGCTCGCGGATGCGCGGCGGCCGGCCGGGAACCGGGCCCAGGTCGACAAGATCTGGAAGCCGGCCATGCAGGGCGACGACGCGCTGCCGTGGCTGCAGCGATCCGAGCCGTATGAGCTGTACCTGAACTGGCTGCGCGGACGGCCCGGCCTGGAGCCGGTCGCCGACCTGCTGTCCAGGCTCGGCGCGGAACAGTACGGCGACTGGGCGAACGCGGCCAAGTGCGTGCACGCGGCGCTGGCCTACGAGGCGAGCCGGCGAGCCGGAGAGCTGGTCACCCCGACCGAGTTGCCGCCGGGTTTCGTGCACGGCGCGACCAGCGGGCGGCAGCTGGCCGACCTGGCGTCGGTGTGGGGCGGTGACACAAGGTTCACCGAGCTGGGCGCCGATCAGCTCGTGCGGGCCCGCGCGGTGCTGCGGGAGATCTTTGCCGGTTTCGGGGACGGAGCCCGGGGTGTCGTGGCGATCGGCTACGCCGACGGCACCGGGCACGTGATCAACGTCGAGAATGTGCACGGCCGGATCGTGTTCGCGGACGCGCTCGACGGCAAGCTGGATGCCAGTTACCGGCTCAAGGGGATGACGGTCGGTTCTGGTCGCGACCGGAGCGTGGTGGCGGTCGACTACGTCAGCTTCCTGCGCACCGACGACCGGAATCCATCGCCCGAGGCGATCGCCCAGTTCGTGCACCTGCCCGACGGGATGTCGGCGGACCGGCTGATGCGTACGGACCTGACCGGGCCGGCCTCGGCCGGGCCGTTCTCGTATGCCGACCCGGCTATGGGCCGGATCATGGGAGAGGGCGGCAGTAACCCGCCGAGCCCGGCGGGGGGATTCGGGGGGTCGTCCACCCGGGCCAGCACAGTGGTGGAGGTGCCGCACGTCACTTACGCGCCCGAGGGGGTCAGCGCGGCGGGCGATGTGGTGCTGGCATCGGCGGTCGCGAACAGCCGGCCGTGGGTTCTTGAGGTCGGCGCGCACTCAGAGGACTCCTGGCTCGGGCCGGTCACGCCGCACTCGTTCGACGCGACGCCGGAGGCCGAGCCGCCGCCGAACGTCTTCGCGTACGGCGACCCGGAGGTCACCAGGTCGCTGTCGATGTTCCCGCAGACGATGGACGCCGTGGTCGTGCACGATGCGACCGAGGTGTTCGGCCCCGTGGCCGAGTTCGGGCCGAACCTGCGGCCGGGCGGCATCGTGGTGCTCGATGCGGTGCCGGCCGCGGCGGCGAGGAACGTGCCCGATGGATACGTGGTCGTGCACGCTTCCCCCGATGGTCAGGTCGCTGGACCCTGGGTCAGGGTGGTGGTGCAGCGAGCCGTCGGCGACGTGCATGCGGATCTCGACGACGCCGTCGGGGCCGGCGTGCCGGCCGTATCGCGGTCGGCGGAGGAGATCGCGCGGCTGGTCCGGCTCATGCAGTCCGACACCAGCGACCCGAGCCTGTTCCCCCAGCCGATCGAGATCGAGAACCGGTGGGGGATCACGCAGGAGAACCAGCGCTGGTTCCAGTACTTTGTCGACAAATACGGCCTCGCGATCGATGTCCGCCCGTCTAACCCGGAGTCGGTCCCGCTGCTCGAACTCGGCGGCGTGCCCAAGCCGCCCGCGATCAAGATGAAGACGATCAATCCGCTCGACGTGATGCTGGGCGCGCGGGACATGATCGGCGCGGTCGGCTACTTCGAGCCGAAGATGCCCGATCCGGCTGGAATCCCGCCCGAGATCTGGGCCGACCTGGTCAAGCGCTTCAACCAGCGCGACAAGGAGTTCACGAACTACTCGGCCAAGATGGCCGAGATGACCAGGATGCGGGAGTACCGCGTCGTCGACGGCGTGATCTACCCGTTCACGCCGTTCCCGAAGCTCGAACCGGTCGCCAGGTACGGCACGCTGCTAGGCGGCGACGTGAAAATCGAGCTGCCGATGGACCAGGGCACGATCATGTTTGACAAGCAGATCTTCTCCGAGGGTCCCGGCGGCGGGCCGACCCGGCCGGTCGTCTCGACGCCGGTCATCGACCCCACGCTGGGCCCGCCGGTCACCGGCGACCACGACATGTTCGACGTGCGGCTGGCCGATAACCAGCCGTTGCCGTACGACAAGCCGGAAGTGCCGCCCGGATACCCCGAGCCGACGGTCTGGTTCAAGAAGCTGGTCAACGAGGAAGCCATGGAAATGGCGCAGATCCGGGGCAAGGGCCCGGAGACCGGCGAGATGCTGGCCTGGCAGATGGGCGTCCAGCACGGCGCGATCCGGGTGTTCCTGCTGCACGAACAGGTACCCGACTGGGAGCGCGAGACGATCTACGATCCGATCATCGCCGGTCACATGCCTGGCGGTCAGCCCCTGGTCCGCTTCCAGGCCGGTCGTCGGCCTCAGCTGGTCAACGCCCTGACGCCGGTCGACCAGGTCCGCCTGCCAGAAGGCCCGCCGGAGCCGCTGCTGCTGGGCCCGGTTCAGGTGTCTGCGTCGGGGTCGACGGCCGCGCCCGCACAAGATTCAACGATCGGGCAGATTCTCAACCCGCCCGAGGACGATCAGCCCGCCGACCCGAACCTGATCATCCAAGCCCTGATCCCACCAGCCCCGCCAGCCACAGAAACCTCAGACGACTGACCGGCTAATCACAACGGGGAAAGTTCGTTGTTGTTATAACCACTACGAACTTTCCCCGTGGTGGTTGGCTCCGGCGCTGACAAGCGCGACTTGGGGTGCGGCGGCGGGCATGCGGCCCTGGATCGCCTTGGGGTGGAGGATCGAGGCGATTGCTTCTACGCCGTCTACCAGTCTGGGGCCGGGTCTGACCACGATGCCGTCGGCGTCGATGGCCCAGACTGGAAGCCCGTCTGGCAGGGCTGCTGCTGCCAGACGGGCCTGGTCGACGGCGCCGTCTAGGTGGTAGCCGCAGGGGGAGACCAGGATCAGGTCGGGGGCGGCGGCCGCGATCTCCTCCCAGGTTGCCTGGACGGACGGTGCTCCTGGTCTTGCGGCTACCGGTTCGCCGCCGGCGGCGGTGATGAGGTCGGGGATCCAGTGGCCGGCCGTGAAGGGCGGGTCCACCCACTCGACGAGCGCCACCTTCGGGCGGTCTAGGCCGGCCACCGCGTCGGCGACGGCGGCGAGCCGGGAGCGCAAGCCGGCGACCAGTTCGGACGCCCGGCTGGCGACGCCGGTGCGCTCGCCCACCACCAGGATCGAGTCGAGTACCTCGTCAAGCGTGTGCGGGTCGAGCGAGATCACGTCGGCCTGGCAGCCCAGGTAGCCGAGTGCGTCTTCGACGTGGCCGGTGGGCAGCGCGCAGACGCGGCACAGGTCCTGAGTCAGGATCAGTTCGGGCCGGAGCCCGGCCAGCGCGTCGGCGTGCAGCGTGTAGAGGTCCGCGCCGGCGGCCAGCTGGTCCCGGACGTAGCGGTCGATCTCGCCCGGGGTCATGCCCTTGGTGTCACGGCCGCCGACGACGATCGTCTTCTCGGCGCGGGCCGATGGCGGCTCGTCGCATTCGAAGGTGACGCCGACCAGGTCATCTCCCAGGCCGAGCGCGTACACGATCTCCGTCGCCGACGGCAGAAGCGAAACCAGTCTCACCAACCCAGGATAGATCTCAGCTCTCGTGATTCCAGGTCACGGTGAATGAACCGTCGCCGCCAGGGCCGTGGTACTTGAATCCGGAATTCGTGGCCAAGGTCGTCTTGCCGACCTTGAGCTGCCAGTCGTTCACGCTGTAGTCCTTGGACTTGCCGTAGTCGACGAACGAGAGCTTGATCGAGCCGAATTTGGCCAGCCCGCCCTTGTCGCTGTTGTCCTCGACGATCACGCCGCCCTGACCAGCCACGTCGGACAGATCCGTGCCCGCGTCGACCTTGACGTACTTGTCGGTGTAGACGCCAGCCGAGGTGTCGGTCAGGTTGAGGTGGAAGTGCAGCGTCCCGTCCTTGCCCTTCCTGGTGAACTCCACCGAGGCTTGCACCAGGTCACCAACTTTGACCTGCGGCGTCGTGACGTCGATCGGCTTGGTGCCCTTGCAGACATGCTTGAAGACCCACTCGTCACCTTGGGGATGCGCCATACCGCGGTGCTGCCGGAGAGCGTTCCTCTGGCCGGGGAGACGGAGTAGCCGCTCCAGCTCGGATTCGGCAGCTCCTTCGGCTTTGCCGCCGCGCTGGCAGTAGCCGGTCCGGCGAGAACAAGAAGTACGAGCGACGCGAAAACGACTGACCGGAACTTCATCGTGTACATCCAATCCGCCGGCCGGCCAAGGAGGTGGTTAACAGTAATATGCGCCGCCTGGGAATAGCTAGACCGCCGAGCGCCCGAGTCACGCGCTCATGCCTGCGTAAGCTAATGCCATGACCCAGCGACCGCCATTGCCGCCATTCACCGAGGAAACCGCCAGGCAGAAGGTCCAGGCGGCCGAGGACGCGTGGAACAGCTGCGACCCAGAGCGGGTGGCCGGCGCCTACTCGGAGGACTCGGTCTGGCGCAACCGCAGCGAGTTCGTCACCGGCCGGGCCGAGATCGTGGAGTTCCTGCGTCGCAAGTGGAGCCGTGAGCTCGACTATGCGCTGCGGAAGGACCTGTGGGCGTTCGACGGCAACCGGATCGCGGTCAGGTTCCAGTACGAATGCCACGACGCCGACGGCCGGTGGTACCGCAGCTACGGCAACGAGTTGTGGGAGTTCGACGACGACGGTTACATGCGCCGCCGCGAGGCCAGCATCAACGACGTCCCGATCGCCGAGGCTGACCGCCGCATCTTCGGCCCGCGCCCGGAATCCGAGCGCGAGCAGCCGCCGCCGCTCCGCTGACTCAGAACGGCGCGCTTGCCGGCCCGCCGGTGCGGCCGGACTCGGGGACCTCGGCGAAGTCGATCTCGGTTGCGAGGGGTTCGGCGAGTTCGCGGTCCCACGACTTTGACTCGAACGGGTTGCCTGAGCGCTGGGCGTCCAGCCGTCTCTTGAGGTCGGCCAGGACGTCGTTTGCGATCGCGGCGGCGTCGGCCTTCGTGAGGTACGGGCTGGTCTGGAGCGCCTCGTTGAAGCCGGGCCACAGCTTGTTGAGCCGCTCGCTCTTCTCGGCGGCCGAGCTGAGGTCATCGCTCAGGACGGCGTTGAACCGCTGCTGCTGCTCGGTCATGCCGGGCAACGCCGGCCAGTTCGGGAGCCGTTCGCTGCGCTCAAGCTGGAGCACCAGGTAGTCGTGCCCGACGAACGGGCGGGCGGAGACCGGATCCTTGCCCTCGAGCAGATGACCGTCCACTAGCCACAGCCTTGTGAAGTCGACCTCGGCCGCGGACGCCGCGATCCCGACGTAGTAGCCAGACCGGAGCGGCTGCGCTCCGCTCATCGTGTCGTTCACGCCGAGCCGGATCTTCGTCGTGTTCAGCTGGAAGATGCTGTCGATGCCGGCCTTGATTACCTGGGTGATCTGCGCGACCTGACCGGCCGGGCTGGCCTGAAGCAGCGCTAGCCCGGCAACCGCGCTGAGGGTTTCGACCAGTGCCTTGGCCGCGTCGTCGCCGGGCACCGAATACAGGCCGGCCACCACCGACACGTCGCCGCCTCGGAACGGGGTGGGGCCGGCGAGCCGGAAATTCAAGGTGACGACCCGATCCAGGCCTGCGTCGGTGACGGTCTGCAGTTGCCCGGGCCCGGCGATCGCGTGCTGCTGGGCGTCGGCGTAGCCGCAGAAGGAGTGCACCACCGGGTAGAACTTCCGCCAGAGCGTTCGGCTGCGGCCGAGGAACATCTCGGTGAGCCTGACGGTGAAGTAGGCCCGCTCGGCATCGATCAGCTCGCCGGAGTGGCCGCTCGGATAATGGCGGCCCGAGATGATGTTCCAGACCTGGCCATCGCCGAGCCTGGTCCAGATCAGGTGATCACCGCTGGCCTGGAAGAGCTGGCCGACGCGGGTAACGAACGGATCGATGACGCTCATGGCGATCAGGCCCCCCTAAGGCGCGGCTGCTTCCAGCGCAACGTCCAGGTACTGCCCGGCTGTACCGTCTTGGCCTGTTCGGCGGCGAGTGCCGGCAGTCGGCCGTACATTGCGGTAGCTAGCCTCAAGCTGTCGGCAAGCAAGGGCAGTTGGCCCTCGGACAGCAAGGCCCAACCGAGGTCCGCGGTCTGGCCCACGCTCCGACTCCGATCAAGACCGAGATGAGTCCCGATCAAGGCCGAGTCCAAATGTCCATCGGACTCGCTGAAGATCTGGAATCCGATCTCTTCCCGCGCCCGGCGGATGGTCTCGCCCTGATCGGCCGGATCGGCGGCCAACTGCCGCGACAAGGCGTGATAGGCCATCGGCGACAGCACCGGATCGAAGTCATTGCCGGCGATGATCTCGCCGAGCCGGTCCGAGGCGACCTGCCGCCCAAGGCTGATCAGCTCGCCGCTTTGGTAGAGCCACTGGCCGAGCAGTGACCGGCGGGCATGCTCCGCGACCGCGACCTCGTCGAGGTGCAGCGGAGTTAGCAGCTGGGCGACATCGAGCCCGCCGTCGGCCCGCAGGACGATGCCGATCGAGGTCACCATGCGCCGGGCCGCTGCCACCGGCAGCTCGATCTCGCCGATCAGGGGCGAGCGGACGATCAGCGTGCAATTGGGCAGAGGGAGGATCGCTGCCCCGCCGACGATCTGGTCGAGCCCGGCCGACTGGCCCATGGGACTGAGCTGGATGAGGTTCGGGTGATAGGCCTTGGGCGTCGTGACCTCGGCTTCGAGCCCGGCCGTCACCTGGGCGGCGGGTCGGTCCCAGGCGGAGCCGTCTATTGCAATGGCCAGCGACAGCCAGCCGTCAGGGTTCGGCGCCCATAGGGACGGAATGGGCTCGGAAAACTGGAGCATCTCCTGGGACTCGTGCGCCCGGCTGAGCGCTATCAGCGTCGCCAGGGTCAGGGCCGGATTGGCCTGCACCGGGCCGAAGTGCTCGGATAGCTCGAACGCCGCCTGGTGCTCGATTTGCCCGGTGACATCAGAAACCAGGGGAGATGCGAATGCGGTGGCCCGGATCGTGGTGGCCCGGCCCTCCTCGATCTCGGCAATCGTCTCGCTGAACTGCTCGCTGCCGACTCTGAACCGGACTCGGTAGGATCCGGGAGGCACCGCCAGCTGGGCTGGCTCGTCCAGGTTGGCCTGGGTGATCTCCGCGAGGTACGGCGGGTCCAGTCCAATGATCTCGACCGTGGTACAAGGCTCGGCCACGATGGCTTCGAGCCAGCCAGCCGAGGGGCTGACCGCGCGGATGCCGTAGGTGCCGCGCGTGGTGACCGGGGCTGACTCGGAGTAGGTGACGTCGGCCGGCCCGGGCCCAGGATCGGACGGTGCCGGCGCCGGACCGGGCGGCAGCTTCGGTCCCGGACCGAGCGGGCCGAAGTACTTGTGCTTGATCAGCGCGGTGGTCATGGTTCGCCCGTCGATGAGTTCGGGCTCGACGCCGGTCGCTCCGTAGTGACTCCCGACCGAGAGCCGGAATCGCTGCCTGGGGATCTCGACCGGCGTACCGAAAGACTTCGGCGGCCATCGAGGCTCCTCCAGCCGGGCTCCGCGCTGGAGCACGGTCACGTTCACGTATTCGGCGTCACCGGGCGGGTCGACGGTGAGCGTCAGGGTGCCGGGACCGGGATCTGCCACCAGGCGGATCGGCCGCAGCGGCGGTCCGTTGTTGTACTGATCGGGGAGCATGTACTCCCGCTGCCACTGCGCCAGGCTGGCAACCTGCTCACCGACCCTGGCCGCGACGTAGGCATAGACCGACTGGGCGGTGACCACGTAGCTGTCGAGTCCGTCGTCGAAGTCCAGCGCCTCGCCGGTGCCGTGCAGCGCCTGCACCAGATGACTGGTCATCACCCCGAGACCGCCGACGTTGCCGAGAGCCTGCCCGCCGGGCGATACCGCGTACAGCACGCTCTGAGCGCGCCCGCCGACCGGAGGCTGGCCGCGTCCGGCGAGGCCGATCGGCCCGAGTTCTGGCGGGTACTGGTCATAGCGCAGATTGCGGCAGGCGTCGATGAAGAAGAACTGCTCGCGCGGACCGGCGGACCGGAAGCTGCGCAGCAGGTCATCGAGATTCAGCAGCTTCCACGACTCGCTCATCGGATCGCTCACGTCGGCGGGCAGGAACGCCGTCGCCGAGGCGCTATGCGAGGCATTGGATTGCACCAGCATTCCGTGACCGCTGAGGAAGACGTACATTCGATCGACGCCGTCGCCGTGCAAATAGGGCTCGCGCAGCGCGGCGGTGATCGCGTCCCTCGTCGCCAGCAGGGAATCGGGCTCCGCCGGTGCGGTGAGAAGCGCTATCGAATCCGGGTCGACCAGCCCGAGCTCGATCAATGCGTTCCGGAAAGCCACGGCATCAGAAACGGCGCTGGTCAGCGGCTGGTCACGGTAGGCATTAATGCCGACAATGATCGCGACCGCATTCACTAGGTCAGCTTGGCATGAAACGGCCCGGGCTGGTGGGTGGCACGGCGCTCTCCTAGGATCCAATGATGCGGCGATTGATGATTGGCCTGGCATCGCTCGGCCTGGCGCTCACCGGCGTAGCCCAGGCCGCCCCCACCTTGGCTTCTCCAGCATCCGCACCCAAGACCCTCCGGCTCGGCAAGGTTACGCTGCACAGGTGCGCGACCGCTCCGCTGACCTACTGCGGCGAGGAGTCCGTGCCGCTGGACTACGGGTCTAAGGTCAGTCCGCTTATTCATCTCGGCTTCTGGTGGATCCCGGCGGCCAAACGGAATCACCCTAAGGGCACCGTGCTCGCGGTCGAGGGCGGGCCTGGCTTCATGACGTTCGGCAGCGAGTCGTCGTACCTCGCCATGCTCGGCCCGCTCCGCCAGACGCGGAACCTGCTGCTGATCAACCTGCGCGGTACCGGCACCTCGACCCCGCTGAGCTGTCCTGGCCTTCAGAACTTCAACAACGTGCAAAAGCAGGACGGGCCCGCATTCAACGCGCTCGTCGGCAAGTGCGGCGACCTGCTCAATCACAAGTGGAAGTACAAGAACGGCGGCTGGGTGCACGCCTCCGACCTGTTCAACACCGCCTACTCGGCCCGCGACGTCTCCAAGGTGCTCAGCGAATTGCGGGTCGGCCCGGTCGATTTGTACGGTGACTCCTACGGCAGCTGGTTCTCCCAGGTGCTGGCCTCGGAGTACCCGCAGCAGTTCCGCTCGGTCACGCTCGACTCGACGTACCAGGTGCTTGGCCTCGACCCGTGGTACACGAGCACGGTGCGGACGGCCCGCCAGGCCTTCGACCAGGCGTGCGTCCAGTGGCGTCCCTGCGACTCGGCGGCCGGGCCCGGAGCCTGGTCCAGGATCAGCAAGCTCGCCGCCCGGCTGAACAAGAAGCCGATCACCGGCCAGACCGTGTCTGGCTCGGGGACGCTGACCAAGCTGACCGTCAACACCGAGACGCTGGTCAACCTCGTCAACAACGCCGGCTTCGACCCGATCGTCTACCGGGACCTGGACGCGGCGGCGCGGGCGTTGCTGCTGCACAATGACCAGGCGCCGCTTCTGCGAGTGGCCGAGCTGTCGACCGGCTTCGACGACAGCAACTTCCCGCTGCCCGAGTTCAGCGACGCGCTGTATTACGCCGTCGCCTGCACGGACTACGTCCAGCTGTTCAGCCGGACCGCGTCACCGGCAACCCGGGCCAAGCAGTACCGCAACGCGCTGCGACGGGAGCCGTCGAAGACGTTCGCGCCGTTCACCGTCGCCCAGTGGACGCAGCTGGACCAGTACACCGAGGCCTACAGCGCCTGCCTGAACTGGCCGAAGCCGACTCGCCTGGTCCCGCCGATCACGAAGCGGCCGCCGCTGGTGCCGCCCCGGCTGCACGTGCTGATTTTGTCGGGGACGTTCGACTCGCTGACGCCGTGGCTGAACGGGGCCAGCCTGGTGGCGAGTCAGATAGGCAAGTCGGCCCGCGTGGTCAGGGTCGCGAACCTTACCCATGTGACACTGCAAGATGACAACGACGCCTGTCCTGCGCAAATTTTTCAAACCTTTATAAATAATCCGGCTGGCCTGGCTCATCAGAACACCTCGTGCGCCGGGCGAGTCGCGCCGATCCACGCCGTTGGCGGTTACCCGCTGCGGCTCGCGCAGGCTCAGCCCGCGCGCGCCACGGCCGGGAACCAGGCCACGCGGACCGCGCTGCAGGCCGCGTCGACCGCGCTGGCGCTCGTCGGGGACGAGATTAACCGGTTCCCCAGAAGCGACGGCTTCGATGATCTCGCGCTGCGCGGCGGGAAGGTCGGCTTCTCAGGCGGGAACGTTGTGAAGATCAAGCTGACCAACGCGAGGTGGGTGGCCGATGCCACGGTCAACGGCACCGCGAGCTGGAACCAGTCGAGCGGGTTCGTCACCGCGCACCTGACCGTGACCCCGCTGAGCGGCCAGCCGGTGAAGGTGAATGCGAACTGGCGGGTGTTCGGGGAGCCGGGTCAGCTGGCGGTGATCACCGGATCGCAGGGAGGGCGGAGGCTCGCGGCCGTCAGCCCGGCGCCGTGACCAGGACCGGCTGGGGTTCGGCCCGGCGGCGGACCCTGGCCAGGTACAGCGTCAGGCAGAGCCCGGTGAACAGCGGAGCCCACCAGATCCACGGGCTGTGCGAGGAGGACTGCGAGGCGAAGGTGATCGTCCCCGCGACGGCTGAGGTCATGAGCAGGCCAGGCCAGGTCGCGGCCGAGGTGACCAGCGCGATCGCGAGCGACGGCCAGACGTAGTAGGCGACCATCACCGGCTCGAAGGCCGACCTGACCGCCAGGGCGACCGCGACCCACCACAGGACCTGGAGCAGCGTCTGGCTGTCCCAGGGCTGGGGTGCGCGGGTTTCGCGGGCAGCGCGGCACTGGCGCCAGACCAGGACCGCGCAGGCGCAGGCGACCACGATCGCGACGATCCGGGACGGGCCGGCCGCGACCGCGCCGCCCCGCAGCGGAGTGGCCAGGGCCAGCCAGGGGGTGGGGTGGTTGACCTTGGGCCAGTTGGGCTGGCTGGTCACCGCGACGTAGGTGGCGTGCCAGTTCGCCAGCGCAGCGGCGCCGAGGAGCGCAGCGCCGGGAATGCCGGCCCGAGTCAGGTAGCCGGCGATCCGGCTGGGCCGCATCACCGCGAGCACGACCGGGAGTGAGAGCAGGACCAGCGGCTGCACGGCCACGGCCAGGCCGAACAACCAGGCGGACCGGCCGGGCTTGCTTGCCTTGGCTAGCTCGAGCACCGCGTAGAGGAGGAGACCGACCGCGACGGCGTCCTCGGGATGGCCCCAGCGGATCGTGACGTTCCATAGCAGCATCGCGCCGGCGGCGGCGAGCACCAGGCGCCGACGCCGGGACAGGCCGAGGTGCTCGGCGATCGCGTCGGCGGCGAACAGGGCTACCGCCGAGATCGCGGTCTCATACGGGCCGGCGTACAGCCAGGATGCCGGGTCGGCGTTATGGCCGGGAATGTGCATCGGCAGGCCGATGAAGTCGGTGAGGGCGACGATCGGGACGAGAATCAGCGCGCCGCCGGGCAGCGTGATCAGGCCGGTGGGCCGGGTGTACAGGTCACCTAGATGGCCGTGGAGAAGGCGATTCGCGGCGATCATCGTTCCCCAGAGATCGTGGGGAAGCGCCCAGGCGGTGAGTCCGGCCAGCCGTGGTCCCCACCAGAGCGTGGAGGACATGCCGACGATGATCAGGCCGAAGGTGGCCAGCAGGGGGTAAGACCGCCGCTTGAGTAGCGGCGGGGACTCTGGAGCGGGTGGCTCCGCGACCTCCTGCACTGGCGCCGAACTCGTCACAGTCGTAGTCAAGCAAAACCGGACAAGTTCTCGCACCCCCGGGGCGGGTGTTAGGCCTTGCGAGCTCTAGGCCTGGGTACGGCCGCGTTCGATGACGGCGGTGCGGCGCTCGGCGACCTTGGCGGCGTCGATGCCGTCGGCGTGCCAGGCGGCGTGGTTGGCCGTTTCGATGCGGCGGGCGTCGCGGCCGGTGAGTGCGGCGGCCTGGTCGTAGGTCGCGAAGAGCGCGGCGAGCGCGGCCTGGTCGCTGGAGGCGATGTCGGCGGCGAGCTTGCGGGTGAAGCTCAGGAGATCGGCGTGCGGGACGACGTGGTTGACCAGGCCCCACTCCAGAGCGGTCTGGGCATCGACGAAGTTGCCGGTGGCGCTCATCTCGCGGGCCCGGCGCAGGCCCACGGCCGCCGGGAGTTCCACGGTCAGGCCCCAGCCCGGCTGAATCCCCATCCTGGCGTGCGTATCGGCGAACCTTGCTCGCTCAGAGGCGATGAGGAAGTCGCAGGCCAGCGCCAGTTCCAGACCGCCGGTGATCGCCGCGCCGTTGATCGCGCCGATCAGGGGCTTGCTCAGGGCGGGAGTGACGTCACCGCGCGATACCTTGCGGATCGCACCGTCGGGCTGGCCCAGCTCGGTAAGGTCGAGCCCGGCACAGAACGCCGGATCGGCTCCGGTCAGCACGATCGCCCTGATCTCGGGCCGGGCTTCGAGTTCGGCCAGCGACTCGCGCAGGCCGGTCAGGAGCGCGCCAGAGATCGCGTTGCGCCGCTCGGGCCGATTTAGCGTGACGGCAGCGACCGGCCCGTCAACCTCCACCAGGACCTCATCACTCATGCCCATAACCTACGTCCCGCCCGGTTTCCATCACGTCTGGCCCCCCGCCGCTTAGCGGCGTGGCCAACCCCAGGCTCTGGATATTTGGAGTGGCGCGGTCTGCTGTTGGTGACTGCTGATGCCGGTGTGGTTTAAGAGGCTTTTGAGGTTGAATAGCAGTCGGACTAAACCCGGTGAATCTGCAGATTCACCCTGAAAAAATCCGGTGAATATGCAGATTCACCCGGTTAGAAATGATGGCGAGGGGGCGCGGGAAAGGGCGCGCGGGTCGGCGCGCTTGTTAGCTAGCCGCTGGTGATTTCTGGGGGCTGGGGGCTGGGGCCTACCTGGGCCTTGAGGGCGGCCAGTTCCTTGTCGACCTGGGCGGACGAGCTGGTCTGGTCCAGTTCGGCCTGGATGTCGTCTGAGCCGCCGACATCTTCGAGCACTCCGGACTGGAGCAGTTCGTCCAGGGCGCCGGCCCTGGCCTGCATGGTCGCGATCTTGTCCTGGGCGCGCTGGACCTCGGCGCCGGTGTTGCCGATCGTGGTCGAGATGCCGGTGAAGTGCTCGTTGATCGAGGTCTCGGCCTGCGCGGCGGTGTACTGAGCCTTCAGCACCTCCTTGCGGGTACGGAAATCGTTGACCTTCTCCTGCAGCGCGCTCAGCGACTGCTCGAGCTTGGCCTCTTGCTCGGTCATCTGCTGGTGCTGCGACTCCAGGTCCGCGATCTGGGCCTCGGCCGCCGACTTGCGGGTCAGCGCCTCCCTGGCGAGGGCCTCGTTGCCCTGACCGAGGGCGGCCTTGGCCTGCTCCTGCAGGTGGTCGACCGTGTGGCCCAGCTGCTGTTCCTGCAGTTCGATCCGCTTGCGCGACGCGGCGATCTCCACGAGCGCGCGGCGAACCTGGGTGAGTTGGTCGAGCATCTGCTCGTACGACAGATCGAGCAGTTCGTCCGGCTTCTCGGCCGCGTCGAGGGCCTTGTTGGCCTTGGCCGAGAGGATGTCATGTGCCCGCTGGAAAAGACTCACGAGCTTGAGGCTACTCCCTGCGGCGCCGGGCGCTGCGCGCCTTGCCCATGCGGGGCCCGCCACCACGGCGTGCGCCGTATCAGGGCCAGCTTGGCCGCCGGTCCGGGCAGGCTGACCGCGTGGTCGCAGAGTTGCTCCAGGTGCAGGCTGACCCAGATCGCGTCGGGGTCGCTGCCGATCCGGTCGGCCGACGACTCGTCGGCGAAGATCTCCGTCGGCACCTCGATCTGTTTGACCTCGGCCCGGTCGTGGCCGGGCGGACCGACCTGCGTGGCGATGTGGTTGTAGAAGACCGCGAGCTCCAGGTAGCCGGGTCCGAGCATGTCGCCGCTGGCCCCGTGGGCGCTGTGCTCTCGTACCGACAGGCTGGCCAGGGAGTGCGCGGTCAGCCTGATCCGCTGCGCCGCCATCACCAGCGCCCACAGGTCCTGCTTGGCGATCCGCTTGGAACCCTGCTCGGTCAGGTAACCGCGGATCGCGTCGTCGAGCCTTGACCCGGCCCCGATCGCGGTGATCGCGTGATCGGGATGCTTGTCGCCGAGTTCGAGGGCCCAGCGGGCCGATTCGGTCAGGTAGTCGGCGCCGCTGCGCAACGCCTGGGCCAGGTTGTCGCCCATCACCGACGCGGCCCCGCGCGGCCAGAACAAGATGCCGACGATCGCGCTGACCGCGCAGCCGAGCGCGACGTCCTCGATCCTGACCAGCCCGACCGTCCAGCCGGCCGGATCGAGCAGGTTGAACAGCACCACTACGGTCACGGTGAACGCGGCCTGCCCGGCCGCGAACGGCGCGACGCCGGGCGCATAGGCCGCGATGAACACCGCGACCGGCAGCGCGGCCCACAAGATCGGCTTGGCCGTGCCGATCGCGGTCAGCAGCGCCGCTCCGATCACGAAGCCGGCGGCGGTTCCGGCCACCGCTCGGAGCGCGGTCGAACCGGTCGCGGCGGCGCTGGTCCGCAGCACCGACAAGGTGCCAAGCACCACCCAGAATCCGTGCTCGACGTTGGTCAGCCGCGCCACCGCGACCGCCCCGGCCAGGGCGAGTGCGCCGCGAGCGCTGTTGCGGAACCAGACCGACCGGCTGCTCGCATCGGCCGCCAGCAGCTCGCTGATCCGGCCCGGCCAGGGATTCCGCACCTCCTGTGCGGCCGCCCCCGCAGTCGCGACCCCCGCAGCCCCGGCCGCCGCAGTCCCGGCCGCCGCAGTCCCGGCCGCCGGCGGAACCGGAGGCAGCCCGTCCACCCACCGCTGCCGCTCCCTGGCCATCAGTTCCCGCCCCGCCCGCCCGGCCGCGATCATCGCGTCAGCGGCCGCCGCCGAGGCCGCCAGGCCAATCGACTGTGCGTGGAACGCATACCCGACCTGCTCCCGCACCGTAGCCGGGTCACCGGTCAGCTGCTGCATGTGCGCGGCGCTGGCCGTCCGCGCCCGCCAGACCGGCTGCAGGTCGAAGGCGGCGTCCTGCGCGTCCTTGCCCGATAGCAGCGAGGCGACCGAGCGGAGCGCACAGGCGGCGTCGGCCAGTACCTGCCGGTCCTGCGGCGCGGCCAGCGACAAATCCAGGTGACCGCCCATCGCATCACAGCTCAACCCGGCACACCACTCCAGCATGTGGATCGCGCCTGCCAGCGCCTGATCGCGCACCGCCAGTCCGATCGGCCGGTACGGCGTGGAGGAGAACGTGTTCATCAGCTCATGCTTGGCGGCGATCGAAGCCTCGAGATCGGCGGCCGTAGCCGTCCCGGCGACCGCGGCCTCCAGGTGATGCGCCTGCGCGGTCGCCGCCGCGGCGGCCGCCGCTCTGAGCCGGTCCCCTGGCGAACGCGGCGAGAACGCCACCACCGCCGCGGTCGCGACGACCGACGCCAGCAGGTATCCGGCCAGCCGCCAGGGAATGTCGCTGACCGGCCCGGCCGCCGCGACCGGCAGCACGTACGCGAGCAGCGCCGCGGTGACCCCGGCGGCCGCGTTCGGCCCGGCGACCCCGGCGAAGAAGATCGCGAACGTCACGGGCAGCGTGACCACGACGGCCAGCCACACCGAGGCGCTGGCCAGCGAGCCGATGGTGATCACCACGCAGCCAGCCACGGTCAGCAGCCCGTGCGCGAGAGCCTTGTCCCGCGCGGACCCGCCGAACGAGGCGAACAGCAGCGCCCCGAACGCGCCGAAGGTCGCGAACACCGTCATCTGCTCGTTGCCGATGACCTCGAAGCACAAGGCGAACAGCGCCGGCACGATCACCGTTGCCCGCAGCGACCTGATCAAGGCGGCCCTCGACCAGCTCACCCGTAGAAAAGCCATCAGGGCACCCTACTGTCGTTCTCCCAACAGCAAGGTGCCCCCGTTCCGGCCGGACCTCGGGCTGGGTCACCCCGAGAAGGTCTCCAGCATTCCCTGGCCCGACGGGCTGGAGCCGTTCTCCTTGGTGTAGCTGCCGAACGCGGTGCATTCCAGGTAGGCCGCGCACGACACCGAGTTGGTGAGGAAGACCGCTGGCTCGGGCTCAGCTGACGGCTTGCCTCCAGTTGGGCGGCAGCCGGAGGTCCAGCTGGAGCCAGCGCGCCAGGTCCTCGATCTCGTGCCTGACCGCCTCCGTCATTTCCTTGGTGAACGGGAAGTCCTCGTGGACCGCGCGGACCCGCAGCAGGCCGGCCTTCCGGTCGGCGGTCGCGTCGAGCTTGCCGGCCAGCTGGTCGCCGACCAGGATCGGCAGCGCGAAGTAGCCCCACCGGCGCTTGGCGGCCGGCTTGTACATCTCCAGCTGGTAGTCGAATCGGAACAGCTCGTAGGTGCGCTTGCGGTCGTGGATGAGCCGGTCGAAGGGGGACAGCAGCGCCGCCCGGCCCTCGAACGGCTGGCCGAGCTGGGCCGGGTCGACGCGCCAGGTGCCCTTGAGGTCTTCGACTACCGCCTGCTCGCCCGCGGTAGCGACATCGACTGGCTCGACCGGGCATTCCGGTCCGCGGGCGCGGGCGATGCCGAGGGAGGCCAGGCGGCGTTCGTTGCGCTGGCCCCGGGCCTCGTCGGCCGGGATCACCGGGTCATCCGGGTAGACCCGGTGAGCCAGGTCCCACAGCCGGTCGCCGCCGTTGCGGCCCGCGACCGCCACCTCGCCGCGCAGCACCATGAACTCCAGCAACTGGCTGACGTTGCGGTTGTTGGTCCAGCCGGTCGACGTCCACGGCACCTGGCAGGTGTCGGGAAGCTCGCGGGAAGGCATCGGTCCCGACGCTTCGAGCCGGGCCAGGATGTCCAGCCGGCAGGCGTCGTTCGAGCGCACCCAGTCGCGGTAGAACGGCCGCCAGCTCAGCATCTGGCCGAGTTCGGCGCCGTCCCAGCCGGCCATGTCGGCTCGGTAGAGCGCCAGGTCCTCGGCGGGACGGATCATCGCGCGCAGCTCGAGCAGCGTGCGGTTCTCCAGGGCCGCGATGAGTTCGGCGGGGGAGTAGGCCGAGCCGAGGCGGCTGAAGGCCACCAGGTCGGCGCTGGGAGCGATCGCTGCGATCGGGTCGATCTGCAGCAGGGTCAGCCGCCGGACGACGTCGTGCAGATCGGCCGGACGGCGGCTGTCGAGAAGTTGGGCGCGTACGGCGATCCTGCGGGCGTCGGCGCGCGAAAGCTCGTGGACCTTCACGATTTGAGGGTAGGCGAGCGGCAGGCACAATAAGCACTGCGTTCAACTCAAATGCTGCTTACCAGGAAGGATCCGTGTTCATGAAGCTCGGAATGCACATAGCGAATTTCACCTGGGCCGACGGGCCGGGCAAGCTCGGCCAGAACCTGCGCGACTACGCGGTCGCCGCTGAGGATGCCGGCTTCGCCAAGATCAGCGTGATGGACCATGTGTGGCAGATCGGGGTCGTCGGACCGCCTGAGAACGACATGCTCGAGGCCTACACAGCGCTGGGCTACCTGGCCGCGTGCACCACGAAGGTCGACTTGCTGGCCTGGGTGACCGCCGTGGTGTACCGGGAGCCCGGCCTGCTGGCCAAGTGCGTGACCACGCTCGACGTGATCTCCGGGGGCCGTGCCTGGCTCGGCATCGGGGCGGCCTGGAACGAGGAGGAGTCGCGCGGGCTCGGGCTGCCGTTCCCGCCCACCGCCGAGCGGTTCGAGCGGCTTGAAGAGACGCTGCGGATCTGCCTGCAGATGTGGGGCGACGACGAGAGCGCGTTCGACGGCAAGCACTACCAACTCGCCCGCACGCTCAACTCGCCGCAGTCGCTGCAGCGGCCGCATCCGCCGATCCTGATCGGCGGCGGCGGCGAGAAGAAGACGCTGCGGATGGTCGCCCAGTACGCGCAGGCGTGCAACCTGTTCGGCGGGCCGGACTTGGAGCACAAGCTGGAGGTGCTGCGCGGGCACTGCGAGGCCCTCGGCCGTGACTACGACGAGATCGAAAAGACCGTGATGTTCCCGATGGACCCGGGCGAGAACGGCGAGAACGTCGATTCGATCCTGGAGCAGTTGCGTACGTTCGCCGCGCTCGGCGTGTCGCACGCGCACAGCCGGTGCCCGGCGACCGACACGATCCCGGCGATCGAGCTGATCGGCGAGCGGATCATCCCGGAGGCCGCGAAGTTCTGATTACCCGCCTGCGTGGTGAGCGGCGATGTGGTCGGCGGCGGCGAGCATCTGGCGGGCGACCGGCTGGAGTCCGATCTGGGTCAGCACCAGTCCGGTCGAGACTCGCTCGAAAACCCCCCATTCCCAGATCCTGATGGCGTCCAGACCGCTCCGGCGGGCCAGCCACCGGGCCCGGTCCCTCGGGTCGCCGGTCATCAGCTCGACCGGATCCTCGCGCATGAGGACGCTCAGCTCATACTCTGGCTCGGCCACCACGCCGTCGGGATCGACCAGCTTGAAGGTGCCGTCACCGGCCTTGAGCGCGTTCCACTGATGCACGTCGCCGTGCAGCAGCATCGCTCGCTCGTCGTCGTAGGCTTCGATGCGCCGGGTGGCGCAGGTCAATGCGTAGTCGATCGCTTGTTCCTGGCAGGGGCGGCCTAGTTGCTCCCAGGTCGCGGTGAGAATGCTGGCGCGGCCGCGGACCTTGGCCGCTCCGGTCGGCAGGTTCGCCCCGGGCGCCGGACGCCAGATCCGCTCGGCGGCCGCGCATAGCAATTCGTGCCGTTCGGTGATCGGCAGGTTCAGCGCGCTCATCGGCTGGCCGAGCCGTTCGAGCAGGATGGCGCCGCGTGCCGGGTCGGCGCGCAGTAGCTTGGCGCAGCCGTTGCCTTCGACCAGGCGCAGCACGGTGATCTCGTCTTCGGCGGCGGCGCCTCGGTTGGGCACGCACAGCTTCAGCGCGGCCAGGGTGCCGTCGGCCATCGTCACCTCGGCGACCATTCCCTCGGTGGAGCCCGGATAGGTGCGGCCGACGCTGATCGACCAGTCGCGTTCCAGGCCGGCGATGAGGTCGGGAAGGTCGCGCAGCCAGTCCTCGGCACCGAACGTCCTGGCCTTGGCGATCACCTCGGGCGGGAGGTCGAGGGTGCTCACGCGCGCCACGGTAGCGGCGGGGTCTGGCCGCAGGCCACGGATTTTCGCTTCACGGGCGGCCAACGGACACCTGCGCACACGATTGCACATAGGGCCTGATTGATACCGAATCGGTGACATTAAACGGCACCGGTCAATTCAGTGCCCTTAAGCCGTGAATTGGACGATCGAACGCGAAGCTCATCTTACGTGAACCTTCAGCTGTCTCTTATCCGTGATACGTATACGGGTGCCCTGTATTCCGGCTTCCTTTCGGTAGGTCTATGTTTGGCGAGTATGCCATTTCGGTAGTAGTCGCTTCCAAACGACTGGCCGAGGGAGGCCTATTTGATGAGACGCATCCCGATCGCCGCTGCTGTAGCGGCCGTAGCCTGCCTGATTCCGCTCGCCGCAGCTGGATCGATCGCGACGGCGGCTAGCCATTCACATCCCGCCAAGGTCACCTATCACGGCAAGCGCGGCTCGGTTACGCGCCTGGCTCACTCCGCCAGCGTCAAGGGCCTGAAGGTGGTCAAGTCCAAGCTCACGACGCATGAGCGCAACCGTCTCACCCGATTCCGGTCCCCGGCCGGGGCGGCTCCGGCAGTGGCGCGCGCCCACGCTCCGAAGGTCGCGGCCAAGTCGATCAAGCGGCTCGGCGCCGTTCGGGCCGACGGCGGACTGGTGACCCACGCGTTCAACGGGCTGAGCCAACTCGACTCGCAGAACCTGTTCGGCCCGGACTCCCCGATTACCCCACCGGACCAGGGTCTGTGCGCTGGTCATGACAGCAACCGGGCCGGAAATCCCAGCGTCATCTGGGAGCCGGTCAACCTGGTCGCCCAGGAGACCACTCCGGCCGGCAAGCCGCTGAGCCCGATAGAGGACGGTGCCACCCTGTGGCAGGACCCGTTCTCCTCCGGTGACATCCGCTGCCTGTACGACCCGTCCACGCAGAGTTTCTACTTCACTGAGATCGGCTTCCCGATCGCGACCGGGCCGGCGTCCGACGACAACAACACCACCGCCGACGTGCTCGTGATGAACCGTCATGGCGTCGCGGCCTACCAGTTCGACACCTCACTGGGCGGCCCGAGCGCCGGCGATTGCTTCGGCGACCAGCCGAAGGTCGGCTTCGACAACAATGCGCTGGTGATCTCGACCGACGAGTTCTGCAACCCGGCAGAGACAGATTTCGAGGGCGCCATCGCCCTGGTGATCTCCAAGTCGCAGCTGGTCCACGAGGACGCGACGGTCAACGACGCCGTGCTCGGCCCGGTCTCCCTGGCCGGGAACCCGGTCACCGGCCTGGACCCGGCGATCGACACCGGGTCGGGCACCGAGTACCTGGTGAACTCGGTTCCGTTCCTGGCCGACGGCAGCAACAACCCGGTTGGCAACACGCTTGGCCTGTGGACGCTGCGGAACACCGCATCGGTGACCACTGGTGTCGGCTCGCCGACGCTGACCAGCAAGGTCCTGCCGAGCGAGAACTACGCGTTCCCGGTGCCGGCGACCAGCACGGGCGACGGCTCGACGTTCACCGACCGCGAGTTCACGATCACCTCGGAGACCGCGCTGAACCCGGACGACAGCCGGATCAGCGGCCCGGTCAACGTCAGCGACGGCTCGGCCGGGCTCCGGCTGTGGACGTCCCTGGACGCAGCGGTCACCCCGGCTGGAGATCCTGCTGTGCGCGACGGCGCCGCCTGGTTCGAGATCAATCCGGCTAGCCAGCGCATCGTCGACCAGGGGTACGTCGCCGCTCGCGGCGCCAACCTTCTCTACCCGGCCAACGAGACGCGGGCCGGCGTCGCCGGGATGACGTTCACGATCACCGGCCCGACCATCAACCCGTCGATCGGGTTCACCACGCTCGGCTCCCGGTTCATTACGGACCTGGTGCCGGGCACGAGCCCGCATCAGAGTTTCTCCGACTCACCGCCGTTCAACAGCGCGCGCTGGGGTGACTACTCCTTCGCGGTGCCTGACCCCGATGGGCCAGGGATGTGGTTCGCGACCGAGTACATCCCGCCGAAGGCCGAGCAGGCCGTCGACGACAACTGGGGCACCTTCGTATTCGAGCTCAACGGCCGCTAGGTCGCTGTAGTCGCGCGTTGGGCCGGGAGCTCCGCTCCCGGCCCAACGCGCGTTCAGTGGGTGCCGGTCTCGTGTCCGGTGTGGGCGGTTGCCTCGAGCTGGAAGGTGGAGTGCTCGACATCGAAATGTCCGGCCAGGCAGGCCTGGAGCCGGTCGAGCAAGCGCGGGGCGTGACCGTCGAGGAAGCAGGATTCGTCGATGACGATATGGGCGGACAGCGCGGGCAGGTCGGAGGTGACGGTCCAGGCGTGCAGGTCGTGCACGCTGCGGACGTGCTCGGTGCCGAGCAGGTGGGCGCGCACGTTGTCGAGGTTCATGGTGGCGGGAGCGGCTTCGAGCAGGATCCGGCCGGAATCGCGGAGCAGTTCCCAGGCGGCCTTGAGCATGAGCGCGACGACGATCAGGGAGGCGATGGCGTCGGCCCGGGTGAACCCGGTGGCCAGGATGATGATGCCGGCGATGACGGTGCAGATGAAGCCGTACAGGTCGGTGAGCACGTGCCGGAACGCGCCCTGGACGTTCAGGCTGGTCTTGTTCGCGCGGGCGAGCACCCAGGCTGCGGCGATGTTGACGACGATGCCGACCGCGGCGACGACCACGACCGGACCGCCGTTGACGCTCGGCGGGTGAATTAGCCGACTGATCGCTTCCGCGGTGACGATCCCGCTGACGACCAGCAGAGTGATGCCGTTGCCGGCGGCGGAGAGGATCTCGGCGCGTTTCCAGCCGAAGGTCCAGGCCCCTTCGGCCGGGCGGGCGGCCAGCCTCATGGCCCACAGCGCCCCGGCGATCGCGCCGACGTCCGAGAGCATGTGCCCGGCGTCCGACAGCAGGGCCAGGGACCCGGACAGGACGGCCGTAACGATCTCACCGATCATGAAGGCGGCGAGGAGGGCCAGCGCGACCAGCAGGTACCGCTGATCGGAGTCAGTGCTCGGCCCGTGTGAATGGCCGGATGAATGTGAATGGCCAGGAGAGTGCGAGTGGCCAGGTGAGTGCGCTAGTGAGTGCGAGTGGCCAGGTGAGTGCGAGTGGCCGGGCGCGTCGTCGTCGCTGTGGCCATGTCCGTGGCTTTCGGTACTGGTCATGAGGAGGTCTGCTTCCCGGAGTCCAGGCCCCGCACCGGGCACAAGGCGACGGCGTCCCCGGTCGCGGCCAGCACCGCCTCTGCGGCCGCGAGCAGGTCGGCGAGTGCGGGCTGCGTCAGCCGGAATACCGAGGCCCGCCCGACGGGCTCGGAGTCGACCAGGCCGCAGTCCCGCAGGCAGGCCAGATGCCGCGACACCGTCGACTGCGCCAGACCTAGTACGGCGACCAGATCCGTCACCCGCGCCGGACCGCCAGCCAGCCGGCGCAGGATCATCAGCCGGGCGGCATCGCCGAGGGAACGGAACAGCGCCGCAGCGGGCTCGATCTCCGTTCGCACTAGCGCGACGCCCGACGTAGTAATCATCGTCATACAGCGATATTATCGCAAGATCTTGGCTTCGCCTTCGTCGGACTTCGCGGACGCGACCGGCCCCGTCACAGACCAGGCTCGGATTCGTTTTCCTAGGCATCAGGCGGCCGACCGGTTGCCTCGGTCCCGGATGTGGAGATGAGCCGCTTTGGACTATCTGGTCTGTGCGGAAAATGGCCCGGGAGTAGCCGATCGGCGTTATGTCGAGCTAGCCGACTCTGAATTGCTCTCGCTGGCTCAAGCGGGTGACCAGCGGGCGCTTGAGGCGTTGTGCCGGCGTAACTGGCGGCCGGTGTACCGGTCGTTCGCCCGGTACACGAATGACCCGTTCGAGGCCGAGGACCTGACGCAGGAGGTGTTCCTGCGGGCGCTGCGGTCGCTGCCGAAATTCGCCGACACCGGCGTGCCCTACACGGCCTATCTGCTGCGGATCGCGGCGAACCTGGTCCGAGATCGATGGCGAGCCGGGCCGATGCGAGCGGTTCCGACGGGTCAGGTGCCTGACCAGCCGGTACCAGGGCCAGGACCGGACGGGGTGGCCGTCGCTAACGACCGCCGGGCGGCACTGGCCAGCGCGCTCGACCGGCTCGCCCCTGACCAGCGGGCGGTGCTGAGGCTCCGCATCCTCGAGGGCCGGAGCTCGGCCGAGGTCGGAGCGCTGACCAACCGGAGCGCGGCCGCCGTTCGCCAGTTGCAGGTACGGGCTCTGGCCGCGCTCCGCGACGCCCTGGGCGACCAGCCTGGCGGCTTGACCGAAGACTTCGGGAGGGATTGAGCATGGATGACGATGCGCTGATCAAGGAACTGTCCAGGCTGAGCCCGGTCGACTGGCCGGCGGACGAGGCTGGCGATCGGATCGCTGCCAAGGTGGCTGCCGCCTACGCCGCCGAGGAGCCTGAATCCGGACCCACTCGGCCAGAGGCTGGTCGACCAGGACCCGCTCGACCAGAGGCTGGTCGACCAGGAGTCGGTCGACCAGGAGCCGGTCAGCGAGCGAGTCGACTTCGGCGACCGACCCTCCGGGTCGTCACCATCGCTGCTGCCGCGGCCGCCGCGACCGCCCTGGCGATCGCAGGCTGGCAAGTGCTCGGCGGCTCGGCCGCTGCCCGGCACCCGAACCTCGGTCAGACCATCCCGGGCAAGGTCGGAACTCGCCCGCCAACAGGTCACGGCAATCCTCCGACCTCGCTGACCGCGATGGTGGTGGTGAGTCGGCCAGGCGCGCTGGGCACGGTCGGCGCGGTACCCAACGGCGACTCTTTCCTGACCTGCGTGACCAGGTCTATCTGTTACATCGAGGCCTTTCGGGACCATCAGCGCCGGGTCGACATCGCGCGCACGCTGGACGGCGGCGTCACCTGGCTCGGCGGAGCGACGCTGCCGCCGTTTAACTTCGACTTGTGGGAAGCAGGGATCAGCTGCCCCAAGCCGAAGGTGTGCTTCGCGCCGCTCGGATCGCACGGCATGCTGACGACGACCAACGCGTTCGCGTCCGTGGCCGTCAGGCCGGTGGCCATGCCGGCGGGGGTCGCCGGCCAGCTTCACTGGCTGTCCTGCCCGACGGCTCAGCACTGCCTCGCCGCGGTTTCTGGACGCAGCGACGCGCTGATCTTCACCACCAACGGCGGCAAGTCCTGGAAGGCCGCGAAGGTTCCGGCCATTCCGGCGTCTGACGAAATCACGGCCGTGCAGTGCGACAAGGACGGCGGGGCGTGCATCGCCGCGCTCTCAGGCGGGACGGGGGAGGCTCCCACGGTGGCCGCGCTCGGATCGACCGATGGCGGCGCGTCGTGGGCGATCACGGCAGATCACTCGGAGCCCGTGTCGCTGCAAGTGTGGACCTCTTGTGGCGACGGTCGCAACTGCCTGGTCGTAGGCAGCGGCGGGTTTCTCGCGTTCTTGCACGTGACGGCCAGCGGCCGAGTCAGCGTCAGAAGCCAGGAAAACAAAAAGACCTGGCCGAAGTTCGATGCTGCTGTCAGTTGCCCGACCGGCCCGGTCTGCTACGTGGAGGCCGCCGGCGGGACCCGGGGCCCGGGGAGCATGCTCGACAAGGCCACGCTCGAGCTGACCCGTGACGGCGGCCGGACCTGGACCTCGCTGGGCACGCCGATGGCACCGGCCTTGCCGAATGACGTGTCAGATTTCCTGAGCTGCCCCGTTCCGGCTGGCTGCATCGCGGTGGGCTATGACCCCAGCGGCGCCCAGCCGACCTGGGTGGTGCTATCCAACCTGCACAGCCTGCACGGCGGGTCCCGCTGACTCGGTCAGCGGTGCGTTTACGCGGCAGCGCGGGCGCCGATTCGGTCCAGGAGGTCGAGCAGTGCGTCGGTGACCCGAACTGGTTCGGTCAGCGGCGCCAGGTGGTGACTGTCTAGTTCGGTCAGCGGCCAGAGCAGTTCACGTGCTCTGGCCGCCGGGCCGTCGTAGGCCTCGCTCAGCCGCAGGTAGGCCGCCGGGGCCTCGACCTCACCGTCCGGCTGGACCTCGTCGAACATGGCCAGCGGCAGCTTCTGGCATCCCGCCTCGAACTGACGCCTGATCTCCGCGTCCGGGAGCAGCTCGGCCAGGCCGTCGTCGCCCCACCACTGCGGCCACGGCGGCAGCCAGCCGTCGCGGTCGGCCATCTGCTTCAGCTGGTCGGCCAGGTCGGGCGGCATCGTCGACATGGGCGTGTGGCCGGGAATCGGCAGGCCGGCGTCCATGAACACGTATCCGGCCAGCTGCCGGACCCGGCGGGCGGCCGGCGCCAGCAGCGCTCCGGCCCCGCTGTGCCCGATCAGCACGGCCGGCGTCGCCGAGCCGGTCATCGCGCTCCCGGCGACCAGGCCGGCCTGGCGGGAGCAGTAAGGCTCGTCGGCCGCCAAGGCGTCCGTGAGGTCAGGAACCCGCACCTCGTAACCTCGCTCGGCGAGCAGCGGCGCGACAAGATCCCAGGTCGCCGGGCCGACCAGCGGGCTATGGACGAGCACGAGCCGTAGGGGCACGACCTCAGTTGTACCAGTCCTTGCCTGCGTTATCCCTGCTTTACGCCCTGTGACGCCGGTGCCACCGGAAGATAAGAGCCGATAACGGCGGCTGCGGTGGGGTTCGGAGCGGTGGCCACCCGGTCGCCGATGTCCTTGCCAAACTCCTTGAACGCGGCTAGTTCCGGCAGCGGGTTCGACCCGTCGGGAGTGTCGGCCGTCGAGATGTGCACGAACGACGCGCCATCGTCCAGCCGGAGCACCTTGTACTCCACGTTGTCTGGCTGCTCGGCCTGCAGTTGCTCGAAGACCCCTTCGATCAGCCGGACATGTTCCTGTGCGGCCTCGGGCTTGATCTGGTAACTCACAACGACGCTGGTGATCATCGCAGGACCCCCTGGATAGCTGACGAGTGAAGCAAGAGTAAGTTGCATACTGCTACCCACAACCTAGCGTGGGTAGGTAGCATGATGCAATGCACAAGGCTGATCTGTCCGAGTTGCCTTGCTCGCTGGCCCGGTCCCTGCAGATAGTGGGCGAGTGGTGGACGCTGCTGGTGCTGCGGGACTTGTGCTCGGGCTGGAACCGGTTTGACGAGATCGCCGAGCATCTCGGGATCGCGCGGAACATCCTCAAGGCGCGGCTGGACTCGCTGATCGAGAACGGGATGGCGTACCGGCGGCGGTACAGCGAGCGACCGGAGCGGTTCGAGTACCTTCCGACCGAGAAGGGCCTGGACTTCGTGCCCGCCATGCTCGCGATCGTCGCCTGGGGTGACCGGTGGACCTCGCACGGCAACCCGCCGATGCTGTTCACCCACCTGACCTGCGGTCACGACACCACCGCGACCGTGGTGTGCTCCGCGTGCGGGGCCCGGCTCGCCCCCAGCGACATCGACTCCCGGCCTGCCGTGCCACAGTGAGCTGGAATTACCAAGCCGGGGAGGGCCCATGGCCGACACCATGACCACCAACCGAACCGCCGCCCAGAGCCAGGCGATCGACGATGCGGTCGCGCAGGCAAGGGACAGCTACGCGGCGGCCAGGCCGCTCACCCGCGAACTGCACGAACGGGCCTGCGCTGTCCTGCCGGGCGGCAACACCCGCACCGTGCTCTACCACCAGCCGTTCCCGCTGCGCATCGCCCGCGCCTTCGACGCCATTGTTGAGGACGTCGACGGGCACCAGTACGTCGACCTGCTCGGTGAGTACTCGGCCGGGCTCTACGGCCACTCACACCCGGTCGTGACCAAGGCGATGGCCGACGCGCTCGCCGAGGGGATCAGCCGGGGCGCGCACACCAGGTACGAGATCGACCTGGCCGAGGCTATCTGCGCGAGGTACCCCTCGATCGAGCGCATCCGGTTCACCAACTCGGGCACCGAGGCCAACCTGATGGCCGTGACCGCCGCCCGCGCGTTCACCGGACGGGAGAAGATCGTCGCCTTCAACGGCGGCTACCACGGCAGCCTGCTCACCTTCAAAGCGGGAGCAGCGGGGGTGAACGCGCCCTACCCGACGCTCATAGTCGAGTACAACGACACCGACGCGGCCCGCGCGACATTCGCCGAACACGCCGGCTCGATCGCCTGCGTCCTGGTCGAGCCGATGCAAGGCTCAAGCGGCTGCATCCCCGGCGACCCGGCATTCCTGGCTGCGCTGCGCGAGGAGACCACCAAGGCCGGCGCCCTGCTGATCTTCGACGAGGTCATGACATCCCGCACGGACCAAGGCGGCCTCCAGGGAAGGCTCGGCATCACGCCGGACCTGACCACGCTCGGCAAGTACATCGGCGGCGGATCCTCGTTCGGCGCCTTCGGCGGCCGGGCCGACGTGATGGAACTCTTCGACCCCACCCGTCCGGGCGCGCTGCCGCACGCCGGCACGTTCAACAACAACGTGCTCACGATGGCGGCCGGACACGCCGGCCTGACCCAGGTCTACACGCCAGAGGTGGCGCGGCGGCACACGGCCAGGGGCGAACGCCTGCGCGAGACCCTGACCGCCAGGTTCGCCGCCGCCGGCGCACCGTTCCAGGCGACCGGTGTCGGCAGCCTGCTCGCAATACACCCGACCGCCAGCCCGATCCGCAGCATCGCCGATCTCGCCGGCGGCGACCCGCGCCTGCTCGAACTGCTTTTCCTCGACCTGCTCGACCGCGGCTACTACATGGCCGGCCGAGGCTACCTGGCGCTCAGCCTCGTGCTGACCCAAGATCAGCTCGACGGATTCACCGCCGCGATCGACGACTTCCTGACCGCCAGAGCCAGCCTCTGGAGCTAGCCCGAGTTAGCCGGTCTAGCCCGCCGCCGGGACGACGATCGCGAAGCTGTGCCTGGTCGTCGGCCCGGCCGATAGCCCGATGGCGGTCATCCCGGACGGCAGCCGCACCTGCTTGGGCAGCGTGGCGTCCGCCATGGACCCGTTCCCGAGCTGGCCGTAGGTGTTGTGGCCCCAGGCCAGCACCTTGCCGGTCGAGGTCAGCGCCAGGCTGAACCCGCCGCCCGCGCTCACCGCCTTGACCTTGTCACCGGCCGGCAGCCGGACGAAGACCGGCCGATCCCGGCGGCTGACCTTGCTGCCGTTGCCTAGTTGCCCCCAGGTGCCCCGGCCCCACGTCAGCACCTTGCCGGTCGAGGTCAGCGCGATGCCGTGCTCGCTGCCCGCGCCGATCGAGGCGATCTTGACCCCGGACGGCACCTTCACCAGCACCGGCCGCAGGCTCGTCTTGAAAGAACCGTCGCCGAGCTGGCCGAACGCGTCGTCACCCCAGGCCCACAACTTGCCGCCCGCCGTCAGCGCGAGTCCGTCGTAACCGCCGTTGGCGATCTTGACGACCTTGGTGCCGTGCGGAAGCTTGACCAGCCTCGGGACCTCGCTCGCGGTGTAGTCGCCGACACCAAGCTGGCCCGAGCCGTCATAGCCCCAGGCATAGACCTGACCGCCCGAGCTCAGCGCCATGCTGTAGTTGTAACTGGTCCCGGCCGCCACGATCTTGGTGCCCTTGGGGAAGATCACCTTGACCGGTACGTTGCTCGGCTGCGTGCTGGCGTCACCAAGCTGCCCGTAGTGGTTGTCGCCCCACGAATACAGCAGACCGGTCGAGGTGACGGCCAGGCTGTCGATGTCGCCGGCCGCGACCGCGGTCACGACAGTCCCCGACGGCAGCGGCACGGTGACGGGCAGGCGCTGGGTCGCGTTGTTGCCGTCGCCGAGCTGGCCGTGGAAGTTGTAGCCCCACGACAGCACCTGGCCGGTCGAGGTCACCGCCAGCGTGTGCCGACCACCGGCCGCGACCTTGGTGATCGTGACCCCGCCCGGCAGCTTCACCGCGACCGGGGCATCACTGCTGTCGAACGTGCCGGTGCCGAGCTGGCCGCTGTTCCCATGACCCCAGGCCCGCAGCGTCCCGCCGGCCGGCGCCGCCCCGGCGGCCGCCTGACCGGCTAGCGTGACCGCCGCGACCCCTGCGAGGGCGACACTCAGCCGCCGGAAAAGTTGCTGGCTGGTCATGGTTCCGCCTCCCCTTGCCGGTCTTTTCACCGCTGAACCGCATTCAGGCTCAGCAAGCGTCTATATGACCGATCAGCAAATGTCATACTGGCTCAATGCAGTCGACCCGACGTGTCTTCCTTAAAACCGGCCTGGCTGGCGTTAGCGCTAGCGCGATTGGCACTGGTGCGGTACTCGCTGACTCCGGCGGCATGGCCACAGCCGCAAGTGTAACCCCGGATTCGGCCATAGTGCCGTTCTACGGCACCCATCAGGCCGGAATCGCAACTCCGGCGCAGAATTACCTTCAATTCGCCGCGTTCGACGTGGCCACCGATTCGATTGCCGAACTGCGCAAGCTGCTCAAGGCCTGGACGAGCGCCGCCGCCGCGATGACGGCCGGCAAGACCATCGGCGCGGTGAACACCGGCACCCGGCCCCCGGTAGACACTGGCGAGGCGCTCGGACTCGGGCCGTCCCAGCTCACCGTCACGTTCGGATTCGGTCCAGGGCTGTTCAACGGCCGCTTCGGGCTGGCCAAGCGCCGGCCGGCGCCGCTCGTCGATCTGCCCGCTTTCGCTGGCGATGCGCTCCAGTCATCGATCAGCGGCGGCGACCTCGGAGTCCAGGTCTGCTCGAATGACCCGCAGGTGGCATTTCACGCCGTTCACAATCTGATCCGGATGGCCGAAACCATTGCCCCGGCGCGCTGGGTGCTAGCCGGATTCGGACGAACTGGAAATAGCCGCCATCAGAGCGTGCCTCGCAACCTGATGGGGTTCCAGGACGGCACGGCCAACATCAAAGTCGAAGACAATTTTTCGCTGAAAAATTTTGTGTGGGCTGGTGAACCGGCATCACCGGCGTGGATGCGGGGCGGCTCCTATCTCGTGGCGCGGCGGATCCAGATCGCGCTCGCGCTGTGGGACGACACCGGTCTTGCCGGCCAGGAGCAGACCATCGGCCGGGAGAAGGTGGCGGGCTCGCTGCTGCCCAAGATCCCGGTGACCTCGCACATCAAGCTGTCACGGCCGTCCAGCAACGGCGGTCAGGAAATCCTGCGGCGCGGTTATTCCTATACCCCTGGCCTCGACGCCAGCGGTGACGCCGCGGCCGGCCTGCTGTTCCTGTGCTACCAGAGCGACCCGAGGAAGCAGTTCATCCCGATCCAGCACCGGCTGGCCGGCGCGGACGCGCTGAACCTGTACGTCACCCACATCGGCAGTTCGGTGTTCGCGGTTCCGCCCGGCGCGAAGCACGGCGGTTACGTGGGAGAAGGGCTGATCGGCTGAGGTGCCGCCGTGCGGCGAGGCTAGCCGACGTCTAGGGCGAGCAGGTCGTCTTCGGTCTCGCGGCGCAGCAGTGGCCGGGCCACCCCATCGGCGACCGCGATCACCGGCGGGCGCGGAACGTGGTTGTACGTGCTGGCCATGGACCGGCAGTACGCCCCGGTGGCGGGCACCGCGAGCAGGTCGCCCGGCTCGAGGTCAGATGGCAGGTACTCGTCCTTGACCACGATGTCGCCAGCCTCGCAGTGCTTGCCGACTACCCGGGTCAGCACGGGCTGGGCCGCCGACCGGCGCGAGGCCAGCGCGGCTGAATAGTCCGCGTCGTACAGGGCCGTCCTGATGTTGTCGCTCATCCCGCCGTCGACCGCGACGTACCTGCGGGCGGTGCCGTGCTCGAGCGAGACGTCCTTGATCGTGCCGACCCGGTACAGCGTGAACGTCGTCGGCCCGACGATCGCCCGGCCGGGCTCCACCGACACCTTCGGCACGTCCACACCCAGGAACTGGCATTCCCGGGCCACGATGTCCGCGAGCGAGTCGGCCAGCGCCTTGGCCGCCAGCGGATCGTGCTGGCTGGTGTAGGCAACGCCGAAGCCACCGCCCAGGTCGACCTCGGGCAGCACCACGCCGTGGTCGCGGACCAGCCGCGCGTGCAGGCTCAGCAGCCGGTGCGCGGCGACCTCGAAGCCGCTGGTGTCGAAGATCTGCGAGCCGATGTGGCTGTGCAGGCCCCGCAGCTCAAGCTCGGGCCTGGCCAGGATCTGCTGGACCGCGTTCCCCGCCGCCCCGGAGGCCAGCGAGATCCCGAACTTCTGGTCCTCGTGCGCGGTCGCGATGTACTCGTGGGTGTGCGCCTCGACCCCGACCGTCACCCTGAGCAGCACCCGCGCCCGAACCCCGAGCCGCCGCGCCGCGTCCGCGATCCGGTCGATCTCGACCGTCGAGTCCACGATGATCCGGCCAAGACCCGCGCGCAGCGCCCGCTCAAGCTCGGCATCTGACTTGTTGTTGCCGTGCATCCCGATCCGCGCCGGGGGAACGCCGCCCCGCAGCGCGACCGCCAGCTCACCGCCCGAGCAGGTATCGAGGTTCAGCCCGTCGGCCGCGATCCAGCGGGCGACCTGCGTGCACAGGAATGCCTTGCCCGCGTAGTACACCTCAGCGCCGCCGCACAGCTCAGCGAAAGCGTCGGCAAAGGCGTCCCTGAACTCGACCGCCCGGGCCCGGAAGTCGGCCTCGTCCAGCACGTAAGCGGGCGTGCCGTGCTCGGCCGCCAGCTCGCGCACGTCAACCCCGCCGACCTCAAGCGCCCCGTCGTCGTTGCGCCGCACCGTCCGCGCCCACAACTGCGGCAGCAGTTCGCTGACGTCCGCCGGCGGCCGCAGCCACGCGGGCACGATCGCGACATCCCCGTACCCCGACGCATGCAGTGCCCCAGCTTCATGAACAGGCATGCCACCAGCCTAGTGCCAGCGCTCAGATGAGCTACCCAGAAAGACCTCCAGACTGTCGGTTATAAAGTTCATTTAGTACATAGCGTAGTTGTTTCACCTGGCGGCGAGATGGTCGGGTGCCATAGGTATATAGAAATGGCCACTGCAAGCCGTTGAAACGGTCTGGGACATAACCCATTTGCCGCAGTAGACCCTTTCCAAGAGGATATACGGCCAGTGCCAGCGGCAATATTCCTATGAGGCCGGTGGGATCTGCAATCAATCCTAGCGCGGCGGGTATAAGAGCAGCGGCCCCGACGGCGCTCTCGTCTCTATTCTCCTTTATCCCCTCCCAGAATCCGGGAAATCTACCATCTCCGATTTCTTGCCGAAGGCGCTTGACCAGGATGCCGTCTAGTTGGCTGGGAGGTGTATCTCGCAATAGTACGCAGATTCCCTGGAACCACTTCATCACATCTTCGCGTCCGGCACTGTCTATAAATCGGCCCAGGCTGTCAGCGTCGGAGTGATTTCGCGCATGGATGTCGAACTCGGCCAGGATACGGAGTAGTTGATTGGCTAAATTGCCCATTTTCCAGTCTACGGCATGATCGGCCGGAGCGCTCATAGGTTCCTGGGCGGAATCGGAGTCGGTGGCAACGTCGAGAGGAGGAGCATCGCGCAGAATATTCCAGAATTTCGTGTACTTTCGCTGCACCAGTACTGGTGCGTCGGCCTCGGAGAAAGCGATTGCTTGACCGTGATTGTATGCGTCGCGGAGGATGCGCCGGGTTGCCTCGCGCGGGTGACTCTCGCGCAATGCGGCTTCTCTGGTTCCGCCCGGGATGTCTAGCGAACTTTTCTTGCCGCGAAGGGTCTTCGCCCATTGGCTTACCTGCTCGGGATGTTGAGCAAGGTATCTGTCGGCAAATCCATAACCGCTCTCCGGGGGCGCTATGACGACGTGACGTTCGCTCTTCGGCTTGCCTTCATCTTGATCGCAGATACGTCTTATTTCACCATCAATAGTTTGGTCCCAAGCAGCCCCTGGCCATGGATTGTCTTTGCGTGAATCAGGGTCGCGCAGCCATTCCACACGGCCAATTACTCGTATCTTGCCGGCATTCAGGTAATCTAGGAAGGTCGTTGACGTTAATGCCGATGCGTCAGACTTCAGCATATAGCTTGACGGGGCCCATAGCGTTAGGCGGCTTATGGCAACCATTCGTGCCAGTTCGCGATAGCCCTGATCGCCGTATTGACTGATATGACAGAACGTGGAGAATTCAAATTCAGGCATGTTCCCCCCCAAGGGCAGCGCTCATGCCAAGAGCGCTAAGCTATCTTTCTTGTCACTGCATCCAAGGTTGAGCCGGGCTGTGAAGGGTCGAACGGTTGGTCGGTCATGTTAATGAGCCACAGGCCCTTCTTTCCGTCATTCTTGACTGCGTGAGACCACAACAAAGGTACTTCTATGCTCACCGCTCCGCGCCCAGTGAATTCTTTGCGGCGCACTAGCGTCTCTTCGCCAGTGTCCCAATAAAAAGTCCATTCGTCGGCGTATATGACCGTGATCAGTTCAGTCTTTTTTTCATGATAATGATTCCCGCGCACATGACCCGGTTCAATTGCCGCAATATGTACGTCTCTTACAGCGAGTTCGCTCATGACGTTCGCCGGTATTGAGAAGCTAGGTCCGCGTTCGTCTGTCAGATCGGGCAATTGCCTAAAATGTACTTGAGCATCCATGTGCTCACAATAGCTCTTATTACGATAGTTGACCACTGCTGCCCCTATGCGACGAGACGCTAGCGCGCGGCTTCAACCGATAACCTGGAGTCATGAAGCGGGCGATGATCACCGGCGTTACGGGTCAAGACGGGTCATACCTTGCCGAGCATTTGCTGGCCGAAGGTTACGAGGTGTGGGGGTTCGTCCATGGCCAGGCGAACCCGCGGGTTGGGCGAGTTCGGCAGTTGCTGCCCGACATCCGGCTGGTCTACGGCGACCTCACGGACGCGAAGAGCCTTCTCACTGCCGTTGATCACGTTCAGCCGCATGAGGTTTACAACCTCGCGGCGGTCTCCTTCATCCCGGTCTCGTGGCAGCACGCTGAAAGTTCCGCAGAGGTGACGGGACTCGGCGTGCTGCGCCTCCTGGAGGCGGTACGAAGCTTCAACGGCATAACGGGATCGGGCGCAGTTACCAGTGGCCAGACGCGACTCTTTCAAGCCTCGTCATCAGAGATCTTCGGCAACGCCGCTGAGCCGTCGCAGTCGGAATCCACGGCATTTCAGCCGATTAGTCCTTATGGATCGGCCAAACTTTACGGGCATCTTCTAGTGCAGCATTACCGTGAATCACTAGGCATGTACGCGGTGTCCGGAATTCTGTTCAACCACGAATCACCGCGCCGTGATCAGCGATATGTCTCGCGCAAGGTCTCGCTTGGGGTAGCGAAGATCAAGCTGGGCCTAGAGAAAAAACTGAGGCTCGGCAGCTTGGTGACGAGAAGAGACTGGGGGTTTGCAGGCGACTACGTGCAAGCATTTAGTCTCATGCTGTCGCAGGAAGAGCCCACCGACTTCGTGATCGGTACTGGCGTATCTCACTCAGTTGAAGATTTGGTCGAATCGGCGTTCAGTCAGGTCGATCTAGACTGGCGCGACCATGTGACGTGCGACAGTTCCCTTCTGCGGTCGATTGACATAAGCGTGCTTACCGCTGACCCACGGAAGGCGCGACGAAGTCTCGGCTGGCAGCCGACCGTAAATTTCCATGAACTTGTAGCTATGATGGTGGACTCGGATCTCAGGTCGCAGTCGGCAGAATCCGATGCGGATCAGTTCTGACACTGGCCCATCAATCC
This sequence comes from Streptosporangiaceae bacterium, assembly GCA_035606435.1. Taxonomy (GTDB): domain Bacteria; phylum Actinomycetota; class Actinomycetes; order Streptosporangiales; family Streptosporangiaceae; genus Chersky-822. Next base: position 672 of record DATNFM010000257.1, on the reverse strand, counting down.
AGATACTTACTGAGGATCAGTAATACCCGCGTTCGCGGCCTCCAGATCTGCGTCAACCATCAGGTTGATCAGTTCGCCGAACCGGATGGTGGGCTTCCATCCCAGAACTGTCTTGGCCTTCGAATTGTCCCCGCAGAGATCCATGACATCTAGTGGCCGGAAGAATTTCTTGTCCTGGACAACGTAGTTCTGCCAGTCCTCGATACCGACGCGGGCGAAGGCGAGCTCTACGAATTCCTGAACGGAATGAGATTCTCCGGTTGCCACGATGAAGTCATCTGGCTCTGGGTGCTGAAGCGTTAGCCACATTGCTTCTACGTAATCACCGGCAAAGCCCCAGTCTCGCCGCGAGTCGAGTCGTCCGAGCACGAGCTTGGATTGAAGGCCCATGGATATGCGGGCCACGGCAGTACTGACCTTACGCGTGACGAAATTGTGTCCGCGCCGCGGAGATTCGTGATTGAAGCATATTCCGGTCGAGGCATAGATGCCGTAGGCATCACGATACATGCGCGTTGCTTGATGGGCGAGTACTTTTGCGATAGCGTACGGACTCCGAGGATGAAATGGCGTGCTCTCATTATAAGGCAACGGTTCGATGTCGCCGAACATTTCGCTGCTGGAGGCCTGATAGAACCGGGTGTTGCCTTTCCAGATTCTGAGGGCTTCAAG